>MNEX01000243.1 GCA_001917905.1 Acidobacteria bacterium 13_1_40CM_65_14
AACATCCACCGTCGCGTAGAGGTCGCCATGTTCGTCCGGCTTGCCGGTCACCGGCATTCCGTGGCCTTTCAACCGGAACGTCTGTCCCATTTGCGTCGTCGGCGGAATCTTGAGCCGCAGCGATTTGCCGGACAGCGTCGGCACTTCCGCCTCGCCGCCCAGCACGGCGGTCGTCAAGGGAATCTGTACTCGCGTGTAGAGATCGCGGCCCTTGCGCTCGAATCGCGAATGTGGCGTCTGACGGATTCGCAGATACAAGTCGCCGGACTGCCCGCCGTTTGACCCTTGTTCTCCTTCCCCGGCCACGCGGACGCGCGATCCCTCGCCGACCCCGGCGGGAATCCTGACGTCGACGGTCCGTGCGTGGCCGTCATGCTTGATGGAAAACCGACGCATCGTCCCGCTGTAGGTGTCTTCGAGCGGCAGCTCGATCTCCTGCTCGAGATCGCGCCCCTTGCGCGGTCCGCGCGCCGCGCGCGCGCGCCCGGAGCGGCGTCCCGTTTCCTCGCCGTGCCCGCCCATCGATCCGCCGAAGAAGGTCTGGAAGAAGTCGGAGAACGGATTCTGATCCCCGAACATCTCACGCATCTCGTCTTCGGTCATCGTCCGGAAGCCGCCACCCGGTGCGCCCTGGCCCCCAGGTCCGCCGCCGCCGTAGCGCACATTCCATCCGCCGAATTGACTCGGATCGAATCCCTGCCCGCCGGCGGCGCCCGCCTGCTCGTACGCGCGCCAGTTCGCGCCGAGCTCGTCGTACTTTTTGCGCTTGTCGGGATCGCCGAGGACTTCGTACGCTTCGTTGATCTCTTTGAACTTCGATTCGGCCGCCTTGTCGCCCGGATTGACGTCGGGGTGGTGCTTGCGCGCCAGCTTCCGGTAGGCCTGCTTGATTTCCTTGGCGTTGGCCGTCTTCGCCACGCCGAGCGTCGAGTAGTAGTCCTTGAAGTCCATCCTAGCGGACCGTATTAATTGATGGCGTCATACGCACAACAAGCCTTCGACCGCCCCCACCGCGCACGCCTGCGCGGTGGGGTGCGAGTGGAGCGGCCCGGTACTGAATTCGAGAAGACCCTCCACTAATCTAAGCCAAGCATGCGATTCAGTTCGTCGAGCTCCTGGACGAGGCGCCGCCGCGTGTCGCGCGCCGACAACGCCTCGTCTCGCATCAACGGCCGGAGACGCTGCACGACTTCGGCGATTGACAGCAACCGCTGAACACCCGCCAGGTTGATTCCCGCATCGTCGACGAGGCGCTTGATGAGCTTCAGCCGTTCGAGCTCTTCGCGGGAATAGAGGCGCATGCTGCCGATGGTCCGCGTCGGCTGGACGAGCCCGAGCCGCTCGTACTTCCGCAGCGTTTGCGGATGCATGCCGAGCATACGAGCGGCGACGCTGATGAAATAGAGATCCTGATCGAGCGCCATCCTCGATGGACTTGCTTTCAAAAGTTGCGCCGCTTCAAGTCTAGGGCTTGATACGGTACGAGTCAAAGTTTCCTCACGGGGCCGTCGCGTCGCGCCGTTTGGCTGCGTCATACTGAGAATGGTGCTTCAACCGGCTGATCTCCTCACGATCGCTCTCCTCGTCGCTCTCGAAGGTCTCCTCAGCGCCGACAACGCGATGGTCCTCGCGGTCCTCGTGCTCGGTCTTCCGAAGCGCCAACAGCGCAAGGCGCTGCGCTACGGCATCCTCGGCGCCTTTATTTTTCGCGGAATCGCGACGCTGCTCGCGGCGTATTTGATTCGGGTCGGCTGGGTGAAGCTGGTCGGCGCGGGCTACCTGCTGTATCTCGTCTACAACCACTTCGGCGGCAGAGGGAGCGCGGACGACCGCCGCGCGCCGCCGAAAGCTCAGCCGTGGCTGGGACTCACGGCGTTCTGGGCGACGGTCGTGAAGGTCGAGCTCACCGACATCGTGTTCGCGATTGATTCAATCCTCGTCGCGGTGGCGATGTCGCCGAAGCTGTGGGTCATCCTGACCGGCGGCCTCCTCGGCATCGTCATGATGCGGCTCGTCATTGGCCAGTTGTTGTCGCTCGTCGAGCGCTATCCGCCCCTGGTCGACGGCGCGTTCATCATCATCGCGTGGGTGGGCCTGAAGTTGCTAATCGAGTACGGGAATTCGGCCGGCTACATTCACTTCGAGATTCCGAAATGGCTGTCGCTCGGGCTCATCGTCCTGATCTTCGCCGTCTCGTTTCTCTACGCGCGGCAGCAGGAAAAGCGACGCGCGCGGACCTCTTCTGAGAAAGCCGCGACGCGGCTGCTGATGGAAGAAGAAGAAGGAGACAAGATCTGAACCTGCTGCGCCCGCGCCGGTGGACGGAATGGATTGCCGTCTCGCTCATCGCGGTCCTCGTCATCGGTGGAGCGGTTTCGACGTGGTGGCTCTCGCGCTACGCGGTCGCCGTCCATCGCCTCGGCCGTGGCGTCGGCGACACGGTGTTCTACGGCGCGGACGGCCAGCCATGGTTCCGGCTCGACGAACAGCGGCACGATGTCGCGTTGTCGGACATCTCTCCCGATCTTCAGAAGGCGGTCGTCGCCGTCGAGGATCGCCGGTTCTACTACCATCCTGGTGTCGATCCGATCGGCGTCGTGCGCGCCGTCTTCCGCGATATCCGATTCGGCGGTCGGATGGAGGGCGCCAGCACGCTGACGCAGCAGCTCGCCCGCACGTTGTTCCTGTCGAACGTGCGCACCGTCGGTCGCAAAGCGAAGGAAGCGGCGATCGCGGTGATGCTCGAAGCGCAGCTCACCAAGACGCAGATCCTCGAGCTCTACCTCAATCGCGTCTATCTGAGCGCGGGGGTCTACGGCGTCGAGACGATGTCCGAGCATCTGTTTCGGAAACCGGCGAGCGCCGTCACGCTGCCAGAAGCGGCACTCATCGCCGGTCTGATTCGCGCGCCGTCGACGTTGTCGCCGTGGTCCAACTACGACGGCGCGATCGAGCGCAGTCATCTCGTGCTGGCCCAAATGCGCGACCAGAAATTCATTACGAAAGACCAGGAGGACGCGGCCCTCCGAGTCCGGCCCCGGATTCAGCCGTACCGACAGCCCAACGACGCGCGCGCCGGATGGGCGAAGGAATACCTGCGGCAGCAGTTCCGCGCCGAGTTCGGCGGCGACCATCCACCGGACTGGCAGGTGCACACGGCGTTTCGTCCATCGCTGCAGGAGGCGGCCGAGCGTTCGGTGGCCTTCGGTCTCAATCGCCTGAATCGTCCGGGACTCGAAGCGGCGCTCGTCGCCATCGACCCGGGGAACGGCGACGTCCTCGCGATGGTCGGCGGCGCCAACTACGCGCGCAGCACGTTCAATCGCGCGGTGCGGAGCAAACGGCAGCCGGGATCGGCGTTCAAGCCGTTCGTGTTCGCCGCCGCGTTGGAGCACGGGTACTCGCCCGTCTCGGTGCTGTCGAATCTCAGTCACGTGTCGGCGCCGGAGAATCCCGAATGGAATCCACGTAACGCGCACGCGGAGCAGGTGGATCAGCTGACGCTGCGCGCCGCCCTGCTCGAATCGAACAACGCGGCGGCCGCCGACCTTCAGCAGGAAGTCGGGACGCGCGCCGTGATTCGCCTCGCCAGCGGCGCGGGTCTGAACGACTTGCCCGACGTCGCGTCGCTGGCACTCGGGACCGGCCTCGTCTCGCCGCTCGATCTCACTGCGGCGTACGCGATTTTTCCGTCAGGTGGAGAAGTGGCGCGGCCGCGCGGCATCGTCAGCGTGTTCGATGCGTCCGGCAGCCAGGTGTTCGACCGGCCGATCGAGCGCGAGCGCATCATCAGCGAACCGGTCGCGTTTCAGATGACCAGCATGCTGCGCGACGTCATCGAGCGCGGCACCGGCGCCGCGGCGCGCGCGCTCGGTGTCCGCGGCGTCGTGGCAGGGAAGACGGGCACGACCGACGACTACCGCGACGCGTGGTTCGTCGGCTTCTCGCGGTCGGTGGTCGTCGGCGTCTGGGTTGGATTCGATCAACCGGCGTCCATCGGCCGCGACGCGTACGGCGCGCGCGTGGCGCTTCCCATCTGGGCCGACTTCATGAAGCGCACCGCGCGCGAGCTGCCGTCGACCGATTTCCGACGGCCGGAGGGCATCACCACGGAAGAGCTTTGCAGCGTGTCGTATCTCAGGCCGGTCGAAGAATGTCCGACTTACACTGAATACTTCAAAGACGGCGACAAGGTGCCGTCGGCCCTTTGTCCGATCCATCGCGGCACGTTCAAGCAGCGTGCGACGCGCGCGATCGAAGGGTTCTTCCGCGGTCTCGGGAGCAAAATCGCCGGTATTTTCAAACGGTGACCCGCAGACCTGACGGTCTATAGAGAATGTCCGAGCCGATCCGGATTCTCGTCGTCGACGATGCGCTGGACTATGCGCAGATGGTGGTGGAGTTCCTGCGCATGAGCGACGCGCTGCGCGACGCCAGGCTGAAGACGGCCGGCTCCTACGACGAAGCGCTGCGAGCGCTGCACGCGGAGCGGTTCGACGTCGCGTTCTTCGACTACTGGCTCGGCGCGCGCGACGGCTTGTCGCTGCTGCGCGACGCGCGCCAGCAGGGGATCGAGACGCAGGTGATCGTCCTGACGGGTCGAGGCGCCGAAGAAGTCGCCGTCGAGGCGATGAAGGCGGGCGCGGCCGATTATCTCAGCAAGACGAACATCTCGGTCGAATCGCTCGAGCGAACGGTGCGGCACGCCCTGGCGCTCGGCGCACAGGAAAGACAGCGGCACCAGGCGGAAGCGGCGCTGCGGGCGAGCGAGGAACGATTCCGCGCGCTCGTCGAAAACAGTTCCGACGCACTGTTTCTGATCGACGCCGAAGGCCGGGTCACCTACGTCGCGGCCTCGTCCCAGCGGCATCTGGGATGGAAGCCCGACGAGATGCTGGGACAGTCGGTCTTCGATTTTCTGCATCCCGACGATCGCGAGCTGGCGGGCATCCGGATGACCGAGGCGCTGCAACGGCCCGGCGAGACCGTCGCCGCCGAGGTGCGCTTCAAGCACGCGGACGGAACGTGGCGCATCATGGAAGCCGTCGGCGTCAACCGCCTCAAGGACCCGTCGGTCGGCGCCATCATCGTCAACGCGCGCGACATCACCGAGCGCCGCAAGCTCGAAGAACAGCTCCGTCAGGCGCAGAAGATGGAAGCGGTCGGCCAGCTCGCGGGCGGCGTCGCGCACGACTTCAACAATCTGCTCACGGCGATCCTCGGCTACTGCAACCTGATGATCGACGACATCCCCAAAGAAGATCCGCTGCGTCAGGATCTCGAGGAGATCAAGTCGGCGGGCGAGCGGGCGGCGGCGCTGACGCGCCAGCTGCTCGCGTTCAGCCGCCGGCAGATGCTCCAGCCGCAGGTCGTCGATCTCAACGCGCTCGTCCGGCAGCTGGAGAAGCTGCTGCGACGGTTGATCAGCGAAGACGTCGAGCTGGTCACGGCGCTCGCCCCGAGTCTGCCGGCGGTGAAGGTCGATCCCGCGTCGATCGAACAGGTGCTCGTGAACCTCGCGGTCAACGCACGCGACGCGATGCCCGACGGCGGGCGGCTGACGATCGAGACGTCGACCGTCGAGCTCGATAGCAGCTACGTCGGCACGCACCCGTCGGTCGTGCCGGGACGCTACGTCATGCTCACGGTGTCAGACACCGGCCAAGGGATGGACGCGGCGACTCGCGCCCGCATCTTCGAACCGTTCTTCACGACGAAGGATCAGGGCAAGGGCAGCGGTCTCGGGCTCGCGACGGTGTACGGGATCATCCAGCAAAGCGGCGGATCGATCTGGGTGTACAGTGAGCCGGGCCAAGGCACGTCGTTCAAGGTGTATTTGCCGACGACGGAGTCGACCGCTTCCACGCGCGCATCCGATCGGGGCGGTGACAGCGCGAAGAAAGGATGGGAAACGGTCCTTCTGGTCGAGGACGAAGACGCCGTGCGGGCGCTCGCGCGCGAGGTCCTGCGCCGCCACGGGTATGTCGTGCTCGAAGCACGGCACGGCCTCGATGCGCTGCGCCTCGCCGAGCGCCATCCCGACACCATTCACCTGATGGTCACCGATATCGTCATGCCGCACATGAGCGGCCGCGATCTGGCGGATCGGCTCGCCGAGGTGCGGCCGAAGATGAAGGTGCTGTTCATGTCCGGCTACACGGATCATGCGGCGATGCATCGGCATCTGACACCGGGCGCCGCGTTCCTGCAGAAACCGTTCACGCCTGAAACATTCGCCCGCAAGGTGCGCAGCATGCTGGACGAACAGCCGGACGGGGTGACGACGCGGCGGCACTAATCCTGCACTCTCGCTCAGCGACTCCATGACCGGCTCAGCCGTTTCGTCCTCCTCTGCCTTACCGGCGGCTCCACGCGCAGTCACACGACGCTTCCCAATAGGCGCCGAGTATCTGGGAAGGGACAAGACCCACGTGCGCGTGTGGGCTCCTGCCGCGGATCGCGTCGAGGTCGTGCTTCAGTCGGGCGATGCGACATCGCTTGACGCGGAGGACGGCGGGTACTTCAGCGGCCTCCTCGTCGCGGCGGCTGGCATGCGCTATCAGTTTCGCCTCGACACGGCCGATCGTCTCCTGCCGGATCCTGTCTCGCGCTTTCAACCCGAGGGGCCGAACGGACCATCGGAGATTGTCGACCCGCGGGCGTTCACGTGGACCGACGACGAGTGGACGGGCGCGCGACGTGAAGGCCAGGTGGTCTACGAGCTGCACGTCGGGACGTTCACGCGCGAAGGCACATGGGCGGCGGCGGCGCGCGAGTTGAACGAGCTCGCGCGCATCGGCATTACGATGATCGAGGTGATGCCGATTGCCGACTTCGAAGGACGTTTCGGCTGGGGCTACGACGGCGTCGATCTCTTCGCGCCGTCGCATCTGTACGGACGCCCCAACGACTTCCGCCGGTTCGTCGATGCGGCGCACGCCGCCGGCATCGCGGTGATGCTCGACGTCGTCTACAACCATCTGGGACCGGTCGGGAATTATCTCCGGCTGTTCTCGCCGGCGTACTTCACGGACAAATACGAGAACGAATGGGGCGATGCGATCAATTTCGACGGACCCGACGCCGGTCCGGTGCGCGAGTTCTTCGAGACCAACGCGCGGTACTGGATCGACGAGTTCCATCTCGACGGGCTTCGCCTCGACGCGACGCAGCAGATTTTCGACGAGTCGCCGGAGAACATCCTGTCGGTCATCGGCCGCGCGGTGCGTGAGGCGGCGGGCAAGCGGTCGGTGGTGCTCGTCGCGGAGAACGAGCCGCAGGACACGCGACTGGTCCGGCCGATCGAAGAAGGCGGATATGGGCTCGACGCGCTGTGGAACGACGACTTCCATCACAGCGCGATGGTCGCGCTGACGGGACACGGCGAGGCGTACTACACCGACACGCGGGGCGAGCCGCAGGAATTCATCTCGGCGGCCAAGTACGGCTACCTCTTCCAGGGGCAGCACTATCACTGGCAGCGGCAGCCGCGCGGCACGCCGTCATGGGGTCTGCCGCCGTCGGCCTTCGTCGCCTATCTGCAGAATCACGATCAGGTGGCGAACTCGGCGCGTGGGCGTCGCGGCCATGAGCTGACGAGCCCGGGACGCTGGCGCGCCATGACTGCGCTGCTGCTGCTGATGCCGGAGACGCCGATGCTGTTTCAGGGCCAGGAGTTCGCCTCGTCCGCGCCGTTCCTGTACTTTGCTGACTTCGAGCCGGAGCTGGCCGCGGCGGTCAGGAAGGGACGCGGCGAATTCCTCACGCAGTTCAAGAGCATCGCCGATTTCGAGCGGCGTGCCACGCTCGACGATCCTGGCGATCCGGTCACGTTCGAGCGCTGCAAGCTCGATGTGCGCGAGCGCGAGACGCACGCGCATGCCTACGCGCTTCACGCCGACCTGCTGCGCCTGCGCCGCGAGTCGGCGGCATTCGGTGAGCCACGGCTCGGCAGTGTGGACGGCGCCGTGCTCTCGCCGTCCGCGTTCACGCTCCGGTTTTTCACGCCCGATCACAGCGACGATCACGTGCTCGTCGTCAACCTCGGCGCCGACTTGCGCCGCGACTCGTTCGCGGAGCCGCTGCTGGCGCCGCCCGTCGGCACCGACTGGAGGCTGCTGTGGTCCAGTGAGGATCCGGTCTACGGCGGCGGCGGCATGCCCGAGGTGTTTCCCGACGAGTGCTGGCGCATCCCGGGCGAGAGCGCGATCGTGCTCAGTCCGGGTCCACGCCGCCAGCACCGGCCCTGGCCCAAAGTTCGCCGCACCGCGTGAGGCTTCATGCGCATCAAAGAACCGATCCGTCGCATCCCCTGGCCGATCGTCGATCCCAACGATCCCGAAGCGCTCGTCACGCGCGAATGGCTGGTGACCAACGGGCTCGGCGGCTACGGGTCGGGAACGGTGAGCGGCGTGATCACGCGCCGCTATCACGGTCTGCTCATCGCCGCGCTGCCCGGACCGTACGGCCGCATGGTGATGCTCAGTCACATCGCCGAGCAGGTGCGCTTCCCCGACGGCCGCAAGATCGAGGTCGGTGGACGCGAGCGATCGAGCGACGCCGATGCGCACGGCACCGGCTATCTCATCGAGTTCCGCCTCGAGATGGGATTGCCCGTATGGCGCTACGACGTCGAGGGGCTCATCATCGAGAAGCGCGTCTTCCTGCCGCACATGCAGAACACCGTGCATGTGATTTACGAGCTCGTCTCGGGCGCCGATCACATCGAGCTCGCGCTGCGGCCGTCGGTGAATTTCCGCGCGCAGGAGCTGCCGGTGAGCGAGCCGCTCGGCGCGCCGTACGAGTTCCGCGCGGTCGGCGATGAACACGAGATCGAATTGAAGGGCAGCGGTCTTCCGCCGCTTCGTCTGAAGCTGTGCGGTCCAAACGCGACCTTCACGCTGAAAGGGAAGCGCATCGAGAACGTCCTCTACCCGATTGAAGAAAGCCGCGGGTATCAGGCGCGGGGCGACATCTGGAGTCCCGGCTACTTTCGCATGACGTTGGCCGCGCGCCGACGCGCCTCGCTCGTCGCCTCGACCGAAACGTTCGAGACGATCAGCGTCCTGGACACGGAGACGGCGCTCGAAGCGGAACGCCGGCGCCGCCAGCGCTTGCTGGCGCAGGCGATGCCCGAGGCGCGCGAGGGCGTACCCGCGGAGCTCGTGCTCGCAGCCGACCAGTTCATCATCACGCCCGCCGGCCGGACGGACGAAGTCGCGCGCGCGCATGCGTTCGGCGACGAAGTCCGCACGGTGATTGCCGGCTATCACTGGTTCACCGACTGGGGCCGCGACACGATGATCAGCCTCGAAGGGCTGACGCTCACGACCGGACGACAGGTCGAAGCGGGCTACATCCTTCGCACGTTCGCGCACTACGTCCGCGACGGTCTGATTCCGAATATGTTTCCCGAAGGCAAGAAAGAGGGTCTCTATCACACGGCCGACGCGACGCTGTGGTTCTTCCATGCCATGGACCGCTACCTGGAGTGCTCCGACGATCAACTGACGCTCGCACTCCTGTATCCCACGCTGAAAGCGATCGTCGACTGGCACGTGCGGGGCACACGATTCGGCATCCGCGTCGACGAGCGCGATGGTCTGCTGACGCAAGGGGCCGAGAGCTATCAGCTCACGTGGATGGACGCGAAGGTCGACGACTGGGTCGTGACGCCGCGACGTGGCAAGCCGGTGGAGATCAACGCGCTGTGGTTCAACGCGCTGAAGCTGATGGAAGGCTGGGCCGCGGAGCACGAAGACCAGCCGTCCGAGTACGGGCAGCGCGCCGAACAGGTCCGGCGATCGTTCAACGATCGCTTCTGGTACGGCGAGGGCGGCTATCTCTACGACGTCATCGACACGCCAGAGGGGAAACCCGATCCAAAGTGCCGGCCGAATCAAGTACTGGCGATCGCGCTGCCGCATCCGGTCCTCGCCAGAGACCGCTGGGAATCGGTGATGAACATCGTTCGTGATCGTCTCCTGACGCCGGTCGGCTTGCGATCGCTGGCGCCGGGCGACGCCGACTACAAGTCGCGCTACTTCGGGGATCTGCGCGCGCGTGACGCGGCATATCACCAGGGCACCGTCTGGGCATGGCTGGTTGGTCCGTTCGTCGATGCGTGGCTGAAGGTCTACCCGAACGACCTCGACGGCGCGCGCCACGCGCTCGACGGTTTCATCCCGCACCTCGACGATGCGTGCATTGGATCGATCAGCGAGGTGTTCGACGCGCAGCCGCCGTTCACGCCGCGTGGATGTATTGCCCAGGCGTGGAGCGTGGCCGAGGTGCTGCGTGTGTGGGTGAAGCTCGCGCGACGCGCAGCACAGCCAAAAGGTGCGGCTGAAGCCGGACGCCACCAGGAACGAGAACACGCCGTTGCGTAACACCGAACGAGAACACGCCCTTGCGTAAAGAGAGGATGTGAAGAAATCACGTCAGCGCAAAGGCCGCGAAGACCGCAAGGAAGAATCTTTCGAAAAGATCGGAGTACAGCTATGAAGCGTGTCTATGTCGGCGTTCTTGTCGTCCTGTTGGTGGTGATGGCGTTCGTGGCCGGCGGATATGCCGCGGCCAAGAGTTACCAATTCACTGGGGTGGTCAAGGCCGTCGACAGCGGCACGCTCACCGTCGAGAAGAGCGCGAAAGAGACGTGGCAGTTCGACCTTGCGAGCGACACGAAAGGCGGCAAGCCAAAGGTCGGCGACAAGGTGACGGTCTACTACAAGATGATCGCGACCGAGATCGAGATGAAGCCCGCGACGACGGCTGCGACCAAGAAGAAGTGATTAGGCGCGCACGGCGCGCCTGCGAGGGAGCGGAGCGGGGCATAGGGGTCCCCGCGAGCGATCGAGCCGGGGTCCGGGGCAGAGCCCCGGTTAATCAATCGTCGCGCCCTTTGAGCTTTCGAAGGGCGCGACGCTGTCGTTTGTCCGGCGCTCTGGGCGGCGTCATCGCCGCGCGATACAGCCTTTCCAATCGGCGAGTCTCGATTTCCTCAGCCGTCGGCGGCGGCGTGAGATCCTCATACAGCGCACGCGCTTCGGTCTTCGGCACGTGCCGATCGGCCAGCCCCAGAACCTTCAGCCGCTGCTTGCGGCCGAACGGCCGGCTGATTTCGATCTCGTCTCCAGTGCGCACATGCCGATTCGGTTTCGCCGGCTGACCGTTGACCTCGATCTTGCCGCCTTTGCTCGCTTTCTGCGCTTCGGATCGCGTGCGGAACAGGCACGCGACGTCGAGCCACACGTCGAGTCGCACGCCTTCGTCATTGACCATTCGCGCGCGTCATTTTACAGTCGCCTCGCGTAGTGTCCGCCTTTAGAGGATGTGAAGAAATCACGTGAACGCAAAGGCCGCTAAG
>MNEX01000120.1 GCA_001917905.1 Acidobacteria bacterium 13_1_40CM_65_14
CGCGGCTGCCGCGTTGGGGACCCCGCCGCCTCAGCGCGAACTGACACTGACACCTCGCCGCGGATTCACGTGTCCTCGGCTCGGTGTGGCCGCGGGCGCCTCCGTCTAGCGCCGGACCGTGACCTTCCGGAGGACGCCGCTACACGTGATACGTGCGGGCTGACTGCTCGACGCTCTCGCGCGTCTCCTCGACGAGCGACCGCGCGACCGCGCGGAGATCGCCGGTGGCCTGATACACCTGAAGCTGCCGCTCCGCGCTCGTGCCGTCGCTCAGAATCTTCTGGACGTACTCCACCTCACGCCGGCTCCCCAGGCCGTCGACCACATCGTCGACAAACGCGAGGAGCTCCAGCGCGAGGTGGCGCATCGGGACTTCCTCCCGCTTGCCGAAGTCGATCAGCTTGCCGTCGATGCCCCAGCGCGCGGCGCGCCACTTGTTCTCTTCGATGAGCGCGCGGTGATAGCGGCGGAATCCGAGATTGCGTTCGCGGAGCCGAAAGAGCTTCACGATGATCGCCTGCGCGAGCGCCGCAATCGCAATCGAGGCGCGCGGCGCCGTCGGCACGTCGCAGATGCGGAACTCCAGCGTGCCGAACGTCGGATGCGGCCGCAGATCCCACCAGATCTTCTTCGCGTTGTCGATCGAGTGGAGCTTGATGAGCAGGTTGACGTACTCCTCGTAGTCGCTCCACGAGCCGAAGTGATCGGGGATGCCGGTCCGCGGGAACCGGCGGAAGACGGTCGTGCGGAACGATTTCAATCCGGTGTCGCGCCCCATCCAGAACGGCGAGCTCGTCGACAGCGCGAGGAGGTGCGGCAGGAAGTACCGCGCCTCGTTCATCAGCGCGATCATCGACTCGCGATCGGGCACGGCGACGTGGACGTGCAAGCCAAAAATCAGCAGCGATCGCGCGAGCTGTCCCATCTCCTCGACGATGTTCTGGTAGCGCTCGCCGGGCGAGAGGACCTGATCCATCCAGTTCGAGAACGGATGCGTGCCCGCGGCGGCGACGCGGAGACCGACGCGCTCGGCGGCATCCGAGAGATCGCGCCGGATGCGGATGATCTCTTCGGCCAGCTCCTCGACGTTCGCGCAGATCTTCGTGCCGACCTCGACGATCGACTGATGCATCTCACGCTTGATCTGATCGCCGAAGGCAGGCGCGCTTTCCGCGAGGAGCTCGGACACGTGCGACCGAAGCTCCCATGTGGCGGGATCGACGATCTGAAATTCTTCCTCGACGCCGACGGTGAAGGCGTGATCCATGCGACGCGCCGCCTATCATAATCTGGCGAGGGTAAACTCCCGCAATGATCACCACGTGGCGCGCGACGGCGGAACGCGCCCTCATCGTCGCTGGATTGTTCCTGTCGTTCTTCGTGCTTCCGCACGAAATCATCAGCGACGCGATGGTCCGCTATCTGGCGCTGGCCGAGCTCGTCGAGTGGCACAAGGTCTCGCCGATGGCCTATTCGTTCATCGGCCCGCTGTTCTCGGCTCCGCTGTATCTCGCCGGGAAGCTCGCCATGACGCCCGACTGGTGGTGCGCGAGATTCAATACGACGGTGCTGGCCGCCGGTCTGCTCGTCATGTGGCTGATGACGCGAGGACGCATCGACGCGGGGCTGAGACGCAAGTTCTTCCTCGTGCTGCTGGCCGCGTCGATGTTTCCCAACCACCTGCGCGGCTACTTCACCGAAGTGTTTTCTTCGGTGATGGTCGCTGTCGGGCTGTGGGCGGTGCGGCTTGGCCGTCCGGGACTCGGGTGGTCCGCCGTGACGCTCGGCGTCGCGAACATGCCGGCGACGCTCCTCGGGTTGACGCTTGCGACGATCCGGCACGTCTGGGATACCAGACGCCTTCGCCACCTCCTGGTCATTGCGTTGACGGTGGCGCTGTGGCTGCTCGAATCGTGGATGCGCCGCGGCCATCCTACATGGACCGGTTACCAGGGTAATCACGGGCCGCGCACCGTCCTGCCGTACTCAGGCCTCACGGGTTTCAGTTATCCCCTGTTCTTCGGGCTGCTCTCGGTGTTCCTGTCGTTTGGCAAGGGACTTCTGTTCTTCGCGCCAGGCTTGTTGTTGATGCCGCGTGAATGGATGAGCGATGAGCTCAACGGTGTGCACCGCCTCTGGCTGTGGTTTCTCGCCGGGATGATTCTCGTGTACGCGAGTTGGTGGGCCTGGTTCGGTGGATGGTTCTGGGGGCCGCGGTTTTTTCTGTTCGCGTGCTTTCCGGCCTCACTCGCGATCGCCGTTCGCCTGCACCAGGTCGATCGGCTGCCCGTCTCGGCCGTCGCGACGACGCTCAGCGTCTTGACGCTGTCGGCATGGGTGGGACTGAGTGGCGCGGGATTCGACCAGTCGGACCTCATTCATTCGTGCACGACGGAACTGGAATTCCTGTGCTGGTACGTGCCCGAGTTCAGCGCGTTGTGGTATCCGTTCGTCACCAACTGGCGGCCGGGTACGAACGCGTTCGTCATGATGGGGTACTGCGGCGGCGTGTACCTCTGGCTGGCGGCCCCGCTGATGCGAGCGCTCGTGACGAAGGCCACCCCGCACCTCATGCGCGTCGTCCGCGACAACGCGAGCGCCGGCTGGCGCTTCTGATCGACGGCCGTGGGTTAGAATACCCGCAGTTTCCCGCCGACCTCACCGTGGACGCATGCCATCAACGATCCCGCTGCGCGACGCGATCAAGCGCGGACGTGGCGCACGTCCCGCATTGATCTGGCGCTCGGCAGGCGTCCGCCTCGCGCTCGCGGCTTTTCCACTCTGGTGCACGGCGGCGGTCCTGATCCTGTGGACGCCGTGGCGCCTCAAGCTCCTCGTCGGCGGCGTCGCCTCACTCGCCTTCGCCTCGCCAGCCGCCGGTCTGCTTGCGACCGCGCTGCTGGCGCCGTTCGGCGCCACGCTCCAGACGCTACTCGGCGTGCCGTACCGAATGAGTGAGGCGATCGTCCTGGCGTTCCTCGCCGGATGGCTGCTCAGGGGACGCCTCGATCCGCGCGGGCCCGCGCTACCGTCCGCGATGGCGGCGGCGGGCTGGCTGTTGGCGTTGACCGTGGTGTGCTCGATCGCCGCGTCGGCGTTCGCGCTCGCGCAGTATCCTGGTCTGCTGCCGCAAACCGCCCGCGATCTGCTGCAGGCGTACTACATCTATCCGGACCGCGTCGGCGTCATCGAAGGCGCACGGCTGCTCGAAGGGCTTGCGCTCGCAGCCGCGACGCTGTTCGTGTTTCGGCTGCGGCCGTCAATCGCCGTCTCGCTGCCGGCAACGCTCTGTGTGTCGGGGGCGGCGGCGGCCACCCTCGCCGTGCTCATCTGGCGCGACATCGGTCCTGCGACGCTCGTGGAGCGCTACGCGCGGCTCGGCTACCGCGTGGCGCATGTCGGCGATCCCAACGCCGCCGGCTCGTACTTCGCGATGCTCGTCTGTCTCGCGCTGGGCATGGCGGGACGAGCGTCCGGTCGAGCGCGCGCCGGCTGGATGGCGTTGGTCGTGACGAACGCCGTTGGTTTGTGGTTCTCCGAGTCACGCACCGCGATCGCGGCCGCCGCCATCGCGGCGGCGCTGGCGGCCGCATGGGTGCGGAGCGGCCACTGGACCCGGCGCGCCCGCATCGCGGCGCTCGGCATGGTCCTGGTCGTCGGCATCGGCGCCAGCTTCGGCCGGGCGAAGCTGCTCGAACGCGATCCGACGTTCCGCGGCGGCGGATTTCGGCAACAGTTCAACGCCACGAGCTTCCGGATGATTGCCGCGCGCCCACTGTCAGGCGTGGGAATCGGACAGTACTATCAGACGTCTTCGCTGTTTCTCAGCCCGCGGATGGCGTGGATCTATGGGTTTGAGAACGCACACAACTATTTTCTGCAGGTCGCGGCGGAGCTGGGGATCCCTGGTATCGCCTTGTTTTTGATCTGGATCGCCGCGGCGGCGCTCGTCATCGCACGAGCGCTCGCACGCGTCGCCGATCCGCGGTTGCTCGGCGCCGCCGCCGGCGTGCTGGCGCTGCTCATCACCTGTCTCACTTCACATCCGTTGCTTGTCAACGAGGTCGCGTTTTCCTTCTGGATTCAGTTCGGGCTCGCGCTCGGACTGGCCGAATCATCGTTGATGAATGCCGCGCCGCTCGCCGATCACCCTCAGGCCGGTGCGCGAAGACGGAAGTTCTGGCCCGTGGCCGCGCTCACTGCCGCCGCCATCGTCGGAGCGGCTGCGGTCAGAGTCGCGCGCGGTCCCGTCGAACCGCCGCGATCGACGGTCGTGGATGGTTTGTACGAATGGGAAACGGCGGAGGACGGCCGCAGATTCCGCTGGACGGAGGGCTACGCCAGTCTGTTCGTCCCCGCCGATGTGACGCGCGTGTCCGTGCCCGCGCGAGTGCCGATCGATCGGCGGGCGATCACGCCGATGGGCGTAGAGGTCGCCTCCGGCGGCGTCCTGCTGGGCCGGACCAGGGTGGGAGATTCCTGGACGACGCTGGTGGTTGCACTACCCGAGATGTCCCCGCCAGCCAAACTGAAACGAATCGACCTGAAAGTGGACCGGACGTGGCAACCCGCCCTTTACATTGCCGGAGCTCGAGCGGTGATCTAGAGCGGGTTTCGATTCGGTGTAGCGTCGCTGAATTGTTCGTTTCCCTTTGTGTCCTTTGTGTCCATTGTGTTTGATCGGCTCAGCGGATCAAGCCCGCGGCCGACGAGAAAAAGGCGGTAATGGCGTGTCTCTTCCCGAATTCCTACTGGGACCCCGCGCTCGCACCCCACCGCGCAGGCGTGCGCGGCGGGGACCCCGGGTTGTCGCGGCCCGAAAACTGCGGTCGAAGGCTCGTTGTGAATAGTACTCATTCAGCTCATACGGTCCAGTAGATGTGGGGCCTGCTGGCGGCGGCTGCGCTGCTCTGGCCCGATCACCTGAGCGGGCCGTTCGATGGCGTACCGCTCGATCGCACCGCCGAAGCGGTGCTCGTCGGTGTGATCTTTCCGGCGCTGTGGGTATTTCACTCGCGTTTCCTCGCAACACGACTCGCGCGCGCGAGCATCGTCGCGCTGCTGGTGTGGCGCGCGTGCGCGACGGTCCTGTTCGTCCAGGACGGCTGGTGCCTGCGGTTCGAACCATCGCGACCATACGCGAAGGACGCGGAGGGTGCGCCGCACGCGTGGGACCTGCGCGCCGACTGGCGTGCAGCCGATCCGGCGTGCTCCGCGATCATGACCCGCTCCTACTCCGAGTTTCACGAGTTCCCGGTGTGGTTCTTCAACCTGCCCCCTCCGAACGACAGCTGGCCCGCTCCAGAAGATCTTCCGCCCGAGGCGACCATCGCGATGCACGTGCGGGGGTACCTCAGCCCGTCGAGCTCGGGCTCATTCGACATCGATGTCGGCCCGGGCATGCAGACCGCGATCGCCATCGACGGCCGGCTGTCGGCGTTGCCAGTGCAGCTCGCGCCAGGTGTTCATCACGTTGCCATCGACGGCACGCTGACGGGTACGCGCTGGAGGCTGGTCCCGCGCTGGAACGGCGCGGAGTTGTGGTCGAATGTCAGCGCCACGGTGCAGCGTCCTTCGATCGCGTCTCTGCGCGTTCGGTCGTGGGCGCGGTGGATTCCACTGGGCGTGACCGCGTTGATCCTGTCCGCCTGGATCGCATCCGCGCTCGCACGCGTCGGACACGTCGCCGTCTTCGCATGGACGACCGGCGCGTCGCTGATCATCGCGTGGCTCATCGTGACCGATCAGGTGATGTCGGCGCGGTGGGCGATCGTCGCGTTGACCGCCGCGGTGTTCGTACCCGTACCGCCGCGGCTCCGGAATCTGTTCGGCGCGTTCCTGCTCATTGGCGTGCCGTGGCTGACGTTCGTCGTCGTGTGCGCGGCGCCAGCCATCGGGCGGTGGGTCTTGTACGAGTTCGGCAATGACTACTGGATGTACCAGCGCTACGCGTATCGCATCGTCATGCAGGGCTACTGGCTCGAAGGCGGGACACCGACGTTCTACTTCCAGCCGTTCTACCGGTGGATCGCGGGCCTGCTCCATCTCGTGTTCGGCGATTCGAGCGTTGGCGAATGGTACTGGGACGGCGCGTGTCTCCTCGCCGGCAGTCTGCTCAGCTTTCGCATCACGCGCACGTTCGCCGGGTTCCGCTGGGGCGTCGTGGCGGCGGCCGCACCGCTCGGGGTGTTCGTCCTGTCGAGCGCGCGCGATCTCATCGGACGGGGCCTCGGCGAAATCGCGTCGGCCGGCCTCGTCAGCATGGCCGCGCTCTGCGCGATTTCTAGCGGCGCGCGTCAACTGAAGGTAGTGGGATCACGTCAACCCTTGAATCGCGGTTTGCCGGCCGTTCCAACGGAACGGCCGCTTTACGTTTCGAACAGATGGTCCACTAGCCGCGACCGCCGCACGGGCGCGGCGATTGCGGCCGGCGTGCTCGGCACCCTCGCGTTCTATACGCGCCTGAACAATCTGCTGATGGCGCTCGGCGTGGCAGTCTTCGCGCTGCCTCTGCGCGTGCCCGTCCGCGCGCTGGTTCGGCCCCTGGCGTGGAAATCGTGGTGGTCGCGCGTCTCATGGCGAACCGCGATCGCCGTGCCTGCCGTGATCGGACTGGGCCTCTTGTGTTTTGCGTGGCGTACCTGGCACTACACAGGCGTCTTCAGCGTCTTCCACGGCACACAGCGCTACATCGTGGCAATCTGGCAGCCGGGCATGTCGCTCGGCGCCGTGGCGTACTGGATGGGGCACAACGTCTTGCTTGTCCTTACCGTCAACGATCCGCCGCGATTCGACGTCTATGCGTCGCCTGTTCTCATCGGCGCCGTCGTCGCAGTGCTCGCCGTCCTCGGCGTACCGCGGTTCCGCGATCTGCCGGCGGCGGCGGTGCTGTTCTTCTTCGCGGCGATTGCGGGCGCGTTCATCGCCCGCGGCTGGACATATCCGGGACGATTCTCCGTGCACGTCATGCCCATCGCGTGTGCGCTGGCCGTCTGCGGCGTCGCGAGCCTTTTTCGTCGCGGCGCAACCGTTTCAAAACCTCATTCGAAGGGGCGGACCCGTGTGTCCGCCGCGGGGCCGACACATGGGTCGGCCCCTACAGAATGGGTTTGAAGCTCGGTGACGCAACCATGAAGAAATGCAACATAGAAGACTCGAAGACACGAAGAACCTCTAGGACACGAAAGCATTTTCTTCGTGCCTTCGTGCCTTCGTGGTTGCGTCTAGACCGTTAGCTTGGTTAGTACGCCAGCGAAGCACGCAGCTCACGCGCGCCCGAACCGCGCCGCCAGTCCGGCAGCATCTGCAGCCAGCGCTCGAAGCACATCACACTCCACAACTGCGGCGCGACGTTCGCGCGGCCTGCGAGGTGACGGCGCACCAGGTCTTCCACGAATGGGCCGGACAACATCTCGCGGTAGCGCGCCTCAGGCGCCAGTAAGAGGTCGCGCAGGTAATCGCGGAGGCTGCCGCGAAACCAGGCGCCGAGCGGCACACCGAACCCCATCTTGGTGCGCCGGTCGATCGCCGCGGGCACCAGGTCGGCGAACGCCTCGCGAAGAATCGCTTTCGCTCGCATGCCGTCGAGCTTGAATCGATCCGGCAGCGCCGCGACGTATTCGATCAGCTCGCGATCGAGAAACGGCGATCGCGCCTCCAGCGAGCTCGCCATCGTGCACCGGTCGACCTTCACGAGGAGATCGTCGGCCAGATAGGACGTGAAGTTGACGTGCAGCAGCCGGCTGAGAGCCGAGCGGCCCTCCATCCGCGCACGCTCGCCCGCAAGGTAACGGAGCCGGTCGATCGGACCAAGCGTCGCGGCGAACTCCGGCCGCAACAGATCTCGCAGATCCTCGAAGAACAGCGCGTTCAACAGCGTCATGCGCTCCTCGAAGGTCGCGCGCGCCGCGCGGAGAAAGCGCTGGGCGTCGGTCAGCCAGTGCCGCTCGTGGCGTCGGGCGGCCAGGCGCGACAACAGCGCTTCCCCGGCGCGCGCCGCGATGCGCGGCACGCGCTCGGCCTGCACCGCCGCCCAGAACCGCCGGTAGCCGGCGAAGAGCTCATCCCCGCCGTCGCCGGTCAGCACCACGGTCACATGCGCGCGCGCCAGTTTCGAGACGAGGTAGGTCGGCACCGCCGACGAGTCGCCGAACGGGCCGTCGTGATGCCAGATCAGCGTGTCGATCAGATCGCCGGAGGCAGGCAACACGCGGAACTCGGTGTGCTCGGTCTTGAACCGCTCCGCCGCGAGGCGCGCGTACGCGGTCTCGTCGTACGCAGGATCACCCTCGAAGCCGATGCTGAACGTCTTGACGGGCGCTGCCATCACCCGGCTCATGAGGCCGACCACGATCGTGGAGTCGATGCCGCCGCTGAGGAACGCGCCCAGCGGCACGTCGCTGATTAGCCGGCGCTCGACCGCGCGCGCCATTCGCTCCCGCACGCCCGCTGCGGCCTCGTGCGCCGGTATCGGTTTCACATCCGCGGCCCGCGGAAATTCGATCTGCCAGTAACGCCGCGTCGCCATGCGGCCATCCGCATCGACGATCGTCAACGTGCCCGGTTCGAGCTGACGGACGTGCTTGTAGAACGTCGCGGGGCCGGGCACGTACCCGTGAATGAAGTAGTACGGGACCGATTCCGGATCGGGCTCCATCACCATGTCGGGAAGCGCGAAGAACGACTTGATTTCCGACGCGAAGGCCAGGAAGCGATCGGATCGACAGTAGAACAGCGGCTTCTTCCCGGCGCGATCGCGCGCGAGCAGCAGACGCCTGGATCGCTCGTCCCAGATCGCGATCGCAAACATGCCGTCGAGGTCCGCGATGCAGTCGGCGCCCTTCTCCTCGTAGAGATGAACGATCGTCTCGGTATCGCTTCGCGATCGGAAGCGATGGCCGCGCGCGATCAGCCCTTTCCGAAGATCGAGGAAGTTGTAGATTTCGCCGTTGAAGACCAGCTGCACCGAACCGTCTTCGTTCGTCATCGGCTGGCCGGCGTTCGGCGTCAAGTCGATGATACGCAGCCGTCGAAAGCCGAGGCCCATGCGGTCGCCGCGCGCGAGGTACGTTCCTGTACTGTCCGGACCTCGATGCACCAACTGATCGCGCATGGCGACCAGTCGCGCCTCAGGAACTGCCGCGCCGTCGAACCTCAACTCACCAGCGATACCGCACATCCCGACAACGGTATCATTTTCTCCGGCGCGGCGATCGCAGGCACGGCCGAATGTGCTGCTCGCTGCCGTGTCCTCGGTATCGTCTTATTCGCGGGTGCGACCGTCTGTGTAGCGCGAAGGGTTTAATGCGATTTTCACTTTCGGTGTAAAGACAACAGAGAAGAACGGAGAGACTATGAGCGGACCGCGCGATTAAGCTCCTTCAGGCGCTGAAACCAGAAGGAGGCTCTGATGATCGCAA
>MNEX01000023.1 GCA_001917905.1 Acidobacteria bacterium 13_1_40CM_65_14
GCACGACGCGTGTCTGAGTGACGGTGCCGGCGCGCGCGGTGACGATCGCGCCGATTGCGTCGGTATTGCCGCGCGGCCCGGTCAGCTTCACCAGGAGCCAGTTGCCGCGATCGCCAAGCTCGTTGTGGAGCACCTCGGGACTGCCATCGAGGTTGTTGATCACGACGTCGAGGCGGCCGTCGTTGTCGAGATCGCCGACCGCGAGCCCCCGGCCCACGCGCTCGTCCATCATCACGCGACCGAACTGCGCGGCGACCTCGTCGAACGTGCCGTTGCCGCGGTTGTGATACAGAAGCTTCCGCTGCCGATAGCCAGCGGACGCGCCGAGCCGGACTTTATCGAGCTGCGGATAGACGTGGCCGTTGACGACGATGAGGTCGAGAAGCCCATCGTTATCGTAGTCGACGAACGCCGTGCCCCAGCCGACGAACGGGAGACTGCTCGGCGCCGTTTTCGAGCTGAACGACACGTCCGTGAAGTGATCCCCGTCATGGCGGTACAGATCGTTGTACTCCTCGGAGAAATTCGTGACGAAGATGCTCAGCCTGCCGGTATTCAGATAATCGCCGAGCGCGACGCCCATGCTGCCTTGTTCAGCGCCGTCTTCGCTGACCGCGACTCCCGCCGGGAACGCGACCTCCTTGAACGTGCCGTCACCGTTGTTCCGGTAGAGAAAATTCGCCGTCGAATCGTTCGCGACGTACAAGTCGGGCCAGCCATCCCCGTTGTAATCGAACCAGGCCACACCGAGACCGAAGTACCCATTCGGATCGGAGACGCCCGCCTGTTTCGCGACGTCGGTGAAGCGGCCGTTGCCGTCGTTGTGAAACAGAAAATCCGATTCGCCCGGCAGTCCGCGCGGGCCGCACTGCACGGCAATACCGCGGTACTCGCACGTCTTGTCCTTGCCGAACTCCGGCAGATGATCGAGATCGACCTTCACGTAGCGGCTGACGAACACATCAAGTCGGCCGTCGCGGTCGTAGTCGGCAAAACCACAGCCGGTGGACCATCCTCCGCCAGCGACGCCGGCCTGTTCCGCGATATCGGTGAACGTGCCGTCGTGATTGTTGCGATACAAACGGTTTTTGCCGAGGCCCGTCACGTACAGATCTTCCCACCCGTCGCCGTCCACGTCGGCCGTACACACGCCCATGCCCCAGCCGGGATGCGCAAGACCCGACGTGTCGGTGACGTCCTCGAACTTCCGGTTCCCCAGGTTGCGATACAGCGCGCTGCGCGCCGCCCTCGGATCGTTCGCCGTGTCAACCGTCAGCGAGTCGACAAGATAGATATCGATCAGCCCGTCGTTGTTGTAGTCGAACAGCGCCACGCCGCCGGCCATCGACTCGACGATGTATTTCTTTTCGGGCGCGGCGTGGTGCTGAAACGTGATCCCGGCTTCGGCGGTGATATCGCGAAACACGACCGGCTGGGACGCGGCGAGCGTCATTGCGGCAGCGAGCAGGGCGCCGAGCGGACCGAAAACGGCACGCATCACCGCGGTCTCTCGCCGGGCGTGGCCGCGCGCAGCGTTTTCATCCGGTCCTCGGCCTCGCGCAGCTTCTGCTGGTACATCTCCACGTGCTTTCGCGCGTTCGCTTCGTCGCCCAGTCGCGCGTACGCGAGGCTCAGTTGATAATGCGCGGCCGACGAACCCGGATCCGCGGCGATCGCCTTGCTGAGCGCGTCACGCGCCTCGGCGTACCGTTCGCGCTTCATCAGAACAATGCCCATGACCAGATTGGCGGTCGGGTGCGTGTCCGAACGCGCGAGCGCGCGCCGCGCGTGGTCTTCGGCCGGCGCCAGCTCGCCGACGCCGGCTTCGGCCTCGGCGAGTGCTGCCAGCGCATCGACGTTGTCAGGCTCGAGGTCGAGCGCGTGAATCAGCGCGCGCCTGGCGTCGTCGTACTGCTTGCGACTGTTCTGCGCGAGGCCGAGCGCGATCAGCGTCAACGGGCGTTCGGGTTCGAGCCGGTCCGCCTGCCGCAGCGATTCGACCGCCGCCAGCATGTCGCCGGCTTCCATCAGCGCGACGCCGAGCAGGTAGTGGTACTGTGACACCGTCGGGCACATCCGCGTCAGCGTGTCGAGCGTCGTGATAGCGGGCAACAGCATCCGCGCAGCGAGCGCGACCTGCGCGAGCGCGCTCAATACCTCCTCCGAATTGGGCGCAAGGGCGCGCGCGCTCCGCAACGATTCGAGCGCGGCGGACGCATCGCCTGCCTGCACCTGACGACGCGCGGTCTGCAGCAGCTCGTTTACCGACGGCGACGTGGCGGCCGGTCCCTGCGAGGCAGCCCCAACCACGGCGACGGTCATTGCGACCACGATCGTGAGCAGGAACCCTGGCACCTTCACCGCGTCTTGCCTCGCTGTTTGTCTTTGAGAAACTGGTAGATCCCGAATTCTTTTTCGGCGAGCTCGCCGCGTCCAAGTTTTTCGTACGCGCGCGCGAGCTGGTAATGGACGTTCGCGTCATCAGGCGCGATGCGCGCGGCCGCTTCGAGGTGAATCGCCGCCTCATCGGCAGCGCCGCGTGCGAGCAGGATCTTCCCGAGGAGATACCGCGCGTCGGCGAACTGCGGCTTGGCTTTGACGACGGTGCGCGCTTCGACAAGCGCCCGATCTCCAAGGCCTTCGAGATCGAGAACAGTCGCCAATGTGTGACGCGCGTTGGCATCGGCGGGCTGGTGCGTGAGCTCGGCCCGAAGGGCGGCTTCGGCCTCGGGCAGCTTTCCTTGTTTGAGATAAATAAGCCCGAGCGCGCTGTTCGCGTCGGCGACATCGGCCTGAAGCTGCAGCGCGCGCCGGAGTGCGTCGACCGCGGCCTCGTAGTTGCCCTGCTGCGCGTACACGTGGCCGAGCACGACGCTCACTTCAGGGCGCGCGGCATGCTCGGCCAGCAGGCGCGAAAAGATTGTCTCGGCATCCGCGGCGCGGCCGCTCCGCACGAGCGCGAGGCCGTACGCGTACTGCAGTGAGGGATCGGCGTCGCGTTGCGGATCTTCGGCGAGGAGCGCGGCCGACTGTTCGTACGCCTCGGTGTTGAGGTACGCGATCGCGAGCATGCGTCGGACGATAGTGCTCGCACGATCCACGTCCAGCGCGTGCGAGAGGGGCGTCAGGGCTTTGTCGTACTGCTGCGAGTTGAAGTACGCGACGCCGAGTGAGTACTGCGCCTGGGGAAAGTCGGCATCGACGCCGACGGCCTGCTCGAAGAACTCGGCCGCCCGAGCGAATCGTTGTTTCTGCGCCTGCATGACGCCAAGGTTCACGTAGGCGCGCGCGAGCGCGGTCCTGGTCCGGCGCTCCACGTCGATACGTTGTTCCGCCGTGAGCCCGGAGAATGAAGACGTATCGAGGGCCGGCGCAAACGGGACCATCTCGTTGGGATCCCGAGCGTCGGCGAGATACCGGCCGAGTCGGTTGCGCTCCGTCGCCAGCAGCCGGGCCGAAAAGCGTTCGGCTTCGGCGAAGTGCGTCGCGGCGTCCTCAGTTGCGCCGAGCTTTTGCAACGCCAGCGCGAGCTGATAATGGATGCTTCGCAGCCGGCCGTCATCGATCTCCGGCGAGGCGGCCGCGAGCTCCAGCGCGCGCCGCAATGACGTCACCGCACTCGTCACGCGATTCAGCGCGAGCTGGCCACGCCCAAGGTAGTAAAACGCCTCTGGCGGCGCGGACTCGGCTCGAACGGCGGCCTCGAGCGCAGGCAGGGCAGCGGCGTCTCGCCGCGCTTCGACCAGCGCCATGCCAAGGCGCAGGTTCGTCGGTGCATCGTTCGGCGCGAGGCGCAGCTCCTGTTGGAACTCGGCGATGGCGTCATCGAGGTGAGTCACGCCATCTGCCATCACGGCGACGGTACCAAGGTAGTAGTGGGCGCGGCGGACGCGTGGATCCATCTGTAGCGCCGTGGCGAGCGCGCGGCGGGCTCGATCGTATTGGCCGGCATCACGGTACGTCCGACCGATCAATACATATGTCTCGGGCAGCGGCCGCGCCTTCGCGACTTCGCCGAACAGGCGCTCCGCGGCATCGACTTTCTTCAGCCGTAGATACCCCGACGCGAGCGCGTAGGTAATCTCCGGATCGTCGGGGCGCGCATGTGCCGTTTCCTCCAGCTCCTGGACAGCCTCCTCGGCTTGACCGTTGGCAATAAGCGCTTGCGCCAGTAGCCGACGATTCCGTACGTCGCTGGAATTCGCGCCGGCCCGACGTGTGAGAATCGCGACGGCGCTCGCCGCGTCGCCCATCTGCAAGTACACGACAGCCAACGATTGCAGCGCCAAATTCGCGTCAGACGCGGACGTCGACGCCCGCAGGAACGCGTCTCGCGCGTCGGGTAGACGGCGCTCGGCAACCCTGAGCGCGCCCATCAGCATCCAGCCGGCGGCGAGCGCCGAACGATAGCGGCTCTCCGCCATTTGCAGCTCGCCTGCCTGCAGGCTGTCCTCAGCCGCCGACATGTTCATGTCAAGAGCGACGAGAGGATCCGAAGCGGTCTGCGCGGCAGACAGCGAGACGGCGATGGTCATTACCACCGCGCAGGTGAGCCAGATGCGAGGGAGCGTCGCGGTCATTCTTCAGTTGTGGGGCGATTTTATCCCAGCGAAAGCTCTCCACCACGGAGGACACAGAGGACGCGGAGGAACATTAAGCTCCTCGGTGTCCTCCGTGTCCACCGTGGTGCATATTTCCGGTTATTTCCACAACGCGCCCTTATTGCCTTTGCACAAGCCAGTGGCGAGCGCGCGCGATCTCGCGTGCGTACTGCTGTGGAGAAGCGGACGCGACGAAGAGCTCGAGATATGGTTGCGCATCAGTCTCGTGGCCCCTCCGCCGCAGGAATTCGGCGAAGGCGAGCAGTTTGCTGACTTCGCGTGGGTCGGCGTTCAGAGCCTGCCTCCAGTGCGCGATGGCTTCATCGGTGCGACCGTCCTCGGCCGTGATCACACCCAGCGAACTGTGCGCGCGTGCGACGTTGCGATTGAGCGCCAGCGCAGCCTCGAATTCCCCGCGCGCGCGGAGCCGATCGCCGGCCATGAGATACACAGTGCCCGATTCGACGCGCAGCATCGCGTTGGTCGGGTCCTGCTGCCGCGCCTGCGCCAGCGCCGACAGCGCCTCGCTCGGTCGGCCGGCGGCGGCAAGCGCAAGGGCACGCGAGGTGAGCACCTGCAGATCGGGCGGCTCGCGCCGGCCGTACGGCTCCAGCAGGTCCACCGCTTCCCGCGCACGGCCTGCCTGCGTCAAATATGCGCCGAGCAGTGAAATCGTCTGCGTGTCCTCCGGAGTCAACGCTGCGGCTCTGCGCAACGCGTCGATCGCCCCAGGCAGATTGCCGCTCTCGCGCTCGAGATGCGCGAGCTCGAGCAATGACACCGCCATGGTGGGGCGGCGGTCGACCAGTTGCCTGCAGCGCGTGATCGCGGCGCGCAGATCGCCTGCGAGATACAGGCGGACGACATCCTGCAGCAGGGCATCGAGCCCGATGAGGCGCTTCGGGTCGTCGGACGCGGTGTACCGTGTCGGCAACGTGACTGCGGCACTCATGTAACCGAGGCTGTGGAGGCGCTGGCGCGCGTCTGCGGTCTCGGTCCGATGGTCCGCTCGCCCGTCGGGCGCGCGGATCGTGTCGAGAAGCGCCTGCATTTGCTCGACGCGCTGCGGCTGGGACTGCGCGAGGTTGTGCTGCTCATCCGGGTCGCGTTGAAGGTCGTACAACTCTGGAATTGGCAGCTCGATGTACTTCATTCCGTTTCGAATCACACCGCGTAGCGGCGCCCACCCGCGATTCAGGTTCCCCGAGAGCGCCTCGAAGTAGATGGGCTCGGTCAACGCGGCGTCCGCGCGGGCATGAGCGTCCGACGTGCCGGCGAGCGCCGGCAGCAGGCTGCGCCCGGCCAACGAGTCGGGCAAGTGAATCGAGAGCGCGTCGAGAATCGTCGGCAGAAGGTCGACGTGGCGCGCGGGCTCCGGTGCGACACGCGGTTTAAAGAGCTCCGGCTGAAACACGATCAGAGGAATTCTGAGCGTCGCCTCGTAGGCCAGGATCCCATGAGTGGTCTCGCCGTGTTCGCCGAGAGACTCGCCGTGATCGGCGGTGAGCACGACGAGCGTTCCCCGGCCGTCTCTGCCGGCCGATGTGATCGGCTCGACGAGCGGGGCGAGCGCGGCGTCGGCGGCGGCCACCTCGCCAAGGTAGGGATCGTTCGGAAAACGAGAGGCGAACGGTTCGGGCGGCGCGTAAGGAAAGTGCGGCTCGTACAGATGCAGCCAGCAAAAGTACGGCTGGTCCTTCCGACCGTCGTCGATCCAGCGCTGCGCGAGCGCGACCGTTTCGCTCCCACGGCGCTCCTGCTCCAGGAACGCGGGTCGGGGTTGCGCATCGACGAAGCTGTCGTCGTACACGTCAAAGCCGCGGTCGAGACCGAATCGCGAATCGAGCGGGAACGCGCTGACAAAGGCGGCCGTGCGATAGCCGCGCGCCTTCAGGAGCGTTGCGAGTGTGTCGACCGTTGCGGGAAAGCGAAAGCCTGCGTTGTCCCGTACGCCGTGGTCGGTCGGGTAAGTGCCCGACAGAATATTCGCATGCGATGGCAGTGTGGTGACATTGTGTGCGTGTGCGTCCACGAATCGGACACCGGCCGCCGCCAGACGATCGATCGACGGCGTGCTGGCGCGGCTGTTTCCGTACGCGCCGAGGGCATCGGCGCGCAATGTGTCGATCGTAATAAGGAGAACGTTAAGGCCAGGCTGTCGGCGCGCCGTCGACTCCGACCGGGACCATCGCCAGGCGCTGGCCGCGAGAACCAGACTGAACACGACGACGGCGATGGTGCGGAAGGTCGGCTGAACCCACCGACCTCTTTCAGATTCCTTGGAGCGTCCGTTCGCGGATGTCGATCGCTGCACGCAGAAGTTCCAGCGGCTCAAAAGCGCTTGACAAGCGGTTCGCGGTCGTCATAATAACACTTTCTTAAGTAGTTTTAGGAACCTGTGGAGGCGACCACGTATGCGGAAGCCGTTCCTGTTCCTGTTCGTCGCGTTGCTCTTCCTCGCGACTCCAGCCCTCGCACAACGATCGACCGGCGGAATTCGCGGCACGGTGCGAGACGCCACCCAGGCCGTGCTGCCGGGCACGACCGTGACGGTCTTGAACGAAGAGACCGGTCTCTCGCGCACCGTCGTCACGAACGCCGCCGGCGTGTACTCGGTTCCGGACCTGCCCGTTGGGCGCTACAAAGTGTCCGCCGAGTTGCAGGGTTTCAAGACCGCCGCGCGTACCGGCGTGGTGCTCAGAGTCGCGGCCGACGTCGGAATCGATTTCGAGCTCGCAACGGGCCAGCTCAGTGAGGTCGTCAACGTCGAAGCGATCAGCGCGCCGGTGAAAACCATCGGCGGCGACGTCTCGGGCGTGATCACCGGTGAGATGGTGCGCGAGCTGCCGCTGAACGGCCGCAATTTCCTGCAGCTCGCCATGTTGATGCCCGGCGTGAGCGCGCCCGACTTCCTCAACGTCAAGGACAAGGGTCTGCTCGGCGGATCCGATCTCTCGGTGAGCGGCAGCGACGTCACCGCCAACATGTGGACGGTGGACGGTGCGAACAATAATGACGTCGGTTCGAACCGCACGATCCTGGTGTACCCGTCGCTCGAAGCGATCGAGGAGTTCAAGATCCTGCGCAACAGCTACGGGCCGGAGTTCGGCGGAGCTGGCGGCGCCCAGATCAACATCGTCACGCGCGGCGGGACCAATCGCTACAACGGCAGCATGTTTTATTCCGGCCGCAAGGATGCGCTGAACAAGAAGAACTACTTCCTCGAGAAAGCCGACCAGCCGAAGGAGAAGTTGCGCCGGAACGATGTCGGCGTCTCTCTTGGTGGTCCCTTGATCAAGGACAAGCTGCACTTTTTCGGCAACCTCGAATGGAACCTGGAGGACCGTGGCACCGCGCGTGCCTCGTTCGTCCCAACCGAGGCGGAACGCAATGGAGATTTCAGCGGAGCTCGCATTCCGGGCTGCTCGCCGCCGATCCCAACCGATCCGCTGACCGGCGCGGCGTTTTCCGGAAACCGGATCCCGGCGAGTCGACTCAGTCCGGCCGGCCAGCTGTTCTTGAAGCTCTATCCACTCCCCAACGTCACGCCGGCCGCCGGAAGCTGCAACAACTGGGTCACGTCAGTCGTGTCGCCCATCCGCTACAACCAGCAAAGCCTCCGCGCCGACTGGACGATCAGCAAGGCCAGCCGCCTGATGGTGCGCTACACGCACGATACGTGGAAGAACAACGCGCCGAGTGTCCAATCAAACCTCTGGGGCGACGATCCGTTCCCTTCCGTTGATTCGAACTGGGACCAGCCAAGCCGGTCGTTCGTCGCGTCGCTCAACCAGACGCTTGGAACGAGCGCGACCAACAGCCTTCAGTTCTCGTACTCCGCGAACAAGATCATCATCACTCGCGGCGGCACCGATGCGGGATTGAGCTCGCAGATCCTCGGCGCCCTGCCGCCGATCTTTCCCGTGAGCAGCAAACAGTACGGCGACCAGACAAGTCATCCGGTCTTCTGGGGTGGTCAGGGTTATTCAGCCCTGTGGAATGAGGCGCCGTTCCTCAACAATCAGGATCTGTTCATCCTCAAGGACGATTACACCAGGGTATTCGGGAAGCACCTGGTCAAGGTCGGCGCGCTTGCGACTTTGCCCGACAGCAGGAAGAACGAGGACACCGACGGCAATGGATCGGATATGAACTCCCGGTTCTGGGGCTCCGCTGGTCTCAACGGCTGGGGGTCGAACACCGGGAACGTGCTTGCGGATTTCCTGCTTCGGGACATGACATGGGGCTTCTCCGAAGCGTCAACCAGCCGGTCGGCTCCGCAGCGCTGGCGCGACGTGGAGTTCTACGCCGCCGACTCATGGCAGGCATCGCGCCGCGTGACGTTCGACTACGGCGTGCGGTACTCCTTGTTCTTCAATCCGTACACGACGGACAACAAGGTCACGAGCTTTGTCCCGGAGCTGTTCAATCCG
>MNEX01000143.1 GCA_001917905.1 Acidobacteria bacterium 13_1_40CM_65_14
ACCGCGCCCGCGCCGATGAGCGCCTTCACGATCGGCGCCGATCCGCGCTCGGCCGCGAGATGCAGCGGCGTGTACCCGCCAAGGCGCGTCGCTTCACGGGCGTGCGCGCCCGCGGCAATGAGCGCCCCCACGATCTCGGCGTCGCCGTGCCGCGCGGCCCAGTGCAGCGCCGTCACGCCGTCGCCCTGCGGCGCATTCACGTCCGCGCCTTGTTTGATCATCGCCAGCACGTCCGCGCGATCGCCGCGCATCGCCGCGTCGGCGATCGAATCCACACCGGCGGCTCCAAGCGCGACGTGCAGACTCAGGACGATCCCACTAATCAACGTCGAGGTTTTTCGAAGCATAACTTTTGACTTTTCTTACTTGCGCCGGGGCCCCACCCCCGGCGCCTGCCACCGCTCGCCTTTGGCTCGCGGCGCTGATTCGGCACGACTGTCCGCTCAGTCTGCACTACGCGGGGCCCCACCCCCAGCGCGACCTTTCGCTGATGCCTCGCCTCGGATTTCCATGTCCTCGGCTCGGTATGGCCGCAGGCGCTTTTCACTTTGCGCGGGGCCCTCCCCCCGCGCCTGACGCGCTCGCGCCGTTGCGCTCGCGCGTAACCTTCACTGGCCGCGCCGCGTTGACGGCTCTTGACATCGGCGCGGCCGCAACCCGTCTCACCCTACTTGACCTACCCGACGTTATTGAGATCGACCTCGCCCGTGCTGTCGCCGAACGACTTCACATCGTTCATCCCCAGCTTCTGCGCCATCGCCAGGAACACGTTCGCCATCGGGGTGCCGTCCGATGCCTTGAGATGGAGTCCGCCTTTGAGCTGACCGCCGGCCTTGCCCGCGATGAACAACGGGCAGCGCTTGTGGTTGTGCAGGTTCGGGTTGCCCATCGGCGATCCGTACACGATCAACGTGTTGTCCAGCAGGTTGCCGTCGCCGTCGGGCGTCCTCTTGAGCCGCTCGAGGAAGTAGGGCACGAGGCTCACGTGATACGTGTTGATTTTCGCGAAGTCGAGAATCCGTTCCGGCCGCTCGTTGTGGTGCGACGCGTTGTGGAAGCCGGTGGTGACGCCCGTCGACGGGAACACGCGGCCCGACACATCGCGCGACATCTTGAACGCGAACACGCGCGTGATTTCCGACGAGAGCGCGACCGCTTGCAGGTCGAACATGATCTTCACGTGCTCTTCGAACGAATCCGGCACACCCATCGGCGCAGTCGGCAGCTCGCGGTGCTCGCCGCTGCGGTTGAGCGCCTCGATGTTCTGGATCCGACGCTCGATCTCCCGGACGTCGTCCATGTAGTCGGCGAGCCGCGCACGGTCGGCGGCGCCCAGCTGCGTCTTGAGGCGGTCGATCGACGAGACGATCGTGTCGAGAATGCTGCGGTCCTCGCGACGGCGGCGCGCGCGGTCTTCGGGAGTGGCGCCGACGCCGAACATCGCATCGAACACCGCCCGCGGGTCGCGCAACATCGGCAGCGGCTCGTTCGGCGATGCCCAACTGATGGCGTCGGTGTAGGCGCAGGAGTAGTTGTACTCGCAGCCGCCGGAATGATCCACGGCCTCGATGCAGAGCTGCATCGATGGAATCGGCGTGTCCTGTCCGAACTGACGCGCGTAAATCTGGTCGAACGACGTGCCCACAAACAGGTCCGATCCCATCGTCTGCTTGGGATGCGCCTGCGTGAGAAAGACCGAGCTCGCGCGGAAGTGATCGCCGCCGATCTCCGGCGTCGTGAACGCTTCCGCCATGCGGACGTCGGTGTTGCTGACGATCGTCACGTACTCGCGCACCGGATCCAGTGGCGCCAGCGACGTGGGCGAGAGATCGAAGCTGCGTCCGACGGCAGCCGGTGCCCACAGGTTGTTCTTCGCGCCATAGGTGGTGCTGCCGGCCGCCCCGTGCACCATCTCGATGGCGACAAAGCGGACCTTGCCTTTCGCCGCGGTGTTCGCCAGCGCCGTGGCGGCTGGCGTCATGGCTTCGAGGAACGGCAACGCGACCGTGACGCCCATGCCTTTCAGAACCGTCCGGCGCGACAGATGGCGCTTCGTGATGATCATCGGGCCTCTCCGTAACAAAATACCTCGCCACCACGGGGGACACGGAGGACTGGAGGTTCAAACCTGTTCAAAACGGCATTTTTCTCCGCGTCCGCCGTGTCCTCCGTGGTGCAGAGCTTCATTGTGCCGCGCTCTCAGTACTGTCTGCCCCCCGCAGTCGTCTCAGCCGGCGCGTGACTGCTCATCTGAAAAGCGGCGCTTCGGGTCACGCCGCCGATGAAGGCGCCAATCCTGTCATTGTGCTTGTCGGCGTCACGCACGATCGCGCGCAGCGCCGGCATGTCGTACGTCTCGATCCGGCGGCCGAGCGCGTACGTCATGAGATTTTCGGCAAAGGTCATGAGGAACGCGTCTTTGTATTTAAGGAGCGCATTCCGCAGACCCGCCACGCCTTCCATCTGCGTGCCCTCGTACAGCTGCCCCGTCGAGTCGACGGGCACGCCGTTGTCCTTGATGCGATAGCGACCGGTCACGTCGAAGTTCTCGAGTGCGAGCCCGATCGGATCGATCACGCGGTGGCACGACATGCACGCGGGATTCGCGCGGTGCTGCTCCATGCGCTCGCGGACCGAGAGCAACCGGCCGTCTGCAGACGGTTTCGTGTCTTCGAGCGCCGGCACGTTTGGCGGCGGCGGCGGCGGTGGTGCACCGAGCAGCACCTGCAAAATCCACTTGCCGCGCTGCACCGGCGAGGTTCGATCGGCGACCGACGTGAGCAGCAGAATGCTGCCCTGAGTCAACAGGCCGCTGCGCGGCTCGGGCAGCGTGACGCGACGGAACTCAGGACCGGTCACGTTGGGAATGCCGTAATGCCGCGCGAGCCGCTCGTTCACGAACGTATAGTCCGCCGTGATCACGTCGAGGACGCTGCGATTCTCGCGGACAATGCTGTCGAAGAAGAGCTCGGTCTCGCGGACGAACGACTCGGACAGCGAGCCATCCCAGTACGGGAAGAGCAAGCCGTCGGGTCGAATCTTGTCGACGTCCTGAAGGCGCAGCCACTGCGCCGCAAAACGGGTCGAGAGCGCACGCGCGCGCGGGTCCGCGATCATGCGCGTGACCTGCTTGTCGAAGACGATCGGATTCCTGAGCGTGCCGTCGTTGGCGGCTTTCATCAGCGCCTGATCCGGCAGCGTCCCCCACAGGAAGAACGACAGGCGCGACGCGAGATCGACATCGGTCAACCGATACGTGCCGTTCGCGCTCCGCAGCGTCTGCTCCGTGCGGAACATGAAGCGTGGATTCGCGAGGATCCCTTGAATGCCGAGGCGCACGCCCTGCTCGAAATCGCCGCCTTCGGCGCGCGCCTGATCGTAGAACCCGAGGAGGTCGTTGAGGTCGTCGCGCACCGGTCCGCGATATGCCTGCGTGGCGAGCCGCCGCAGAATGTCGGCCGCGCAGACGCGGTCTTCGCTCACCGACGTGGCCCCTCGACTTCTCTCGCCCTTCGATGAACTCAGGGCGTCCTGAGCTTGTCGAAGGACGGGGCCACTCTGGGTCCGGCTTGGCCGGCACGTGAAGATCTTTCGACGGCTCGGCGTGTCAGACACGCCGGTCACTTTCATCGGCCCGGCAATCGCGAGCTCCTGCAGGTGCGGCGCCATCGTGACGCCGTAGCCCGTGCCGATGCGCGTATCGATCAGCGTCTGATCGATGGGCGCGAGCAAATCGTCTACGGGCGCCACCGACCGCGGCACGAACGCGGCGGCAATCCGCTGCGGTCCGGCCTTGATGGCGATCGGCGGTGTCTCGAGCGTGAGTCCCTTTTCGCCGGCATCGCTCATCCCGGAATCGACTTCGAGCCCCGCTGCGCGCTCGCCGTTGATGGAGATTTCGAGCAGCTCGTTCTTGCCGGCCATGTAGATGGCTGTATTCCCGAACAACTCGCCGCTCACCGTGCGGACCAGCGTGGCCTGGAACTTGTACAGACCGTCAGCCGGGAACGTGTGCACGAACGCCGTGCCGCCGCGCGATCCGAACGGCGCGCCTTCGACGTACTGCATCTGATTCTCGGTCGCGAGGACTCGGTACGTCGCCGTCGTCGGCGCAGCGGTGCGATCGCCGACCGCGAGGCGGCTGATCTGACTCGCCGCGCGCAAGTAGCCCTGCGGCAACGCGGGCGAAAAGCTTTGCGCGTTGGCGATGTTGTCGAAGCCTTGGCTCATCGTGTCGGGCGGGAGATACGCCGTCACGTCGACGTCGACGTCGAGCAGGTCTTTGACGGCCCGGCCGTACTCTGCGCGCGTGAGGCGCTGGAAGGGACGCCAGCCAGGATTGGGATTCGCGGCCGCCCACTGGTCCATCCGCGTTTCGAGGGCGCGACGCAAATCCTGAAGCGTGGGATCATCGGGACGCCGCGCGCCGGCCGGGGGCATCATGCCGGCGCGTAGCTTGCGAATCATCTTCTCGGCCGCGTCAGGATGCTCGGTCGTGCGCGCGACGTCAAAGTCCGCAAGCGAGAGGCCGCCGGCCTTGCCACGATCGCTGTGACAGCCGATGCAGTACTGCTTCACGGTCTGCGTGGCGGATTCCGCGTTCGCCGCCGGAGTGCGTCGCCCCGTCTGCGGCGATTGCGCGGACAGGCCCCACGAACACAGCCATGCGGCGACCGAGGCGACGAGCAGTTTTTTCATTTCCCTCTCAGCGTATTCGGAAGTATAGCGGTCTCTATAGCCGTCTCCGCGCGCCAGATTGTTATAAATTGTCGCGCCTGGGGCCACACCGAGCCCCCAGCGCGGCAGCCGCGCTGGGGTGGCGCGCCGAGCCGAGGCCATGCGAAAGCCGAGGCGAGGTGTCAGCGTAAGCTCGCGCTGGGGGTGGGGCCAGCGCGACTGAAAAGCGCCTGCGGCCATGCCGAGCCGAGGACGTGCGAATCCGAGGCGAGGCATCAGCGTCAGTTCGCGCCGGGGGTGGGGCCCCGGCGCCAGTGAAAATGTCGCTGTGTTGCGGAGGTCGACCATGATGTATCGATTCATCGCCGGCGCGGTTTTGCTCGGTCTGACCCTGCTGGCCTCACCCGCCCGGGCCCAGACCGCCACCGGAACGATTCTGGGTGAAATCAAGGACTCGACTGGTGGGGCTTTGCCGGGCGTTACCGTCACAGCCATCAACCAGAGCAATGGGGCCACACGCGACGCTGTCACCGACGCGCGCGGCGGCTACAGCTTTTCAGCCCTCTCTCCCGGGGTCTACACGATCAAGGCCGCGCTCGCGGGGTTTCACGAAACGCAGCGCACCGATGTCCGCCTCCCGATCGCATCGCAGGTGGAAGTCCCGTTCGTGCTCGAGGTCGGCGGCGTCCAGGAGACCGTGACGGTCAGCAGCGTCGCCCCGCTCGTGAACTCCACCGAACAAGCGGTCCGTACCAACATCGAGACGCAGCAGATCGCCGAACTGCCGCTCAAGAGCCGCGACTTCCTCGACCTGACGCTCCTCGCGCCGGGCGTCGTCACCGACCAGGGCTCGGCCGTCGGCGGGCAGACCGACTCGATTTCCTTCGGGGGCATGAGCGAAAACTACAAGTCGGTCTGGCTCGAAGGCGTCGACTTCAACGACGAAGTCACCGGCGGAGGCTCCTCGCTGTCGTCGGCCACCCGCATCGCGCTCGCGCAGGAAGTGATTCAGGAATTCCAGGTGATGGCCAACTCGTACTCCGCCGAGTTCGGCCGCTCGGCATCGGGCGCGATCAACATCATCACCAAGTCCGGCGGGAACCGCGTGCACGGCAGCGGCTTCCATTTCCGCCGCGACGACGCATTCGAGAAGCCGAATTACTTTTCCGAGAGCGTGCCACCGTTCAACATCCAGCAGTCCGGCGCGACGGTCGGCGGTCCGATCCGCCAGAACAAGCTGTTTTACTTCGGCTCGTGGGAGCGGCGCGCCAACAAGCGCTCCGTCCAGGTGAACATCCCCGTCGCCATTCGCGATTTCGTCCAGACGCTTGGGTACGACGCGCGCACGGACGTGCCCGTCACAACCGACGAGAACAACGTGTTCGGCAAGGGCACGTATCTGGCGAGCTCCAAGCACACGGCGAACGTCACCTACATGTATGACCACCGCGACCTGTTCAACCAGCAGGTCGGCAGTGACAGCTCGGGCGATCACGGGTACGACGACAAGCGCCGCGCCTGGTTCATCGTCGGCAACCTGACGTCGGTCCTCGGCAGCAACCTCGTCAACGAGCTGCGCGTGAGTGTGTCGCACCAGGCGCTCGATCGCGTGCTGCCGGCAGGGACCGCGCCGAAGCCGGAGATCCGTTTTCCGACCGTGCAGTTCGGCGAGGCCAGCAACGTGCCGCAGGGTCGAACGCAGGACAACTACATTCTGACGAACGCGACCAACCTTCACTACGTGGCAAAAGGCTCGCACGATCTGAAGTTCGGCTTCGAAACGAACATCGTCCCGACGACGAGCACGATCAATCAGTCGTTCAACGGGCTGTTCGAGTTCCTGGCGGACCGGCCGGTGGTGGCCAGCGACGCGTCCACGCTGCCGTTCCGCTTCACGCAGGGGATCGAGCTGCGCGGCAAGCTGGCCGCGCTCAGGCGCGACGTCTCGATCTACTCGACCTTCGTCAACGATCAGTGGCGTCCGGCCAGCGGCCTCACGGTCAACGTCGGGCTGCGATACGACTTCCAGTTCTGGCGCGGCGATCTCAATGGTGACGATATTCCCAGCGACGTCCCCACCGAGCAATTCTGGATTCGCCACGCGACGGGCGATCTCCGCGGGCGCAACTACAAACCGGTGCCGAACGATCTCAACAACGTTGGGCCGCGGCTTGGCATCACCTGGGATCCAACCAACCACGACACGCTCGTCGTGCGCGCCGGGTACGGCATCTACTACGATCAGGTCAACACGACCACGCTGCGCTCCGTCGTCGCGGGCTATCCGGGTTTCATCACCACGCAGATCGCGAACGACTCGCGATCGGGCGCGCGAATTCCCAACAACTTCTTCCCGAACTCGCCAACCGGCTCGCTGCCGGAGTCTGTTGGCAGCTCGTTCCGCATTGCCAATCCTGACGCGCAGTCGCCGTATACGCATCAGATGACCGCCGGCACGACGCGACAACTCGGACGCGATTACGCGCTGTCATTCGATTACGTCTACATGCGAGGGGAGCACTTTCCGGTCACGCGGAACGTGAACGCGCGGCAGGCGGATGGGACGTTCCCGCTGGTTTCGTCGGGCCTGCGGCTGCTGCTCTACGACGACTCGTCGCCGATCCGCATTCATCAAGCGCAGCTGCGTCTGCAGAAGCGGTTTGCAAACCGGCTCGGATTCCTGGTTGGCTACACGCTGGGAACGGCGAAATCGATCGCCGACAACGGGACGCCCTTTGACAAATACAACCTGATAGCGGACTGGGGGCCGACAAGCAACGACGTGCGGCACCGCATCGTGAGCAATGTGATTTACGAGCTGCCGTACGGCATTCAGCTCGGCGGCATCATGACCGCGAACTCCGCGCCGCCCTACAACATCACGACGGGCACGGATGCCAACCGCGACGGCGACAACAACGACCGTCCTGCGGGCGTTGGCTTCAACGAGGGCCGTGGCGACAAATTCTTCCAGACGGATCTGCGTCTCTCGAAGAAATTCGAGTTCGGCCGCGCGCGCGCCGAAGTGCTCTGGGAGATGTTCAACCTGTTCAACACGGTGAACTTCACGAACTATCAGGGCAACCAGAGCTCGCAGGCGGGCGTCACAGGGACGGGCATTCCCACCGGCTTCGGCAGACCGCGCCAGGCGTTCGATCCGTTCCAGGCGCAGCTGGGATTCAAGCTGACGTTCTGACGCGCGGGTACCGGGGCGGAAACGCAAATGTCTCGCACGCTGGTGACCGTTTCGAACTTGGTGGTCGCGGCCATCGTCGACGGCATTCCGGTGACGAACGTCGAGCGGCGCGAGCTCGTCGCCGGCGTCGGGCTGTCGCCGACCGCCTACTACGATCGGTTTCGAGTCGACGACGGCAAGATCGTCGAGCACTGGGACGTGCTCGAGACGATCTCGCTGCGCGAGTCGTAGGCGAACCCGACCGGAAAGTTCTAGGCTGGAAGATAATGAGCGCGCGCGGAATACCATGTGGCGGCCGAACAACTTTCAATGGTGGGTCCTCCTCATCGTCGCGTTGCTGATCGTGGTCGTCTGGCCTCCGCGAGACGACAAGAGCCTCGCCGCCAAGTTCGTGAATTGGGCTGTGGATCCCCGGAACGAGCTGCCGGTCTTGCCTGAGCAACTCCCGCTGGGGCTGGGGGACGATCCGGGTGCCGTGGCCGCACACGATCTGCGGACGCAACAGTACGATGCGCTGTACCTCAAAGGTGGCTGGACGCGAAAACGCCTCGAGCTGAAGGTCGCCGGCGATCCGTTCAACCCCGCGACCGAACGGCAGATGCTCACCGCGATTGCGGTGGTGACCGCGTTTCTGGTCTGGCGGGTCGGCAGACGAACGAACTAAGACGTTCTCCGTCCTCCTGACGCTTCAATGTGCCGACGGCCGTACGGTCCCCTTGATAGTGATTTTCTCCACGGTCCACGTCGAGCAGTCGCCTTTATAAATGATGTTCTCCGACTCGCAGTGGAGCTCGTGGATCAGACAGCCGCTCTGACCGTGACCCTGGCTGGTCTGCGCCCAGCCGAGTAGATTCCCGTTCAGATCCGCTTTGTAGAGTTTTCCGTTTCCGTCGCCGCTGAAGAGGTATTGCGTCGAGCCTGGTGAGGTGCAGAGGCTCCAGGGCGCGCCGACGGTGCTGATAATGCGGACCGGGTTCAAATCCGGATCGAATACCTGAATGCGGCGGTTGCCGCGATCGGCCGCGTAGATGTTGCCTTTGGCATCGGATGTAATGGCGTGCACCGTGTTGAACTGGTTTGGAGCGGCGCCGCGCGTCCCGAGCGTCTTCACCCACCCGCCGTCCTTGCTGATCTTGACAACGCGCGAGTTGTTGTAGCCGTCGCTGACGAAGATGTTGTCCTGCGTGTCCCATGTGACGTCGGTGGGCCGATTGAAGCTGCCGATATTGCCGACGGGGTACCGTTCCGTTTCCTTCTCACCGCGTTCCAGGAAGCGCTCGAGAAAGTCGAGCGACTCGGGTTTCCTCCCGAGCAC
>MNEX01000138.1 GCA_001917905.1 Acidobacteria bacterium 13_1_40CM_65_14
AGAATCCAATCCGGTTGAAGCCGCTCGGACGCCATGCGGAGGTCCGGCGCCAGGGTTGAAGGCGTCTGGTCCTTCGGAACGCTCCCGAGCACGTGGCAGCTCTGGCACTTGAGCAGCTCGAACAACTGCTTGCCGGCCGCGTCGTTGGTGGCGGCCGTGCGCACGACCTCATGCGTCTGGAACGAGCCGAGCGTGTTCGACACGGCACCGAAGTAGTTGATGACGCCATTCAGGCTGTAATCGTCCAGACCGAAGGTCGGCATCCGTACGCTGATCCACGGACGAATCGTGATCGGCCCGCGCAGGAACGCATACAGCCATTCCGGTTGAACGCGCGCGCCTTCAGGCGTCAACATCGGCGGCCCGAGCGATGGCTCAGCCACGAGCTTCAGGAAGTCGCCGCCATCGCCTTCGATGATGTGGCAGCCGACACAGTTGCGGCGGTGCACCAGCGTGCGGCCCTGGCCGAGAAAGTCGACGCGCGCGGATTTGGCCGGCATCGCCTGCGCCGGCTGAATGTCGCGCTGGAAGCTCATGATCGCCGTCACGAGGCGGCCGATTTCTTCGTCGCTGAAGTCCCAGTTCGGCATACGCAGCTTGTCGAGCGCTAGCAGGACGCGGCCACGGTCGAAGATCCGTGGATCGTGCAGCTTGGTGCGGAACCACGCCAGCTTCGACGTGTGCGGGATGTCGGTGATGAACGCAAAATCGAGACGGGACACGAGCTTGCTGCCCTCTTCCGACAGCTCGGTGCCGATCGGCTGCGTCGTCTCGAAGCCTTTGATCTGATGGCAGCTGTAACAGCCGTACCGGCTGATCACTTTCTGCCCGAGCGCGACTTGTTTGGCTTGCCCGTCGAGCTTACCGACAGCCGCCTTCGCCTCCTCGAACGGCATCGTCGCTTTGTAGTAGTCGAGCAGCACGTCGTCGACGGCCTTCGCGTCGGGTGTCGCCTTGGCCGGATCGCCGCCTGACTGCTTCAGGCTGCTCAGGAACGTCGCGACGTCGGCCACCTGCACATCGGTGAGACGCAGGTTCGGCATGTAGGTGTCGGGGCTGTAGTGCTTCGGATCCCGCACCCAGTTGTAGATCCATTCGTACGTCGTCTTGTTGCCGATGTTCTGCAGCGGCTGACCGAAGGTACGGCGCGGGCCAGCGTCCGCTCGCGCTTTTTCGTCGAGGACGTGGCAGCCCAGACAACCGATCGAGCGGACGACCTGTTCGCCGTTCTTCGCGTCCCCGTGCGGCGGATTTTTCACGGCGAACTCGTGTGGCTCCGTGTTCGCGAACAGATACGCCACCGCCGCGTTGATCTCGACTTCGTTTCTGACCGCGTCCTGCGGGTCGCTGGAGTTCGAGTTGTACCAGATGCGCGGCATCCACGTGGTCGGTTTCACCGCGCGCGGATGGCGGATCCAGTTCTTGACCCAGTCGGCCGACAGCTTGGCGTCGATCTTCGTCAGGATCGGACCCGGCTTCCTCACAGTCTCGAAGCCGCGCGTCTTGTGGCAGGCGTAGCAGCCGGCGCGCTCGTAGGTCGCGTAGGCGATGTTCAACGTGTCCGCCTTGGGCACGTACACCTGCTGCTTGTGGCACTTCGCGCACGACGCTTCGGTCATCTTCGCCGGCAGCATCGGGTAGTCCCACAAGTGCGGCTCTTCCCAGTGGTACTTCTTCTCCCACTCTTCCTTCTGCTTCTCGTTTTGCGGTGCATGCGCGGCGTCGCGGAAGCTCACTGACTGCCCCATGCCTTCGTGGCACACCGTGCAGCCAACCTGATCGAGGGGATGGTGTGAGTCGCTGCCCAGATACTCCGACAGATTCGGATGCGTCGTGAACGGCTGCGGGTATTTCTCGTAGCCCTTCTTGTCGATCGCCAGGTGACACGTCTGGCACCGGTCCATCTTCGGGACCTTGGTGAAGTTCACGTCGTCGAGGACATTGGGCAGAATCACCTGCTGGACCTTGATCGTCGGCGCCATGAAGTCGAGCAGCGGCGCGTTCCGGAAGTAGTCCTTCGTCACGCTCGGCGCGAGGACGTCGAGGCGCTTGCCGAGCCGCGTCTGCTCGGTGTTCATCTCCTCGATCTGCTTCTGAATCGTCGCGACCTGGCCGGTGTACTGACCGAGCTGCTTCCGCACGTCCTCGCGCTCGGCGATCGATCGTTCGAGCGTCAGATTCAGCTCGGCTAACTGCGCCTCTTCTTCCTTGACGCGCTGCCCCTTTTTCTGGGCGGCCGCCTCGCCCCGTTCCGCGCGCGTCGCCTCGAAATCGTACCGATCGTGGTCGTAGGTCGCCTTCGCGAAGTTGGCGTCCTGCTGCTCGCGGAAGATGCGCGCCTCGAGGTTCTTCTGCTTCTTCTGCAGCTCGTCGACCTTCTGCTGGTTCGCCTGCACGTTCTTCTCTGCGGCGGCGAGCTGCGCCTGCAGCTGCGTCAGCTTGTTGCGGTCGACGCCACGCGCGGCCTGGTCCCGGCTGGCCTGGGTCACCTGATACTCGAGCTTCGCGAAGTTCCGCTGCGTGTTCTTCCATTCGCGGTCGTAGTCATCCCAGACCATCCAGATGACCGACAGAAGCAGGAAGATGCTGGACGCCGCGAAGACGACGTTCAGGAAGTCGACGTTGTAAGCGTGTCCGACACCCTTCTTTTCAGCCATATCAAATATTGAAGAAGAATTCGGGAATCGCGACGATGTACTTGAGGTTGAAGATCCAGCGCAACAGCATCTTGATCGGCAGCGCCATCATCATGATGAACAGGAACGCGCCGACGTAGTAGCGCGGTGCGCCGAGCTTCTGGTAGTACCCCTTGAACCACGTCTTCCCCAGAATCACCGGCAGCGCGAAGACGTAGAAGAGCACGAGCAGGATGCCGAAGATCTCGCGCGTGAGCCAGAATGTCGGCTGTCCGGTTCGCAGCCCCCGCACCCAGATGTATTCGGCCAAGTTGACGTTCGTCAGCGCCTCGAGCTTGTGAATGTCCCAGAATTCGAATGGCCCGAAGAAATTCCAGTTCGGGCCGCGCAGGAACGTGCCGAGCACGATGAGCGACACCCACAGAATGACGAAGCCGAAGAGGAAGATCGTCACCTCGGCCTTCCGCTCGGCGAACGTGAAGTAGCCGTTCCCTTTCGGGTTCTTGTCGATGTAGGGAATACAGATCAGCCCGACGATGATCAGGCTGGGCAGCACGACGCCGGCGAGCCACGGGTCGAAGTACACGAGCATTTCCTGCAGCCCGAGGAAGTACCACGGGGCCTTCGACGGATTCGGCGTCAGCGAACGGTTGGCCGGCTGCTCGAGCGGCGCCTTCAGCAGAATCGACCAGACGATCAGAATCACCGAGCACACGATCAGCGAGATCATCTCGGTGTAAACCAGATCGGGCCACACCCATACTCGGTCCGCTTCCTCTTTTTCGATCGGCCCCTTGCCGGCCGCAATCCGCCGATCGTTCAACACCCCTTCCCGCACCGAGTACCACGTGAAGAACACCAGCAGGAAGATCAGCCCGACGATCGGCACGTTGTCCGGCTTGGTGACGATCAGACGGAAGTTCGGGTCGAACGATCCGAAGACGAAGAAGACCGTCAGGACACCGAGCAACCCGTAACCGACGGAGTTGGCCGCGATCCTCTCGCGCTTCCACACCAGCACGACGAGCGAAGCGACCGCGAGGATGAAGAACAGCCGCGGATCGGCTAAGGCGTTGATAATCCCTTTCAAAAAGCCCATGTCTGCTCCAAGTCTGAAGTCTGACGCTTGAAGTCTGACGCGAGCAGACTTCAGACTTCAGACTTCCAACTTTCTAGAGAGGCCCTGAGATCCCGCCGTCTTTCCTGACCCGCCAGAAATGGACCGCCATCAGGAACGCGATGCCGAGCGGCAGGCCGACGCAGTGCAGCACGTAGAACCGCAGCAGCGCGCCCTCGCCGACAAACGATCCGCCGAGCAGCGCGAAGCGCGCGTCGTCGTACGCGTGAATGAGGGGCACGTCGCCGAGCCGGAGCAGTGAGGCGCCCGGCCCTTCGTGCCCGAGGAACGGCGTGGCGCGCGCCATGTTCGAGCCGACGGTGATCGCCCAGATGGCGAGCTGATCCCACGGCAGCAGATATCCGGTGAACGACAGCAGCAGCGTCAACACGAGCATGATGACGCCGACCGACCAGTTGAACTCGCGCGGCGGCTTGTACGATCCGGTCATGAAGACGCGGAACATGTGCAGCCACACGGTGATGACCATCGCGTGCGCGCCCCACCGGTGCATCTCGCGCATGATCCCGAGCGGCACGTGCTCGCGCAGTCCCACGATGTCGTTGTACGCGTACTCGAGCGTCGGCCGGTAGTAGAACATCAGCAACAGGCCGGTGAGCGTCAGCGAGAGGAACAGGAAGAAGCTCAGCCCGCCCATGCACCACGTGTAGCGCAGCTTCACACCGGACTTCCGGAGCCGCACCGGATGCAGATGCAGGAACACGTTCGAGAGCATCACGAGCACGCGCGTCCGATCGGTGTCGGGGCGGTCGTGCCGGAAGATCGACTTCCAGACCTGCGTCTCGGTCAGCCAGTTCCAGAGCCGGGTGCCGGCGCCTTCCTTCGGAGCGACTGTCTTGGTATCTGCCATACGGTCTAAAACTCTCCACCACAGGGGACACGGAGGAAAGGAGGAACGACCTGCATCAGAACAGGATCGAACCTCCGTGTCCCCCGTGTCCTCCGTGGTTCATAGGTTTTCTCACGCTTTCAGAAATGCCTCCGGATCCGTCCACTGCTGGAGCTCCCACTGGAACTTCCGCGATTTGTCGACGAGGAGCTGCCCGTCGTCGGCCAGCACGATGCGCGCGCGCTCGAGCGGACGCGGCGCCGGCCCCTCGAAGTTGATGCCGGTCAGCCGGAACCCGCTGCCGTGACAGGGGCACTTGAACTTGCTCTCCGCCGACAGGTAGTTCGGCGTGCAGCCCAGGTGCGTGCACGTGCTGATGATGGCGTAAAACCCCGGGGCGCGCGCGACGATGTCGTCGGGCGTGCGCACGATCCAGACACCGAACTTTTCCTTCCAGCGCTCGTCGACGCCCATGCCGTACTCGTTCGGGAAGCCGGCCTTGAACTGCTGCGGCGGCTCGTTGAGCACGTTCGGAAACATGAAGCGGCCGGTTGCGGCGAGCGCCGCGGCCGATGCCGCGGAGAACGCGCCCCACGCGAGACCCATCCACGCACGACGCGTGAGCAGCGGCGAGGTGTCGTCGGGATCGCGCGTCGCGGCTTTCGCCGCGGCTGGCGCGGGCGCCTTGGCGGCCGCGGCGCCACCGGCTGACGCGACGTTCGTCGTTTTCCCGGCGAGATCCGGAATCGGCGCGGCCGGCGGTCTCGGCGGCGGCGCCGGACGCGCGGCGTGCGCGCCTGGAGTCGACGTCGCGGCTGCCGCCGGCGCGACCGGTTTCGCGCCCGTCGCCGCCGCCGCCGCGGCGGTCGCGGGCGCATCGCCGCCCGGCACCATCGTGTGCTGCGGCGTCGCCGCCGGATTCGCGCCGGTCGGCGGCGCGCTCGGCTGTGTTCCTTGAGGCTTTGTCTCGTCGGCCATCTTTTACTTTCTCTCGCCAACACGCTCGGGCCGTGGCCCTCGCGTGTATCTGGAACAGAACGTCAACCCTGCGACAGCAGCTACCCCATGACTTTCAGCGCTTCGATGGCGGCCTGACGCACTCTCATGCTTCGATCCTGCTGGCTCAAGTTCGTCACCGATGGCTTGAGCGATTCGTCCTTGAGCGCAGCGGCCGCGCGCAATCCGCTGATCATCACGTCGGCGATCGGATCCTGATCGTCGTCCTGCCGAACATCGCGCTTGACCGTCTGCTCGACGTACTGGCGATCGAGCATCTGCTTGAGCACCGGCACACCGTCGTGATTTCCTTTTCTTGCGAGTGCCACGGCGGCATTCCATCGGACGTCGGCCGCGGCATCCTGGAGAGCGGTGCGGAGGATCGGAAGCTGCTCGTCGCCGGGCAGTGCGCCGAGCGCGTAGACGATCATCTTCCTGATGCCGGCGTCGGCGTCCGGCGCGGTGTAGAGCGGGATCAATCGCGGGACGACGGCGGGATCGCCTGAGGATCCGAGCGCCCAGATGACGCTGATGCGCGTTTCGCTGTCGGGATCGTCGAGCGCGTGCGTCAGGTCGGCGACCGCGTCGGCCGGCAGCGGCGGATCGAGGCGTCCGACCGGCGCCAGCGTCTTGTCCGCGCGCACGTTCGGATCGGCCATCAGCCGCGACAACTCGTAGGCCGCCGGCCAGCGGCGATCCGAACCGCCGCGCTGAATCTCGGTGAGATAGTCCTGCGGCGACCGTGCGTCGGCGAGCAGCGACCGGAATCCGACATACACGAGAACCGTGATCGCAACGACGGCCAACGGGATCAAAAAAAATTGAACGGCCAGAGCGGGGGCGGCGGTGAGTGGGTTTCGAGTCGCGGCTTCGCGCTCGATCAGCTTGTCCATGTAGTGGGGAATCTGAGTGCCATCAGACGGACGAGATTGGTGCAAGTTTTACCATCTGTTTCCTTTAACGGTCAAGGTTCGTCCAGATCGGCACGGCCGTGAAGAGCGGCTGCGGCGTCCCGACGGACAGCGCCGGCGACGTCTGAACGGGAAGCGCGAACAGATGCAGGTCGGCCGGGATATAGAACAGCTCGCCGCGTCCCAGCTCATCCGATGCGAAGGCGTCGTGCGGCTGCCGCTCCGCCTTGTCGAGCCATGCCGGTCAGCGCCGGACCTCCGACGTCCAATTGACGACCGCGGTGAGCGGTTGCTGGTTTCCCGAGATCTCGGGAACGCTGGCGAGAAAGGTCCTCCCGTCGACTGAGACGTCGAAGTCGATCCAGTGCCACGCGAAGAGCTTAAAACCGGAGCGCGCGCCGAGAACGCGGAAAAATCCGTGTGTTTGCGCGCGTAGCGAGCTCCGCGTTTGGTTCAGCGTGTGGTGCCGACCGTCTCCGATGTGGTTGCGCCGGTTGGAACCGGCTTCAAGAACGGCATCAATTGCCGCAGGCGCGCGCCGACCTGCTCGAGCTGTTGCGTGCGCTCGGCCTCGCGCGTCGCGTTGAACCACGGGCGACCCTTGTCGTTCTCCGCGATCCAGCCATCGGCGTACTTGCCGCTCTGCACGTCTTCGAGGATTTGCTTCATCGCGCGGCGCGTCTCGTCGGTGACGATCTTCGGCCCGCCAGTGTAGTCGCCGTGTTCGGCCGTATCGCTGACCGAGTAACGCATGTAGTTGAGGCCGCCCTGATAGATCAGGTCGACGATCAGCTTCAGCTCGTGACAGCACTCGAAGTACGCGATCTCGGGCTGATAGCCGGCCTGGACCAGCGTGTCGAATCCCGCTTTGATGAGCGCGCTCACGCCGCCGCACAGGACCGCCTGCTCGCCGAACAGATCGGTCTCGGTTTCTTCGGCGAACGTCGTCTCGAGCACCCCGGCGCGCGTGACGCCGATACCCTTCGCGTACGACAAAGTCAGTGCGCGCGCCGTGCCGGTCGCGTCCTGGTGAATCGCGATCAACGCCGGCGTGCCGGCGCCTTCGACGAACAGTTCACGCACGCGGTGCCCCGGCGACTTGGGCGCTACCATCGCGACGTCGAGGTCGGGCCGCACGGTGATGGTGCCGAACCGGATGTTGAAGCCGTGCGCGAACATCAGCATGTTGCCCGGCTGCAGGTTCGGCTCGATCTCGTCGCGATACACCTTGCCCTGCGCGGTGTCGGGGATCAGGATCATCACGACGTCGGCCCACTGCGACACCTCGCTCACCTCGCCGACGGTCAGTCCCGCCGCGCGCGCCTTCTCACGCGATCGGCTCGTCGCCGGCAGACCGACGCGGACGCTGACGCCGCTGTCCTGCAGATTCAGCGCGTGCGCGTGTCCCTGCGATCCGTACCCAATCACGGCGACCTTCTTGCCGCGAATCAGCGCGAGGTCAGCGTCTTTGTCGTAGTACATCGTCGCCATCATCGTCTCCATCTGCCACGAAACCACGAAAAAGATTGTTTCGTGCTTTCGTGTTTTCGCGTTTTCGTGGCCGTGTTAGTTACACCGAACAGTTGCTGACGTCGCCGCCGATGTCCGCAGGGGGCACTCCACGCGGGACGCCGAGGCGCGTCGCGGGCGTGAGGCCGCGCGCCATCGCGACACGGCCGGTCCGCACCATCTCGACCACGCCGTACGGGCGCAGGACTTCGACCAGGCTGTCGATTTTGTCTTCGGTGCCCGTCGTCTCGATGACGAGCGACTCGGGGCTGACGTCGACGATGCGCGCGCGGTAGACGTCGACGAGCTGCATGACGTGTGTGCGCGCGTCCCCGGTGGCCGCAACCTTTATTAATGCGAGGTCGCGCGTAATGGATGGCGTGGTCGTGATGTTGTCCACGCGCCGCACCGGCACCAGCTTGTGCAGATGCGCTTCGAGCCGCCGCGCCCCGTACTCATCAGTGTCGACGACGACCGTCATGCGCGAAAGCCCCGGCGTCTCGGTGTGGCCGACCGTCAGCGACTCGATGTTGAACGCGCGGCGCCGGAACAGCGACGCGACGCGGTTCAGGACGCCGGGTTTGTTTTCGACGTAGACGGCGAATGTATGTACCATCGTCCTTCGCACCTTACACGCAACCACGAAGGCACGAAAACACGACAAAGAAAAACCAACTCTTCTTCGTGCCTTCGTGTCTTCGTGGTTGCATTGTGCTTCGTGGTTCCATTGCCTTTAATCGGCGGCTGTCTCGACAATCGGTGACGGCCTGCGGATCATCTTGTGCAGATCCGCCCCGGCCGGCACCATCGGGTACACCGAGTCTTCCTGCTCCACTTTGAAGTCAATCAGCGCGGCTCGCTTGACCCGCCGCGCGGCGTGCACCGCGTCGGCCACGTCGCTTCGCTTGGTGACCGTCGTCGCCGCGATGCCGAACGCCTCGGCCAGCTTCGCGAAGTCCGGATTCATCAGCGGCGTCGCCGCGTAGCGCTTCCCGTAGAAGAACTCCTGCCACTGCCGCACCATGCCGAGATAGCCGTTGTTGATGATCGCAATGTTGACGTCGAGCTGCTCCTGCGCCACGGTGGCGAGCTCCGCCATCGTCATCTGGAATCCGCCGTCGCCGACGACGACCCAGACCTCCGAGTCGGGGCACGCGATCTTGGCGCCGATGGCCGCCGGCAGCGCGAAGCCCATCGTGCCGAGACCGCCGGACGTGACGAGCGATCGCGGCCGCTCGTGTTTGTAGTACTGCGCCTCCCACATCTGATGCTGGCCGACGTCGGTGACGACGATCGCGTTGCCCTCGGTGAGGCGCCACAAGTCGTTGATGACGTGCGCCGCGTACAGATGACCATCGTCGGGCAATTGCTGGATGTCGCGGACGGCCGAATCGCCTTTGAGCGCATCGATCCGCCCGTGCCACTCCACCCGATCGCGCCTGGTGACGTGCGGCAGCCATTCGACGAGCGCGGACCGCAGATCCTTCGCGATGGCCACGTCGACGCGGACGTTCTTATTGAGCTCGGCGCGATCGATGTCGACGTGGATCTTCCGCGCGGTCGGCGCGTAGGTCTTGAGGTTGCCGGTGACGCGATCGTCGAACCGCATGCCGAGCGCAATCAGCAGATCCGCTTCCTGGATCGCGTGGTTCACCCACGCCTCGCCGTGCATCCCCATCATGCCGAGATTTAGCGGATGTGAGGCCGCGACGCCGCCGATGCCGAGCAGCGTGACGGCGATCGGAATGTTCGCCTGCTCCGCCAGCGCGAGTATTTCGCGCTCCGCCCCAGACAACATGACGCCGTGGCCGGCGAGAATCAGCGGCCGCTCCGCCGCGTTGATCAACTCCACCGCTTCCCGATAATCGCCATCGCCGGGCAGCGCATCGTCGTACGCCTCGGTGAGGTGAGGCTCGGCTGCCGCCCAGTCGACTTCGCAGCTGCCCTGCTGGGCATCTTTGGTGATGTCGACGAGCACCGGCCCGGGACGCCCTGACTTCGCGACCGCGAACGCTTCGAGCACCGCAGGCGCGACATCTTCGGCGCGCGTGACGAGATAGTTGTGTTTCGTAATCGGCAGCGTGATGCCGGTGATGTCGGTTTCCTGGAACGCGTCGGATCCGATCAGCTTGCTGCCTACCTGGCCGGTGATGCAGACGATCGGCGAGCTGTCCATCATGGCGGTGGCGATGCCGGTGACCATGTTCGTCGCGCCCGGGCCGGAGGTCGCGATGGCGACGCCGACCCGCCCGCTCGCGCGTGCATAGCCGTCCGCCATGTGCGTCGCGCCCTGCTCGTGGCGGACGAGGATGTGGCGGATCGGATACCCGAGCATCGCGTCATACGCCGGCAGAATCGCGCCGCCGGGGTACCCGAAGATGTCGGTGACCCCTTCGCGGACCATCGCTTCCCACAAGATCTGAGCGCCAGTTAGTTTCATCACAACCCCACGACGCTCAACGCAGAACTCGCAGAACACGCAGAACGATTGGCTCTGCGGTTTCAGCGGGTTCTGCGTTGATCGTTGTCATCCGGTTACTGCTCCTGTGGCCGCCGACGATACGAGCCGCGCGTACTTGGCGAGGACACCTGTCGTGTAGCGCGGCGCCGGCCCGGTCCATTCCGAGAGCCGCTGCTTCAAGACGCTCTCAGCTATCTCGACGTCGAGCTTCCGGTTCGGGACGTCGATGACGATGAGGTCTCCGTCGCGAACCGCGGCGAGCGGTCCGCCGCGCGAGGCTTCGGGCGCAATGTGGCCGACCGCGAATCCGCGCGTCGCGCCGGAGAAGCGTCCGTCGGTCACGAGCGCGACCGACTCGCCAAGGCCTGCGCCGACAATCGCGCCGGTCACCGCGAGCATCTCGCGCATGCCCGGTCCGCCGCTCGGCCCTTCGTAGCGAATGACGACGACGTCGCCCGGCTTGATCGTTTGATGCTGGACCGCGTCGAACGCGGCCTCTTCACTGTCGAACACGCGCGCCGGACCGCGATGCTGCAGTCGATTCGCGCCGGAGATTTTCAGCACCGCGCCGTCGGGCGCAAGGCTGCCGCGCAGAATCACGAGCCCGCCGCTGCTCTTCAACGCGCGATCCACCGGACGCACGACTTGCTGTCCTGGCGTCTCGACCGCCGTCCTCGCTTCGTCGCCGATGGAGCGTCCGGTCACCGTGCGCGCGGAGCCGTGCAGAATGCCGGCGTCGAGCAGCCGTTGCGCGACCAGCGCGCTGCCGCCGGCGGCGTGCAGATCGGTCGCAACGAAACGGCCGGACGGTTTGAGATCCGCGAGCAGCGGCACGCGCGCGCTGATGCGATCGAAGTCGCCGAGCGACAGCTCGAGGCCGGCCTCGTACGCGATCGCCATCAAGTGGAGCACCGCGTTGGTCGATCCGCCTGTCGTCGCCACCGACGCGATGGCGTTCTCGAGCGCATCCTTGGTGATGATGTCACGCGGCTTGAGGCCCTTGCGCACCAGCGCCATCACGCGCTCACCCGCCTCGCGCGCGACCGCGGCCTTCTTCGGATCGTTCGCCGGCACGCTGCCGCTGCCGAGGGCGGCGAGGCCGAGGAACTCGGTCGCAATCGCCATCGTGTTCGCGGTGAACTGGCCGCCGCACGCTCCCGCGCCGGGACACGCCGAATCCTCGAGCCGGCACAAGTCGGCGTCGCTCATCCGGCCTGCGGCATGCGCGCCGATCGCCTCGTACACGTCCTGGATCGTCACGTCGTGCCCATTCCACGTACCGGGCGCGATCGATCCCCCGTACAGGACCACGCCCGGCACGTTGAGACGCGCCAGCGCCATCGACGCAGCCGGAATCGTCTTGTCGCAGCCGACGAGCACGACGAGACCGTCGAAGCCGTTGCCGCGTGTGACGAGCTCGATCGAATCCGCGATCACCTCGCGGCTGACGAGCGACGCACGCATCCCTTCGGTCCCCATCGTGATGCCGTCGGAGATGGAGACGGTGTTGAACTCCATCGGCGTGCCGCCCGCCGCGCGGATGCCGTCTTTGACGTGCACCGCGAGGTCGCGCAGATGGAAGTTGCAGGGACCGATCTCGATCCAGGTGTTGGCGACGCCGATGAGCGGTTTTTTCAGATCGCTGTCGGAGAAGCCGACGGCCTTCAGCATCGCGCGGGCGCCGGCGCGGCTCGGGCCGGACGTGAGCGGGTTGCCGCCGTCGTCGGTCACGACACCACCTCGAACGGATCCGGCGATCGCTCCTCGCGCGACTTCCAGCTCGCGTACGATCCGAGCGTCCGCAGCGTCGGCGCGAATTCCGCGAGATGGCCGAGCGCGCGCGCGCACGTCAGGTTGTCGCGCGCCGCGGCGAGATCCGCGTAGAAGAGGTACTCCCACGGACGGCCCGGAATCGGCCGCGATTCGAGCTTCGTCAGGTCCACGCCGCGCAGCGCGAACACACTGAGCGCCTTGAACAGCGCGCCCGGTTCGTTCGCCACGGTGAAGACGATGGTCGTCTTGTCGGCGACCGTGTTCTTCAGCGGACGGCGGCCGATGACGATGAAGCGGGTGATGTTGTCGTCGTAGTCCTGCACCGACGAGGCGAGCGGCACGAGCCCGAAGACTTCGCCCGCGCGCGCCGAGGCGATCGCCGCGGCATCACGCGCGCCGGAATCGGCGACCATCTTCGCGCTGCCGGCCGTGTCGTAGGTCGCGATGACCTCGACGCCTTTCAGCGTGCCCAGAAAGCGCTCGCACTGGGCCAGTCCCTGCGGATGCGAGTAGACGCGCTTGAGGCCGTCGAGCGTCACGCCGGGCAGCGCGAGCAGATGGTGCACGACCGGCAGCTCGACCTCGCCGACGATCGGCAGCTCGTGCGACAGCAGCAGATCGTAGTTGCGGTGAATGCTGCCGCCGATCGAATTCTCGATCGGCAGCACGCCGTAGCTCGCCGCCCCGCCGTTGACGGCGTCGAACACTTCCTCGAAGCTGCGAAACGGCACGAGCTGCGCGTCGGGATCGACCCGCCGTGCCGCCGCTTCGCTGAACGCGCCCGGTTCGCCTTGATAGCCGATTCTCATGGCTGTACACCAAAAAGGCCGTCATCCCTGGCGGTTGACGGCCCCCGAAACCTGCTCGATGTGGACCCGTCAGCCGCTGGCGCTTAGGCGCCCAATAAGCACGACAAGGACGGGAATCGAGGACATCGTAGACGTATTAGACAGGGCCAGGGGGTTAGAAGTCCAATTGATAATAATTACCTGTGTATAAGCGAATCGAATCCTAGAGCTTGGGCAGCGTCACCCCGCGCTGGGCCTGGTACTTCCCCTTTTTGTCCTTGTACGACACCGCGCAGACCTCGTCGCTCTGAAAGAACAGGACCTGGGCGATGCCTTCGTTCGCGTAGATCTTGGCGGGCAGCGGCGTCGTGTTCGAGATCTCGAGCGTCACGTGCCCTTCCCACTCCGGCTCGAACGGCGTCACGTTGACGATGATCCCGCAGCGCGCGTAGGTGGATTTGCCGAGACACACCGTCAGGATGTCGCGCGGAATCCGGAAGTACTCAATCGTGCTGGCAAGGGCGAACGAATTCGGGGGAATGATGCAGACGTCGGCCTTGATGTCGACGAACGACTTCGGATCGAAATTCTTCGGGTCGACGACCGTGTTGAAGACGTTGGTGAAGACCTTGAACTCGTCGCCGACGCGGACGTCGTAGCCGTAGGACGAGACGCCGTAGGAGATGACGCCGCTGCGCACCTGACCGTCGACGAAGGGCTCGATCATCTTGTGCTCGAGCGCCATGCGCTTGATCCAGGTGTCGGGTCTGATACTCATTCCTGATCGTGCCGCCGCTCGGGCTGTTTTTTTCTGCTCGCGGGGCCCCATCCCCGCTCGCCTCGCTCGCGCATTCGCGCTCGCAAGAGCCGCAGGCTCCCGCTCGCGGCGGTCGTTATGGGCGACTGTCTGCTTGCGGAGCTCACCGTCTGAACAGCGCGAGAAGCAGCGTGAGAACGATACTCAGGACGATCGAGGTGGTTAGCGGAACGTAGAACGTGAAGTTGTCACGTTTGACGTAGAAGTCGCCGGGCAGCCGGAACAACGGCACACCGAGCATCATCACGAGACCGACGCCCGCGATCGCGACACCAAGGAGAACGAGCGTCTTAGCCACATTCGTTGCCACGAACCTCTCCACCACGGGGGACACGGGGGACACGGAGCTTTGACCGGGCGCGCCGTACGACCTTTCCTCCGTGTCCTTGGTGTCCTCTGTGGTGGAGAGTTCTCACGATCAAATCAGTTCGATACCCGCGAAGAAGTACCCGATTTCATACGCGGCCGTGTGCGGCGCGTCGGACCCGTGTGTAGCATTGCGCTCAATCGACTGACCAAATTCCTTCCGCAGCGTGCCCGGATCCGCCTTGGCGGGATCGGTCACCCCCATCAGCGTCCGCCACTTCTTGATGGCGTCGGGCGCTTCGAGCGCCATCACAATTGCCGGTCCGGACGACATCAATTCAGTCAGACTTTTGAAAAACGGACGGTCACGATGCACGGCGTAGAAGCCTTCCGCGTCCCGCTTTGACATCCGCACGAGTCTCATGGCACGAATCTGGAATCCAGAGTCTTCGATGCGCTGCACGATTTTGCCGGCGAGATGCCGTTCCACGGCATCAGGCTTGATGATCGCCAACGTCCGCTCGGTCATCGGCCGATTATAACAGGCGCTAACTCAGCCACTGGGACGCGAGGAGACGCATATGACGCCGATGGCGATGAAACAGCAGGACGATCAGGACGCCCACAAGGGCGCCATCGAAGGTGACCGCCCCTACGATGAACAGTACGGCAATCCGCATGGTGACGGCGTCGATGAAAACGGGCTCCCTGACGATCCGGTCGCGATCTGTGAGGATGTCATCGGTGCCAACGAGGACGAATCGCAGGGGTGACGAATCTGCGGTCTTGCGATCGGGCGATCGGCGATCGGCTTCGCTTTATCTAAGGATGTCGGTATCTCGACCGCTGCCATGGCTGGCGCGTGCAAGCCCAGCCATGACCCCACACGAACGATCACCGGCGAGGGAGAAAGAGCGCCAACAGAGGCAGGTGCGATCGAAGAATCGGCGATCTGGCGATCGGACATCGGGCGATCGCGATCGCCGATCACCCGATCGCCGATCACCCGATTCAGCTACCGAAGGCTCTCCATAATCTCATCGAGCGCTTCCTTCCCCGGTCGGACTTTCTCGAGCGGAAGCGTGGCGAGTGGTTCATCGATCAGATTCAGTAGCTCCAGGAAATCGTCGCGATCCGGTTCGATGTAGATGAGGCCGGTCGCGAACTCGCCGCGCCGGGCGGTTTCGTGCAGGCGCTTCAGCGCGCTGATCTTGTCCGTTGGATCGTACTGCTCTTCCAGCTTTCGCAAGTACAGCCTCGACCCGTCGTGCATCGTCACTTCCTGCGTCGAGCCCGGTTCGTAGTCGACCGTGATGTCCTCGAAGAACGGGACGAAGCTGACCTCTTCGAGCGGATCGTCGTGGTCCTTCACGTACGCGTAGCTCTTGGTCGATCCCTCGTGATCGTTGAAGGTGACGCAGGGCGAGATGACGTCGAGCATCACCGTGCCGCGGTGCGCCAGCGCCGCCTTGAGCAGCGAGAGCAGCTGCTTCTTGTCGCCCGAGAACGACCGCGCGACGAAAGTCGCCCCGAGCTCGACGGCGAGCGCGCAGGTGTCGATCGGCGGCAGATCGTTGACGACGCCGGTCTTGAGCTTCGACCCGAGATCCGCCGTCGGCGAGAACTGGCCCTTGGTCAGGCCGTAGCAGCCGTTGTCCTCGATGATGTAGATGATCGGCAGGTTGCGGCGCATCAAGTGCACGAACTGGCCGATCCCGATCGCGCCCGTGTCGCCGTCGCCGCTGACGCCAATCGCGATCAGCTTCTTGTTGGCGAGCATCGCACCAGTGCCGACCGACGGCATGCGGCCGTGCACGGCGTTGAAGCCGTGCGACCCGCCCAGGAAGTACGCCGGGCTCTTGCTCGAACAGCCGATCCCGGACAGCTTGATCACCTGCCGCGGATCGACGCCCATCTCGTAGAAGGCGTCGATGATCCGTTCGGAAATCGCGTTGTGGCCGCAGCCGGCGCAGAGCGTCGTCTTGCCGCCTTTGTAAATCTGTGGTTCCAGTCCGATTCGATTGACTCTGATTGGTGTCGCCATAAACTTTTTTTACTTTGCGGCGGGCCCATCCCGCCGACCTTTATTTATCGCTCGCGGGGCCCCACCCCCGCTCGCCTTGCTCGCTTCTGGCACCCCAGCGCGGCTGCCGCGCTGGGGACCCCGCCCTTCGCGCTCGCAAGAGCCGCAGGCGCCCGCCTCGCCTTCGACTCGCGGCGCTGATGACAAGCCCTTTGCTGCTTGGAGAACGCTCGGTCGGTGAACGCGCGAGACCGCTTACTCTCCGCCAGCCGATCCTGCGCTCATCCGCGCGGTTGTTTTCTTCGCTACCTCGAACCCTTCCTGCGCCAGCACGTCGTCGGTGACGCTGCGGGCGTCGATCGGGAGGCCGTTGTAATGCAGCACGCTGCGCAGCTTGGAGACACGCTCCGGCGTCAACTCGAGCTTCATCAGCTGCAGCAGCTGCGCGTCGCGGTTCTGCTCGATGACGTAGATGCGCTCGTGCGCATCGACGAACGCCGCCAGCTCCTCGGTGAACGGATAGGCGCGAAGCCGGAAGTATGACGTTTCGACCTTCGTCTCTTCACGCAGCTGGTCGCGGCTCTCCTCGGTCGCGTAGTGCGACGTCCCGTAGCCGATGAATCCGATCTTCGCCTTCGGGTTGTTTTGAATGACCGGCTTCGGCACGTGCTGGCGCGCCGTCTCGAACTTTCGCGCGAGCCGGTCCATGTTCTCGACGTAGTCGTCCGGCCGTTCGCTGTACTGACCCTTGGCGTTGTGACCGGATCCGCGCGCGAAGTAGGCCGGCATGCCGTCGCCCGGAATCGTGCGATACGCGATGCCGTCGCCGTCGACGTCCTTGTAGCGTCCCCATTCGCCAATCTTCTTCAGGACGTCGTCGGTCAGCACTTTTCCGCGATTGATCGGCTTATCGGGATACTTGAACCCGTCGGACATCCAGTGGTTCATGCCCAGGTCGAGGTCCATCATCACGAAGATCGGCGTCTGGAACAGCTCGGCGAGATCGAACGCCTGCTGCGCCATCTCGTAACATTCCTCCACCGACGCCGGAATGATCATGATGTGCTTGGTGTCGCCGTGGGACAGGAAGGCGGCCTGCAGCAGATCGCCCTGCGCCGTACGCGTCGGCAGACCGGTCGACGGTCCCACGCGCTGCACGTCGAAGATGACCGCTGGCGCCTCCGCGTAGTAGGCGAGGCCGGCGAACTCTCCCATCAGCGAAATGCCGGGACCGGCGGTCGCCGTCATCGACCGCGCGCCGGCCCAGCTCGCGCCAATCACCATCCCGAGCGACGCGATTTCGTCCTCGGCCTGGACGATCGCGAACGTCGCCTTCCCGGTCTCCTTGTCGATCCGGTACTTCTTCATGTACGAGATGAGCGACTCGCACAGTGACGATGACGGCGTAATCGGATACCAGGCGACCACAGTGACGCCGGCGAGCATGCAGCCGATGGCGGCCGCGGCGTTCCCCTCGATGAGGATCTTGCCGGCCGTCTCGTTCATCGGCTCGATGACGTAGGGATCCTGCTTCGTGAAGTTCGCGTCTGCGTAATCCCAGCCCGCCTTCAACGCGCCCTGATTGAGAATGACCGCCTTGCCCTTCTTCCCGAGCTGTTTGCCGAGCGCCTTCTCCATCAGCGCCATGTCGATGCCGAGCAGGTTCGCGAGAATGCCGTCGTAAATCATGTTGCGCACGAGGCGGCGCAGCTTCGCATCGGGGCAAACCGGCGCCACGAGCTTGTCGAACGGAACGGGATAGAACGTGAGGTCGTTGCGCAGCGTGTCGAGCTTGAGCGGCGCGTCGTAGACGACGGCGGCGCCGGGGTCGAGCGTCAGCACGTCCTCCTTGGCCGTCTCGGCGTTCATCGCGACCAGGAAGTCGACTTCCTTCTTGCGTCCAACGTAGCCGCGCTTGCTCGTGCGGATCGTGTACCAGGTCGGCAACCCCGCGATGTTCGACGGGAACATGTTCTTGCCCGATACCGGGACGCCCATCAGCAGGATCGAGCGCAGCAGCACCATGTTCGCCGTCTGGCTGCCCGACCCATTGACGGTCGCGATCTGGATGCTGAAATCGTTCACGACCCGCTGTCGGTTCGCTGCAGCCTGCTGCTCCTGAACGGCAAGATCTGTCGGTGACATTCTCAAGTCCTTAGAACGTAAGAGGATAGAGGCAAAAACCCTAAAAGTATATCACGCGGTGCCGAGTGCTTCGTCCTCGGTGCGTCGTGCCGCGCCATGTGCAGCTCCCGCTGCGCGCATCTTCTTTCTATATTCGCGCGAGCACCCAGCACCCTGGCACGGCACCGAGCATCCGGCACTAGCCACGCAGCGCTTCTTTGATCGCCTTGCCCATATCGGCTGGACTTTTCACGACCTTCACGCCCGCGGCGGTCAGCGCGGCCATTTTTTCCGCGGCGGTGCCCTGTCCGCCGGCGATGATCGCGCCGGCGTGGCCCATCCGCCGGCCGGGAGGCGCGGTCTGCCCGGCGATGAAGGCGACGACCGGTTTCTTGAAGTTCGCTTTGATCCACGCGGCGGCTTCTTCCTCGGCACTCCCGCCAATCTCCCCGATCAGGATGACGGCGTCGGTGTCGGGATCGCCGGCAAAGAGCTGCAGCGCGTCGATGTGCGTCGTGCCGATGAACGGATCGCCGCCGATGCCGATGCAGGTCGATTGCCCCATGCCGAGCCGCGTGAGCTGATGGATCGCCTCGTAGGTGAGCGTGCCGCTCTTCGAGACGATGCCGATGCGCCCTTCCTTGACGATGTTGTGCGGGATGATGCCGGCCTTCCCCTTACCGGGCGAGATGATGCCAGGGCAGTTCGGACCGATGAGGCGCGTGTCCGGCCGCATCTTCAGAAACGTCATCGCCCGCATCATGTCGAGGACCGGGATGCCTTCGGTGATGCAGACGACGAGCGCGATGCCGGCGTCGGCGGCCTCCATCACCGCGTCGGCGGCAAACGGCGGCGGCACGAAGATGACCGAGGCGTTCGCGGCGCCTTGCTTCACGGCGTCCTGCACGGTGTCGAAAATCGGCCAGCCTTCGTGCATCGTGCCGCCCTTCCCCGGCGTCACGCCACCGACGACGTTGGTTTTGTACGCCGCCGCCTGCTTCGCGTGGAACGTCCCCTCGCGGCCGGTCAAACCCTGAACGATCAAGCGCGTCGATTTATCAATCAGTACCGACATACTCTTTTTTTAGCCACGAAAATCACGAAACCACGAAACCACGAAAAAAACGTCGGTCCTGTACGGCTTCGTTTTCGTGTTTTCGTGTTTTCGTGTTTTTCGTGATGAGCGGTCGCGCTAACCAGCGAGTTGCACAACCTTCTTCGCGGCCTCGTCCATCGAGTCCGCCGTCGTGAAGTTCATCCGGCTCTCTTTCAGCAGTCGCTTGCCTTCGTCCACGTTCGTGCCTTCCATGCGGATGACGATGGGCACCGGGACGCCGAGCTCCTTGACCGCGGCGATCACGCCCTGCGCGAGCACATCGCACCTGAGAATCCCGCCGAAGATGTTGATGAGGACCGCCCTCACGTTCCTGTCCGACATCAGGATCTTGAACGCGTTCCGGATTTGTTCCGCGTTGGCGCCGCCGCCGACGTCGAGGAAGTTGGCCGGCTCCCCTCCCGCCAGCTTGATGATGTCCATCGTCGCCATCGCCAGGCCCGCGCCGTTGACCATGCAGCCGATGTTGCCATCGAGGTGGATGTAGTTCAGCGCGAACTTCGACGCTTCGATCTCGAGCGGATCCTCTTCGCCGAGGTCGCGCAGATCGCGGATGTCCGTGTGGCGATACAGCGCGTTGTCGTCGAAGTTCATCTTCGCGTCGAGCGCGAGCAGATCGCCGGCCTGTGTCACGACGAGCGGGTTGATTTCAAGCAGCGAGGCGTCGGTGGCCACGAATGCCTCGTAGAGCGCGGTCGCGAGCTTGACGAACTTGTTGACCTGCGCGCCGTCGAGTCCCGTGCCGAACCCGAGCTGCCGCGCCTCGAACGGTACGATGCCGACGCCCGGCTCGATGTGGACGCGGACGATTTTCTCTGGCGTCTTCGCGGCCACTTCTTCGATGTCCATGCCGCCCGCGGCGCTCGCCATCATCACTGGCTGGCCTGCGGCGCGATCGAGCAGCAGGCTGAGATACAGCTCACGCTGCATCTGCAGTCCTTCTTCGACGAGCACGCGGCTGACGACGCGGCCCTCCGGACCGGTTTGATGCGTGACGAGCGTCATCCCGATCATGTCGCGCGCGAGTCTTTCCGCTTCGTCGGGCGACTTCGCGAGCTTGACACCGCCGCCTTTGCCGCGGCCGCCTGCGTGAATCTGCGCTTTCACGACGACGACGCTTCCGCCGAGACGCCGCGCGATGTCGCCGGCTTCCGCCGAATTGAACGCGACCTCTCCGCGAGGGACGGGCACGCCGTGGTGCGCAAGAATCGCCTTCGCCTGGTACTCGTGAATTTTCATGACGACGTAAACTCCTGATGCTAACTTGCACGCCTTCGTGACGCAACAGTAAACTCCTCGGTTGATGTCATCACGAACAGGCGTGCTCTCATCGTCGGTCAGCATGAAGATCCTGATCGGCGTCACCGGACTTGCTCTCTTCGCGTATCTCCTCATCCACATCGCCGGGAATCTCCTCGTGTTCTTCGGCCCGGTCGTCTTCAACAACTACGCGTTCGTGATGGAAGTCAAGAATCCGCTGCTGCCGATCATCGAGATCGGTCTGCTGCTCGTCTTCCTGCTGCACGTGTACAAGACGGTGCGCATGTTTCTCGTGAATCAGCGCGCGCGGCCCGTCCGCTATGTGAAGAAGAAATGGGCGGGAACACCAAGCCGTAAGACGATCGCGTCGGTGACGATGATCGTCTCGGGTCTCTGGCTCCTCGCGTTCATCATCATCCACGTCAAAGCGTTCAGATTCAGTGCCGAGTACGAGTGGCCGGCCGGCGGCCGCGATTTGTATCGTCAAGAGATGGAGACCCTCTCCAATCCGCTGGTGGTCGGCTTCTACGTGCTCAGCATGATTGTGGTCGGCTCGCACCTGTGGCACGGCATCTCGAGCGCGTTTCAATCGCTCGGCGTCGATCATCCGCGAGTGACGCCCGCGCTGTTGACCGCAGGCAAGGTCTTCGCGGTCGCGATCGCGGGCGGCTTCATGGTCATTGCCGTGTGGGTCTATCTCCATCAGGCCGGGCGGGTGCGGGTATGACGCTCGATGGAAGAGTTCCGGCCGGACCGATCACCGAGAAATGGGACCGGCACAAGTTCGAGATGAAGCTGGTCAACCCGGCGAACAAGCGAAAGTACACGATCATCGTCGCGGGGACCGGATTGGCGGGCGCGTCGGCGGCCGCGTCGCTCGGCGAGCTGGGCTACAACGTCCTGAACTTCTGCATCCAAGACAGTCCCCGCCGCGCGCACAGCATCGCCGCGCAGGGCGGCATCAACGCCGCGAAGAACTATCAGAACGACGGCGACAGCATCTATCGCCTGTTTTACGACACGGTCAAAGGCGGCGACTACCGGTCACGTGAAGCGAACGTCTACCGGCTCGCGCAGTTGAGCGTCAACATCATCGATCAGTGCGTGGCGCAGGGTGTCCCCTTCGCGCGCGAATACGGCGGGCTGCTCGACAACCGATCGTTTGGCGGCGCGCAGGTCTCGCGCACGTTCTACGCGCGCGGACAAACCGGTCAGCAGTTGCTGCTCGGCGCCTACCAGTCGCTGATGCGGCAGGTCCACGAGCGCAAGGTGCGCCTGTTCGCGCGGCGCGAGCTGCTGGACCTCGTCCTCGTCGACGGCAACGCGCGCGGCATCGTCTGCCGGAATCTCACGACCGGCGCGATCGAGCGCTACGCCGGCGACGCGGTCATCATCGCGACCGGCGGCTACGGCACCGCCTACTACCTCTCGACCAACGCCGTGAACTCGAACGTCACCGCGGCGTGGCGCGCGCACAAGCGCGGCGCCTTCTTCGCGAACCCGTGCTTCACGCAGATCCACCCCACGTGCATCCCGGTCACCGGCGAACACCAGTCGAAGCTGACGCTGATGAGCGAGAGCCTCCGCAACGACGGCCGCGTCTGGGTGCCGAAGCACAAAGGCGACAAGCGCCCGCCCGAGCAGATTCCTGACGAGGAGCGCGACTACTACCTCGAACGCAAGTACCCGAGTTTCGGCAACCTGGTCCCGCGCGACGTCGCGTCGCGCAACGCGAAGCAAGTCTGCGACGAGGAGCGCGGCGTCGGCGAGAGCGGGCTGGCCGTGTATCTCGACTTCCGCGACGCGATTCAGCGGCTCGGCGTTGAGACCATCGAGCAGAAGTACGGCAACCTGTTTCACATGTACAAGAAGATCACCGACGAAGATGCGTTCAAGGTTCCAATGCGTATCTACCCGGCGATCCACTACACGATGGGCGGGCTCTGGGTGGACTACAACCTGATGAGCAATCTCCCCGGGCTCCATGTCCTCGGCGAAGCGAACTTCTCGGACCACGGCGCCAATCGTCTCGGCGCGAGCGCGCTGATGCAGGGGCTCGCCGACGGCTACTTCGTCATCCCGTACACAATCGGTGACTATCTCGCGAGCGCGACGCTCCCGAAGGTCGCGACGGACCACGACGCGTTCAAGGAATCGGCCGACACGGTCCAGAAAAACATCAACCGGCTGTTGTCGATTAAAGGCAAGCGCAGCATCCGCGAAATCCATCGCGAGCTCGGACGGATCATGTGGGACTACGTCGGCATGGCGCGCAACGAGCCGGGACTCCGGAAGGCCCTCGAGGAGATTCCCAAGCTTCGCGATGAGTTCTGGCACAACGTGTCGGTGCCGGGCACGCCCGACAACATGAATCAGAGCCTCGAGTACGCGGGCCGTGTAGCCGATTACCTCGAGTTCGCGGAGCTGCTGACGCTCGATGCGCTGCACCGCCGCGAATCGTGCGGCGGCCACTTCCGCGAGGAAAGCCAGACGCCCGATGGCGAGGCGCTGCGCGACGACGAGCACTACTCATACGTCGCGGCGTGGGAGTTCAAAGGTGTTGGCCAGGAACCGGTGCTCCACAAGGAGCCGCTGCACTTTGAAGAAGTTCACCCGACGCAGCGCTCGTACACGTAGCGCCACGTTGCCCGTCTCTGTAGCGCGAGGTTGCCCGGAAATGTAGTGCGAAGGCTCTAGTGGCGTGTCTCTTCCGAATTACTACCGGGCCGCTCCGCTCGCACCCCACCGCGCAGGCGTGCGCGGTGGGGACCCTGCGTTGTCGCGGCCCGAAAATCGCAGTCGAAGGCTCGTTGTGACTAGTACTCCTTCAGCGGATACGGTCCACTAGAGGATGTGAAGAAATCACGTCAACGCAAAGGCCGCCAAGATCGCAAAGGAAGGATCTTTCGAAAAGATGCTTTGCGCGCTTTGCGATCTTTGCGTTCAACGTGATTAGCGAGCGAGAGGATGATGCGTCTCACCCTGAAAATCTGGCGACAAGCGAGCACGACAGCCGCCGGTCGCCTTGTCGACTACACCGCCGACCGCGTGTCGCCCGACATGTCGTTTCTCGAGATGCTCGACGTCGTCAACGAGGGACTGATCAAGAAGGGCGAGGACGCGATCGCGTTCGACTCGGATTGCCGCGAAGGCATCTGCGGCACGTGCAGCCTCGTGGTCAACGGCATCGCGCACGGACCGGACCGCGGCACGACCGTCTGCCAGCTCCACATGCGCCGGTTCAAGGACGGCGATACGATCACTGTCGAGCCGTGGCGCGCCAAGGCCTTCCCCGTCGTCAAGGATCTCGTCGTCGATCGGAGCGCGTTCGACCGGATCGTCACCGCCGGCGGCTACATCTCGATCAACGTCGGCGGCGCACAGGACGGCAACACGATTCCAATCGCGAAGGACGTTGTCGAAACGGCGATGGACTCGGCGGCCTGCATCGGCTGCGGCGCCTGCGTCGCCGCCTGCAAGAATGCGTCGGCGCATCTCTTCATGAGCGCGAAGATCTCACATCTGTCGCTCCTGCCGCAGGGAAAGATCGAGCGGCATCGCCGTGTCATGGCGATGATCAATCAGGCCGACGCGGAAGGATTCGGAAGCTGTTCGAACGAAGGCGAGTGCGAAGCGGTGTGCCCGAAGGAGATTCCGATCTCGAACATCGCCCGGATGACCCGTGAATATTTCCGGGCGATGTTCGTTGGTGAATATTAGACCGATCGCACGCTGTTACCTGTGGATCTGAATGTTGCCTCCGATCAACACGCTTGGACCGTTCGAGTAGGTCGTCGTCTAGTGTCGAGTTTTTGATCGCTATAGCGCTCGAGGGAGTGTCTGCTTTCAACCATCCCTGTCAGTTTGGCGAACCATGGCGCGCGCTCGGCGATGCAATGCGAGTGCTACCGGCGCGCTTCGCGATGAATCGGTCCAGGTCGATAGGAAAGGGTTTGGAGCTGCTCGAATGAAGGGAATGGAGGCAGACTCTATCTGTTCTGGCCCGCTGAGAAAATCGCCCTTCACTCGCGAGGGTGTGTGCGCGACCGCGAAGCCGCGATTACGGTCGTTCAGCGTTCTCGGGCTTCGTCTCCGTCAGGGGGCCAAACAGCAGTATCGATACAGCTTGCAGCAGCTGCTCAGGCGTGCACGGCTTGTCGAGGAACGCCTCATCAGCCCACAACGATCCCTTCTCCCTGAGCAAGTGATCGCGGTAGCCGCTGAGATACAGCACTTTGATATCCAGGTACCGCTCGCGCATGTAGCGCGCGAGCTGGTGGCCGGCCATACGCGGCATCATCTCGTCGGTGATGAGCAGGTTGAACGCCGGCGCTTTCACGGAGATGCCGATTGCATCGACGCCGTCGCTCGCCAGCGTCGTCTCGTAGCCGGCGTCGCGCAACACGGTGTCGACGAAGCGCCGCATCGGCTCTTCATCGTCGACGACGAGGACCCGAATCGCGGGGCGGCGCTCGTCTGTCTTCGATGCCGCCGAATGCCTGAACGGCAGGATGCGCGACGATGACATCAACCTTTAGTATCGTCCACCGGCGCGCATTCCACAGTCGAGGCATTAGCTCAGCCATCCGAGCGTCGCATACAAGCGCAAGTCGGCCGTCAGCCGGACGTCGTCTCCCGCGTCACGCATGCGCGCGAGGCCCGCTCCGAATTCCGCGTCGGTCAACACCGTGAGCTGCGACGTGAAGGCCCGTTCCACACCATTCGGGAACGCGTCCCGCAGCGAGAACTGCGTCTCGAGGCGATCGGTCTCGAATGACTCCGCCCACGCAAAGCCCGCCTTGGTGATCTCGCCTCGGATGATCCGGACGGGCACGAACCGCGCGCGATCGATCGCGCGCGTCTCGGGAAAGAAGTCGTACACCCACCACTCGTCGCGCTCGGTGTGCGGGTCCAGACCGATCGTCAGCAGACCGCCGCCCGACTCGAGGATGCGCCGTGCCTCGGCGAAGAACCCCTCGCGATCCGTGAAGTGATGCAGCGCGTTGACGCAGACGATGCGATCGAAGGCGGCGGCGCGCCACGGCAGCTGCTCCGCCCGCGCGCGAACGATCGACGCGAGGGGCGCGGCCTCGCGCGCACGCGACAGCATGTTCGCCGACACATCCATGCCCGCGACGATCCGCGCGCGACCGCTCATCACCTGAAGCCAATGACCGGTGCCGCATCCGACCTCGAGAATCGCCGACCGCTCCGCCGATCCGAGGAAGCTCAGAATCGTGTCGCGGATGCCGTCGTAGCGATGAAGCGTGTACCGGCGGTCGTACTTATCTGCGATCGTGTCGTAGTTGGTGACCCGGCTGTCGCCGACAGCCATGCTATTTCGGCTGTTGAAGGATTTCGCGCGCCGCCATCGCATCGTCTGCGCGCACGATCAACTCGACGCCGTTGGTCAACGACAGCGGCGGCCGCATGCCGGCCACATCGTCACTGCGGATCATGGAGTCGAGGCCCGCCGCGTCGAGCGCGCTCTTCGCGACGTCTGCCTCGAACCGACTGTTGAACCGGCCGACGACGACGAGATCGGCGTCGCTCATGGACGCATTTTAGCGGACCGTCTCAGCTGAATCAGTACTATTCACAGATCGCCGACGATGTCACGCAGCGTGACGGTCAGAAAGCGGCAACACTGGCGCTCGGCATCGACGAGCGGCGCGAGCCGAGTCAGCAGCGTTGGCGTCGAAGCGAACCGCCAGCGAAGACCGATCGCGAGCCGCTCGACCCCAGTTGCCTTTCGTCTGCGTGACGTTCATGAAGCGCGACTCATGACTCTCTGAGCATTACTGCTCTCCGCTCCTGAGAAGAAATCCTTTTCAGGACTCCTGCGATCGCTGAAATCCCACGAGGACGCTCTTCGACAGCTCCTCGCACCGCTTCACAAGCCGGGTCGAGTGGAGTGAGCACGAAATGTGGGGACAGTGTTAGGCACGTTGGTGCCATAGATCGGCACCATCGTATCGTGTTGGAATTTCAATTCCCAATCCGCGCGGTCAAACTGGACAATGCGTCCACAACCTGTAACCCGAGAAAACTGAACGATTGGCGAGGACCATCGAACAAAACGCGCACCCGCCGATGCGTGTCTGTGCAGGCATGCAGGTTGCTCGCGTCATCTGCAATGGCCCGCATTGTTACCTGCGGCACGGTTTTGTTCCTCGCGCTGATTGCCGCGAGAGCCGATGCCCAGTCCCCCAAGCTTGACGCTCCGCTGAGTTACTCCTCCAAGCTGTTGACGGGACGATCGCAGGTGATCGTGCGGCCGCTCGATGCCTCGGTCGATCTTCTTATCCAGTTGGCGGGCGGCACGCTGGGGCGCCCGCTGCCCAGTGTCAACGGGCGCGTGGCCAATGTGCCGAACACGGCGCTCGCGACGCTGGCCGGCAATGCGCTCGTCCAGAAAGTCGCGCTCGACAGGAAGACCATCGGGCTGAACGAGCGCACGGGCGTGACCGTCGGCGCGACCGCCGTACGCAATGCGCTCGGCTACGATGGCAGCGGCGTCGGCGTGGCGATCATCGACTCCGGCATTACGCAATGGCACGACGACCTCACGGATCCTGGGGTGACCGGATCGCAGCGCGTCGCCCAGTTCGTCGACTTCGTCAACGGGCAGACGGTGCCGTACGACGACTACGGTCACGGCACACACGTCGCCGGGATCGTCGCCGGCAATGGATTCGATTCGAGCGGCGCTCGGACGGGCATCGCACCAGGCGCGCGGCTCGTCGTGCTCAAGGCGCTCGACAGCTCCGGCACCGGCCGCGTCAGCGACGTCATTGCGGCGCTCGACTACGTCGTCAATCACAAAGGGCAGTTCAACATTCGAGTGGTGAACCTGTCGGTCGCCACCGCCGTGTACGAGTCCTACACCTCGGATTTGCTCGCACAGGCGACAAGGCAGGCGGTCGAACACGGCATCGTCGTGGTCGCGGCGGCCGGCAACCGCGGTCGCAGCTCGGGCCACCCGCAGTACGGCGGAATCACCGCGCCGGGCAACGCGCCGTGGGTGCTGACCGTCGGCGCGTCGAGTCACATGGGCACGACCGATCGTGCCGACGATGTGATGGCCGCGTTCAGCTCCCGCGGACCGACGCGCATCGACTACGCCGCGAAGCCCGACTTGGTGGCGCCCGGCGTCGGCATCGAATCCCTGAGCGATCCCGGCAGTACGCTCTACTCGAACTACTCCGCGTATCTCCTCGGCGGGACCGTCCCGACGTCGTATCCGCCGTACTTGAGCCTCTCGGGTACCAGCATGGCGTCGCCGGTCGTGACAGGCACGGTGGCCCTGATGCTCCAGGCGAACCCGTCGCTGACGCCGAACGCCGTGAAGGCGATCCTGCAGTACACCGCGCAGATCTACGCCGGTTACGACTGGCTCACCGAAGGCGCCGGCTTCCTCAACGCCGCGGGCGCCGTCCAACTGGCGCGCTTCTTCAGTCAGGGCGGTGAGTACCCGACCGACCCGATGTGGAGCCGACAAATCATCTGGGCCAATCATCGCGTCCAAGGCGGCCGGCTCGCCCCGAACGTCAACGCATGGGCGCCCACACTCGTGTGGGGATCCGACACGGTGGACGGCGGTCCCGTCGTGTGGGGCGACTTGTGGAGCACGGCCAGCAGCGCGTGGACGACGTGGAGTACCAGTTGTTCGGACGCGATCTGCAGCAGCGCATCGTGGAACGGCGAGTCGGCGAACGTCGTGTGGGGCTTACAGTGCGGAGGCTCTGACTGCGCGAGCACGGTGTGGTGGACCAACGGCGATCACACCGTCGTATGGGGCACCAACGGCGATGAAACCGTCGTGTGGGGCACCAACGGCGATGAAACCGTCGTGTGGGGCACCAGCTACGATGAAACGGTCGTCTGGGGAACGAGTTGCGGTCAGGACTGCCAACCGGTCATCTGGAACCACTAGGCCGCCCATGCGCCAACCCTGTGAGCGACGCGATCTGCGGTTCGCGGCTCTGCCCGTGGCTGCCCGCGTGTATGTCGCCGGCGTCTTCATCGCGGGCGCGGTCGCGGCAGCGACCTTTCTCCCCACGCACATCAACCGTCCCATCCTCTTTTCCGTCCTGCTCGTCGTCGGCTATCTGACGTCGACCTGGAAGGTCAATCTGCCGCTGCCGCTCGCCAACGGCTCCACGCTGTCGGTGTCGTACGCGGCGGATCTGATGTCTTTGCTGGTGGTCGGTCCCGAGCAGGCGATGGTCGTGGCGATGACGGGCGCCTGGGCGCAGTGCGCGCGGCTGCCGAAGCGTGGCTACCCATTCTACCGAACGATCTTCAGCGTGGCCGCGGTGGCGCTGACGATGCGCGCCGTCGCCGTGACGTATACATGGCTGAATGGGACACCGGCGCCGGCGTCGCTGGCCGACCTGGCCAAGCCGCTCGTTGGCGTCATCGCGGTCTATTTCGTCATCAACACCGGGCTCGTCGCGCTGGCGATCGCGCTGGCGACCCGCCAGTGGATGTGGCCGATCTGGCGCGACAACTTTCTGTGGAGCGCACCGAGCTTCATCGTCGCCGGCTTCGCCGGGGCGCTGGCGGCGATCGTCGTCGCGCACGGCGACTACTGGCTCGCGGTGCTGCTGGTCGCGCCTGTCTATCTGACGTATCGCACTTATCGCGTTTTTCTCGGGCGCATCGAAGACGAGCAGCGTCACGCCGCCGAGACGCGCGGCCTTCACCGCGAAGCAGTCGATGCGTTGTCGCTGGCGCAGACGGCCGAGCGCGCGCTCGCCTCGGAAAAAGAACGACTGGCCGTCACGTTGCGCAGTGTCGGCGACGGCGTCATTGCGGCCGACACGGCAGGCGTGGTGCGCGTGTTCAACCGGGCCGCCGAGATTCTGACCGGATGGACGCATGACGAGGCGTGCGGCCGGCCGCTGGACGACGTGTTTCACAACCTCGACGCCGACACCCGGGAGCGGCTCGAGAACTCAATCCCCGTCGCGGCCGCGCCGGACAATCCGCTGGGCGTCGCGCGCAGCGCGGTCCTCGTCTGTCGCGACGGCCGCGAGCTGCCGATCCAGGAGGTCTGCGCGCCGCTGCGCGACGGCGACGGCCACGTCATCGGCCTCGTCCTGGCCTTCCGCGACGCGAGCGACGCGATTCGGATTCAGGAGGAGCGGACGAAAGCGAGCAAGCTCGAATCGCTCGGCCTGCTCGCCGGCGGCATCGCCCACGACTTCAACAACATTCTGACCGCCATCCTCGGCAACATCTCCCTCGCGCGACACACCGGGCTCGACGAAGAAACCGACGACGCCCTCGTGGCCGCGGAAGAAGCCTGCGTGCGCGCGCGGCAACTGACGCAACAGCTGCTCACATTTGCCAAGGGCGGCGCACCCATCAAGAAATCGGTCGGCATCGACCGCATCGTCATGGAATCGATCCGCATGGCGCTGTCGGGCGCGACGGCGAGCTGGATCGCTGACATCGACCCAGCGCTCTGGGCGGTCCACGCCGACGAAGGACAGCTGATTCAGGTGTTCAACAACGTCATCATCAACGCGAAGCAGGCGATGCCGCACGGCGGCCGGATCGGCGTGAAGGCGGAGAATCTCTCAGAGCCCGAGGATCGGTGGGAGTTCGGCCTGCGGGTGAAAGCCGGCCCGTACGTGCGAGTGTCGATTGCTGACGAGGGCGTCGGCATCTCCGCAGACGATCTGCCCAGGATCTTCGATCCGTACTTCAGTACCAAGCCAACCGGCACCGGTCTCGGTCTGGCGACCTCTCGTTCGATCGTGAAGAATCACGGTGGATACATCGCCGTCGAGTCCGAGGTCGGCCGGGGAACGATCATTCAAGTCTGCTTGCCGGCCTCGCTCGCCAAACGTCGCGACGAACAGCCGGACACCCACTTGACCACGACGACCGGCAGCGGCCGCCTGCTCGTGCTCGACGATGAGCAACCGATCAGAAGACTGGCGATCCGGCTGCTCGGTGCGCTCGGTTACGAGGCGACGGCCGTCAGCACCGGGTCGGCCGCGATCGAACAATACACGCGCGCTCGCGAAGAGGGACGCCCGTTCGATCTCGTCCTCCTGGACTTGACGATTCCCGGCGAGCTTGGCGGCAGCGAAGTCCTTCAGGTGCTCAAGACGATCGATCCGGACGTGAAGGCCATCGTCGTCAGCGGCTACGCGGGCGACAATGTCCTGGCCAACTATCGCGATTACGGATTCAAGGCGGTCGTCACCAAGCCGTTCACCATCGATGAATTGAGCGCGACGTTGATCGAAGTCGCCAACACGCACGTATAACAGCTCTCAGACGTCAGACCTTAATCACTTCGACCAGCTCTTTCACGGCGCCCGCCGATTTCTTGAACGCCGCGTCTTCGTCGGGCGTGAGCGTGATCTCGATGATCTTCTCGAGCCCGCGCGCGCCGAGTTTGCACGGCACGCCCACGAACAGGTCGCGGACGCCGTACTCGCCCTGCAGGTAGACCGAACACGGCACAATCTTGTGTTTGTCGAGGAGGATCGCCTCCACCATGTCGACGACCGACGCGCCCGGTGCGTACCACGCGCTCGTCCCGACGAGCTGCGTGATTTCGGCGCCGCCACCGGCTGTCCGCGTGACGATCCGATCGATCGCCGTCTTGTCCATCAGATCGGTGATCGGAATGCCCGCGACCGTGGAATAGCGCGGCAGCGGCACCATCGTATCGCCGTGGCCGCCGAGCACGAACGCGTGCACGTTGTCGACCGAGACGTTCAGCTCTTTCGCGATGAAGGCGCGCATCCGCGCCGAGTCGAGCACCCCGGCCATGCCGACGACGCGCTCGCGCGGAAACTTGGAGAGTCGGTACACCGCCTGCGCCATCGCGTCGAGCGGGTTCGACACCGGGATGATGATGCAGTTGGGCGAGTACTTCACGACCTGCTCGGTCACCTGCTGCATGATCTTGTAGTTCACGTTCAGCAGGTCGTCGCGGCTCATGCCCGGTTTGCGCGGCAGGCCCGAGGTGATGACGACGATGTCCGAGTTGGCGCTCTCGGCGTAGTCGCCGGTGCCGAGGACGCGGGAATCCGATCCCCAGATCGGGCACGCTTCGAGCATGTCGAGCGCGACGCCCGCAGCCTTCTGATCCGCGATGTCGATGATGACGACGTCGGCCAGCTGCTTGTCGGCGACGCCGCGCGCGACAGTCGCACCAACGTTGCCCGCACCCCCGACAACTGTAACTTTTCGATTCATCGAACGCTCCTCGTCACAACGATCAACGCAGAAACCGCAGAACCCGCAGAAACACCTCGCTCTGCGTGTTCCGCGAGTTCTGCGTTTAACGTCGTGTCACATGTGAACGTCGTGTCACATGTACTTGATAATCGCGTCCGCGAACTCTGAGGTCCGCAGCTCCGTCGCGCCCTCCATCAGCCGCGCGAAGTCGTACGTCACGCGCTTGGCGGCGATGGCGCCGTCCATCCCTTTCACCACGAGGTCCGCCGCTTCGGTCCATCCGAGATGACGCAGCATCATCTCGCCCGAGAGCACGACCGACCCCGGATTCACTTTGTCCTGGTTGGCGTATTTGGGCGCCGTCCCGTGGGTCGCTTCGAAGACCGCGTGGCCCGTGACGTAATTGATGTTGCCGCCCGGCGCGATGCCGATGCCGCCCACCTGCGCGGCCAGCGCGTCGGACAGGTAGTCGCCATTCAGGTTCGGCGTCGCGATGACGTCGAATTCGTCGGGCCTGGTCAGCACCTGCTGGAGCGTGATGTCGGCGATGGCGTCCTTGATCAGCAAGCCAGCGCCGGGCTTCCCTTCCGGAATCCGGCACCACGGCCCGCCGTCCACGTCAACGGCGCCGTAGAACTCCTTCGCGACCTGATAGCCCCAGTCGCGGAAGGCGCCTTCGGTGAACTTCATGATGTTGCCCTTGTGCACCAGCGTGACGCTCTTGCGCTTGTCCTTGAGGGCGTAGCCGATGGCGCTGTGCACGAGCCGTTCGGTGCCGAGCCGGCTGATCGGCTTCAGGCCAATGCCAACTTCGACGTCCCCCGGGCCGACGTCGCGCTTCGGCGCGCCAATCGACTCGAGCTGCTGCTGCCACTCGCGCACGGCTGATGCCGAACCGAAGCGGATCTTCTTGAAGTCTTTCGGGAATTCCTGGGCGAGAACGTCGAGCAGCTTCTGCGCTTCGGGCGATCCCGCGGCGTATTCGATGCCCGCGTAGATGTCTTCCGTGTTCTCGCGGAAGATCACCATGTCGACTTTTTCGGGATGGCGTACCGGCGACGGGACACCCTTGTACCAGCGGACCGGCCGCAGGCAGACATACAGATCGAGTAACTGTCGCAGCGCGACGTTCAGCGATCGAATGCCGCCGCCGACCGGCGTGGTCAACGGACCCTTGATGCCAACGTAGTACTCGCGGAACGCCTCGACAGTGTCGTCGGGCAGCCACGTGTTGAACTGCTTGAAACTTTTTTCGCCCGCGTAGACTTCCATCCACGCGATCGAGCGTTTGCCACCGTAGGCTTTTGCGACGGCGGCGTCGAACACGCGCACGCTGGCGCGCCAGATGTCCGGTCCGGTGCCATCACCTTCTATAAAAGGAATGATGGGATCGTCGGGAACGGCGAGCTGTCCGCTCTTGCGCGTGATCGCGGTACCTGTGACTGGTTTGGTTGTGGTGAAAGTCGGCATATGTTTTAGGTCAGCTTCCCTGCCGATCGTCGAAAGATTTCCGCGAACGTTGTGGAAAACTCTGTGGAAAAGGTCGCCCGTTACCGCATTGTTACGGCGCATTCGGAATGTTTTAGCGGTTTGCACCATGGCAGGGCAACGCACGGCTGCGTGAATCGCAACGTCCGAAACCTGAGGATTATACTTCCAGCCTCTGATGAAGATCGTTGTCGCCGACGACCTCCCGCCATCCGCGTTGGAGTTGCTCCGCGCGGAAGCTGACTGGATCGTCGACGCTCGCTCCGGACGCCAGCCATCCGCGCTCGCCGCGGATCTGGCGGACGCGGACGCTCTGCTCGTCCGCAGCGCCACCAAAGTCGACCGACGCCTGCTCGAAGCCGCGCCAAACCTTCGCATCGTGGCGCGCGCCGGCACCGGCGTGGACAACGTCGACGTGGACGCGGCCAGCGCGCGCGGCATCCTTGTCGTCAACGCACCTGGCGCCAACAGCATCAGCGTCGCCGAACACGCGTGTGCGCTCATGCTCGCTCTTGCGCGTTTGATTCCCGCCGCTGATCGAGCGATGAAGGACGGGAAGTGGGAAAAGAAAAAATTCCTCGGCACCGAGCTGCGCGGCAAGACGCTTGGCGTCGCCGGACTCGGGCGGATTGGACAGGAGGTCGCGCAGCGTGCGCGCGCCTTCGGCATGCGTGTCGTCGCGCACGATCCGTTTATCTCCAAGGAAATCGCCGCGGGCGTCGGCGCCGAGTTGATGTCGCTCGATGCGATGTGCGCCGCTGCGGACTACATCACGCTCCATCTCCCATCGACCGCGGACACCAAGCGTCTGTTCAACGACGAACGGCTTGCGCGCTGCAAACCGGGCGTTCGGCTCATCAATACGGCGCGAGGCGAGCTCGTGGACGAACGCGCGTTGCGCCGCGCGATTGAAAGCGGGAACGTCGCGGGTGCGGCGCTCGATGTGTTCGAGCAAGAGCCGCCATCTGATTGGTCGCTCGCCCAACTGCCGCAGGTCATCGCGACGCCGCACATCGCCGCGTCGACTGAAGAAGCACAGGAGCTGGTGGGCATCGAGACGGCGGCCACGGTCCGCGATTTCCTGCGCGATGGTATCGTCCGCAACGCCGTGAACTTTCCGTCGGTGCATCCCGACGAGCTCCAGCGGCTGCAGCCGTGGATTCGGCTCGCCGATCACCTCGGCGCGCTGGTGTCGCAGATGGGGACTGCGCGGATCGAAGAGCTCGGCGTCCGGTACTACGGCGGACTGGTCGAGAGCCGCGGGGTCGAGGTACTTGCGGCCAGCGCCGCGGCCGGCGTCCTCCGGCCGATTCTGTCGAGCGGTGTCTCGATCGTGAATGCGCGCGCGGCCGCTCGCGCGCGCGGGATCGATATCGTCGAATCGCGCAGCGCGCGCGCGCGGCACTTCACGAGCCTGCTCTCGATCAAGCTGCACACAGACGCCGGCGAGCGCTGGGTCGAGGGAACCGTGTTCGAGCCGGGCAGCTTACGGCTCGTGTCAGTCCAGGGGGTGGCCGTCGAAGCGCCGCTCGGTGGAACGATGCTGATCATTGCCAACGACGATCAACCGGGCGTCATCGGCGAGGTCGGCACGATTCTCGGTCGCCATCACGTGAACATCGCCAACTTCGCGCTCGGCCGTGGTGAGACGGGCGCAATCGGTGTGGTCAACGTCGACGAGGA
>MNEX01000269.1 GCA_001917905.1 Acidobacteria bacterium 13_1_40CM_65_14
GCTCGTCGTGCCTTCGTGATGAACCGTCTCACGCGTTGTGGAACGCCATCTTCGCCCGCTCGGTCTGCAGCTCGTGCAGCAGGCGCATCACGTTGTACGCCGAGAGCTCGACGAGAACCGTCGTCACTTTCACGTGCAGCGCATCGCTCAACTCGGGTTCGAGCGCTTTCATCGCCGTCACGAGACGTTGCTCCTGACTCTCGAGCTCGCGCTTCGAGACGACACCGTCCGCCAGCGCGGTCGTGAACGAATCCAGTTTGGTGGCCTGCTCCTGCAGTGTCGGATGTTCTGCTTTGTCGTCGAACCAGCTTGTTTTCGGCATAACCGCTCCCTCTTTGACCTTACTCCGCGAGAAAGAACGCAACCACGAAGGCTCGAAGCACGAAGAAGGCCTTTGGGTTGTTCATGCCTTCGTGTCTTCGTGGTTGCATTTGTCTCGTGGTTGCGTGGTTGCGTTTGAAATAATCCTTACAGTTCTTTGACGATCTGCTTGAGCGCGGTCAGGCGCGCCTGCAGCTTCGCGCGCCCACCATCTGCGGCCGTCTTCTCGAGCATCTCCGCCGGCAGGAACTGCCGGTCCGTGCACTCCAGCATCGCCGCGGTTTCCTGCAATTCCCGCTCGAGGCCCTGCGTCGACGGCATGAACTGCGACACCGCCTCGGCCAGCGCTTCGCGCGTGACATGATCGGCGCCGGCAAGCAGCGAGACGCGCCACGCGCGGCCGACGATGCCCTCGATGTCGGCGCCCGACAGTTGTCCGCGCTGCGGGATCGGCGGCACGTCGTCCAGCGACACGCGCGATCCGAGCTTCCTCGCCATGATGACGAACATCTGGCGGATTTCTTTTTCGTCCGTCGGATAGAACAACGGGATGTGGACCTCGGCGCGGCCCTGACGCTTGAGATCGATCGGCAGCAGATCGGGCCGCGCGGTGAGGAGCATCCAGAGAATGCGGCCGCGATACTGCGTGTCGCCCATCTGCGCCGCAATCATCGCGAAGACGCGGCTCGACGTGCCGGAGTCGCCGTCCTGTTCGCGGCTGCCGAGCGCCGCGTCGGCTTCGTCGACGACGACGACCACCGGTCCCATCGCGCGCAGCACCGAGAGGACTCGCTCGAGATTGCCTTCCGTCTCGCCGACGTACTTCGATCGAAAGTTCTTGAGCATGACGCACGGGATGCCGATCTCGCCGCTCACACACTGCGCAAGAAACGACTTGCCGGTGCCGACGGGACCGCAGAGCAGATAGCCCATCGGCAAACTGTCGAGCGCGCCGCGTTTGAGCAGCGCCGCGTCTTCGCGCAGCCGTGCCTTCGCGGCCTCGTGGCCGACAACGGTGTCGAGCGTCCATTTGGGTTCGATGAATTCGAGCAGCCCGCGGCACTGGCGTTCGAGCAGGCGCTTCTTCAGCGATCGAAACACCGCTGCGTCGAGCCGCTTGTCGCTCTCCTGCGCCGACTGCACGAGGACGTTGAGATCGGTCAGCGAGATGCCGGCGGTCAGCGTCGCCAGCGCCGATGCACCGAAGTCGGAGAAGCGTGCCATCGACGCGGCGTCCGCCGATGCTTCGATGAAGGTCGCGCGCTCTTTCTCGTTCGGCAGCGGCACTTCGATCGTCGCGACGTGCGGATTCCCCGTGAGGCGATCGCTGAGATCGGCCAGCTTCTCGTCTACCAGCACGAACGCCATGTTCAGCCGCTTGACGTGCGGGCTCATCGCCCAATTGAGCATCCGCACCAGCTCGGACGACGACTGCAGGCTGAGGCGTCCCGGCTCTCCTGACGGAAACACGTACGATGCTTGATCGATGATGACCGCGACGCTGATGCGATCGGCCTCGGCCGCCATGATGTTGTTGCGCACGAGTCGATCGAGGACGGCAAACGCCGTGGCGGGATCTTTCGCGAGCGCACTGAGATCGCCGAGCTTCTTGTTGGCGAGCGTGACCATCTCTTTGAGGCGCTGCTCGTCGCGGCCGGCGAACACGCGCAGTCCTCGTCCGAGGTCGTAGTGGAGCACCAGCGACCAGCGGCCGAAGAGCTGTTCGGCGAGAAACTCCGCAAGCACGCCGTACCTCGGAGGATCGTCTACGCGAAAGAGATCGTACGTGTTGCCGTGAAGGACGAACGCGGCGGTCGTTCCTGAGAAGTACAGCTCGGCGAGCTGCGTGGCCCAGGCCGGCAACCATCCGGGCAGGTCAGTTCGGCGCGGGGCGGTCTCAAGCGTCATTGCGCAGCACCTGCCGCAGATCGCTTTCGAGAATGGCCGGCGGTTCTTCGAGCTGGTCGGCGAGGCCGGTGAGATGCTGCAGCTCGCTCACCGCCTTTTCGGTCTGCCGCATGCTGTCGGCGGCCGAATCCACCTGGCTGCTGAGGAAATCGGGATCCTGCCGATTGACGGCCATCTCGGCGAGCGCCTGAATCTTTCCCTCGAGGCGATCGAGCTCGATCGACACGAACTCGGCGTTCTTCTTCGCCCGCCCGTAGTTGTCGAGCCGCAGCTCGCCGCTCGCGATGCTGTCCTGCAGCGATCTGACGATGCGCTCGTCACCGCCTTTTGCCGCATCGAGGGTCTTCCGAAGCTCCGCGAGCCGCGTCGAGATCTCCTGCTCGTTCATCGTCTTGAGAAAGCGATCGAGCGCCGCCTTCGACAGGAGCAGGCGCAGAAACAACCAGAGCAGACGATCGAGTCCCGGCGTGCGGATCTCTTCGCCGCTGGCGGCCTGATCGCCGGCCGCGCCGCGGACGCCGGCGGCGATGCCGCGCATTTCCACGCATCGCCCGTGCAGCCGCTGAAAGCGCGTGCGCGCATCGCCCGGAAGACCCGCAAGCATCGTCACGAGCGAGACCGGCGGCGGCGCGGGCGGCGCGGGCCCGGCCGCTTTGCCGGCCGCGTGAACCTTCGCATCGATCGCCGCACGGAAACGTGGAATCGAGACGAGGCCGGTGAGATAGGTCAGCTCGCCCGCCGCAACGAGGGGCAACAGGACGGGGGCGAGGGGCGTCATCGCCGCGGCGGCAGTGCCGCCCAGCAAGAACAGCAGGTTCCACCGGAAGAGGAATGCCTCCTTGAGGTAGTCCGACATTCCCGCTTCGGGCTTCTTCGCCACGTCAGTCACCGGCGCGCGTCGACGTGGCCAGACCGTCCATGACGTCGCGGAGCTCGGACACACGCTCGATGAATGCGCGCTCGCGCAGCATGTCTTTCGGAGGAAGGGTCGGCGGCGGGATCGTCATCTCGCGGATGATGGTACCTGGCGACGATGAGAAGACGTACACGCGATCGCCGAGATAGACCGCCTCCTCGATGGAATGCGTGACGAAGAACACCGTCGCCTGCGCTTCCTTCCACAGATGTACCAGCAGCTCCTGCATATGCAGCCGCGTCGTCGGATCGAGCGCGCCGAACGGTTCGTCCATCAGGATGATGCGCGGCGAGAGAATCAGCGTTCGTGCAATGGCCACCCGCTGCCGCATGCCGCCCGACAGCTCGCTGGGATATTTCGTCGCATCGCGCTTCACGTCAAGGCCGACTTTCGCGACCCACTCGCGCGCGCGCTCGCGACGTTCGGCGGCCGGCACGCCGCGGCACTCGAGGCCGAACGCGACGTTGTCCTCGACCGTGCGATTATCGAACGACGTGTAGTCCTGAAACACCATGCTGCGGTCGGAGCCGGGACGCGTCACCGGCTTGTCGAGCACGAGCACCGTCCCTTCGGTCGCGGGATAGTGCGGACGCAGCCCCGCGATGAGGCGCAGCACCGTCGATTTCCCGCAGCCGGACGGACCGAGAATCGCAATGAACTCGCCCTTGTTCGGCAGGTCCGGCACCGAGAAGGTCACGTCGCGGATGACGGTGATGTTGCCGAACCGCTTGGTGACGTGGCGAAAATCGACGACGTTCGCGTATTGACCGTCCGCGGCCGCAGCGTCGCTCATCAGTCCTCGATGACGCGGTGCGGAAAGAGTCCCCGCTGGAACCAGAACAGCAGGCGATCGATGCCGTACGCCAGCAGGCCGATGATGATGAGAATCAGGATGATGTGCTCGGACATCCCGCGGCGCTGACTCGTCATCAGCAGATAGCCGAGGCCGTGCTGTGCGTTGATCAGCTCGGCGAGCATGATGTAGCCGAACGCGAGCCCGAACAGATGCCGCAGGCTGTTGTAGATGTCGGGCAGCGCGAGCGCGACGAGCACTTTCCGCACGATCTGCGAAGACGAAGCCCCGAGCGTCTGCGCCGTTTCCACGTAGCGATCCGGCACGCTGGCGACGGCGGCGACCGTCTCAGAGAACACAAACGGGACGGTCGCGATGAAGATGAACATCACCTTCTGCGTCTCGTCGATGCCGAACCAGAGAATGGTCAGCGGAATCAGCGCGGCCACCGGCAGGTTGCGGCCGAACAGCGCGAGCGGCGCCGCGGCGGCTTCCACGACGCGCCACGATCCCGCGACGATGCCCAGCGGCACGCCGACGAGGACGGCGAGGCCGAATCCAATCAGCACGCGCTTGAGCGTAGCGGCGATGCTCTGAAGGAGCGCGCGATCGTTCAGGAGGCTCGGAAAACTTCTCACGACTTCCGCCGGGCTCGGCAGAATGATGGGCGAGATGAAGCGATCCTCGGATCCGAGGCCGGTCGTGGCGAGCCACCAGAGCAGCACGACGACGCCCATCGCCCCGACGCCGACGAGCCGCCGTGTCATCGGCGGCGGCGAGAGTCGAAGCGTCAGGAGCGACGGCTTGCCTGCACCCGGAGCGCGTCGAGGGGTGGATGACGATTCGGCCGGCATCTACTTGGGGGCCGCGGTCGCCTCCGCCGGATACACCTTGATCTCGACCCGCCGGTTCTTCGCGCTGTTGTCGGGGTCCGACGAATCGGCGGGCCGGTCCCATCCGATGCCGGCCGTTGAAAACTGATTGGGCTGCAGCGACGAGAACTTCCGCACGATCGATTCCTTCACCGAATTCGCGCGATTCAGTGACAGCTCCTGCACGAGGCTCTTCGGGACTTGCCCTTTCATCGATCCGTCCGTGTGTCCTTCGATGACGATCCGCGCGGCGCCGAACTGGCCCGCCAGTTTTCCGACTTCCTCGACGACGAAGGCGACATTGGGATCGTAGAGCTCCTCCACCTCTTTGCCGTCGGCGTTCCTGGTGATCTTCTTGTTCAAGTCCCACGAATTCGGGAAGAAATGGATGACGACCGTCTTGGTGAGGATCTCGTCCTTCTCGCCCGCAATCGAGCCGGCGCTCGCCGGCGCGAAGTGGATGTCGTACTCGTTCTTCTGTGTGGAGTACTTCGGCTCGGCGCCCAGCTTCTGGATGACGCTGAAGTCCATCACCTGATCGAACGGCGTCTGCTCCGTGACGGCGTTGATCTTCTTGTAGAGGAAGTACGCCGTCGACCACGTGCGCTCGAAGTTGGTCGGGTTGTTCTGATTGAGGAAGAAGTCGCGGTTCTCGGCGTAGTTGGTCGAGTGCGCGTCGCCCAGCATGCCGAGCGCGTCGCTCTCGGGAATGGAATAGCCGGCGGCCATCAGCTTGGCGACCTTCTGCTTCGCGCCCTGATCTTTCAGCTCCACCATCGCGTCGAAGATGCCGCGCGTGATCCCTTCCATGATGTCGGGGTTGTCTTTCGCGAAGTCGGCGCGCGCGAACCAGACATCGGCAATCAGCTTGTTGGCGGTCGACGTCGTGACGAGGACCTTGTTGCCCTTCACTTTCTCGAGGTTGTAGATGTCGGGCGCCCAGCTCACGACGCCGGCGAGGCGTTTGTCGGCGTTGAACGCCGCCGCCGCCTGAAACGCGTCCTGCGTGAACTTGAAGTCGACTTCCGCCGGCTGCACGCCCGCATTGATGAGAGCGTTCAGCACGAAGTAGTGCGACGGCGAGTTCTGCGCGAGCACGATCGTCTTCCCTCGCACATCGGCCATCGTCTTGACGGTGTCGCGGACGACGATGCCGTCGCCGCCGTTCGACCAGTCGACCTGCTGGTAGACGCGCGGCATGACGCGCGAATCCTTGCGCAGGCCTTCGAGGAACAGCGGGATCATGTCGAGCGTCGCCCAGCCGACGTGGAGATTGCCGGCGGCGTAGGCATCGCGCATCGCGACCGGATCGTCGATGAGCACCAGCTCGACTTTGAAGTCTCTGCTTCCAGGGCTTCCAGGGCCGCCCGAACCGCCGGGCGACTTCCACACCTTGCCCGGCTTGAAGCCGTTGTTCGCGTAAATGATCGGTCCCCAGCCCGCCCACACGTTGATCGCAAAGCGGACCGTGCGATCGGCCATCGGCTTGTAGCTCGAGATGCCTTTGACCTCGGGCAACTTGGACGCGGCGACGTACTTGTATTCCTTGACGGTCGTGATCCCGGAGCTGTCGGGCGCTTCGGCACCGCCCTTCATCTGCTTCAGCTCTTCGTTCGAAATCTGTCCGGCCTGCCCGCCCGGTTTGAGCGCGCCGTACCGCCACAGCGCGAGGCCGACGAGGCCCATCACGACGAGCAGCACCGCGACGTAGAACGCCGGTCTAGGCTGTCCATTCGCCATATCTGTATCCCTCAAAGCTGAAGTCTGAGGTGCATGTCAGCGTGCAATCTCAGAAGTCAGACTTCCAACCTCAGACTTGCCCATGAACAACAACGCAACCACGAAGGCACGAAAGCACGAAGAAGATTTTCTTGTCCCAAGCATTCTTCGTGTCTTCGTGTCTTCGTGGTTGCATTTTTCGAGAGGTCACTAGTGTCGCTAGCTGGTTTGCTTCTCGGTTGCCGGTCCGAGATCCTTCGCCGTTTGCGCCATCGGCGTCGTCTCGGGTGACTTGAGCCCGAGCTCGACCTCGAAATTCTGGAGGGCCTGTTCGGCGAGCTCGCCGCGCATCCGCTCTTCGGCCTTGATCTCGGCGATACCCTTCTCCGACAGATCGGCGGCGACGCGCACCTTGCCGCGATTCTGGTCGATCTTCTGCTGGATGACGCTCTCGATCTCCCCGAAGTCGGTCGTGAGGTTCACGTCGAACGTCTGAGAGAGCTTGGCGATCTCCGCTTCGGCGCTGCTCATCTTCAGTTCCGCGTCGTACTTCTGGATCCGCTCGCGCAGCTCGATCAGCTTTTCGTTCGCGTGCTGGATCTTCTTCAGGCTGTTGCCGTAGGCCGTCTCGTGCATCTGGAGCTGCTGCTCGTTGGTCGCCAGTTCTTCTTTGGCTTTCTGCAGCTCCAGCGCGAACTTCGCCGCCGTCGCGCGATCGCCGACCTTCAGGTACGCCTTGGTCTCGGCCTCGAGCTTCTGCACGTGCGACCGGTTGGCCAACACCTGCCGCGTCACGCGCTCGACGAGCCCGCGGTACTGCTCGAGTCCCGTGCGGCCCTCTTTGAGCTGCTCGACCGCCCGGTCGTACTCGTACCGCATCTGCGCGATGGGATCGGCTTCCCAGAACAGGTTCGCGACCTTGTTGATCTGCGCCACGAATGCCGACCAGAACTTGTGAAGAATCACAGAATCTCCTTTGGCGTCACGAGCCTCGTGGTGCGTCTCCTCGAACCATCGCTGGGCCGCTCCGCTCGCACCCCACCGCGCAGGCGTGCGCGGTGGGGACCCCGCCACGGCACCCCAACGCGGCTGCCGCGTTGGGGACCCCGCGTTCTCGCGGCCCGAAGATCGCGCTCGACGGCTCGTTGTGAGTAGTACTCAATCAGCTCAAACGGCCCGCTAGAATCCGTACGACGAGGTTACTTCTTGACCGGTTCCCGCTCGCCCTGCTCAAGCTTGTCAGGCGCCTCGGCGAGTATTTTCCCCTGATAGATACGGTCGAGCGCCTGACGAAGCTCGACGCCGGTGCCCGCACCGATGACGTCGCCGCCGGCCTCTTTCAGGAACGCAAACTTCTCCGGACTCGTATCGAAGGCCACGAAATAGATCTGCACGGCGCCGTCGCTCTTCTGGAAAATCTCCCGCGCGACCTCGTCGGGGCTGCGGCCGCTCGTGTTCTCGCCATCGGTGACGACGAGGACGTACTTCCGGAAGACGCCGGCGCGATAGAGATCCGGCCGCGCCTCGCGCAGCGCTTCGCCGATCGCCGTGCCGCCGCCGGGCCGCGGCAACCCGGCGAGCACAGAGCGGATCGCCGCCCGATCGTACGGTTGAATCGATCGCAGCGTCCGCACGTGGCTCGAAAAGCTGTAGATGCCAATCTTGATCGGAAAGTCCGGTCGTTTGGCGACGAACGCGTCGGTGGCGTCGAGCATCGCCTCGAGCGCTTCCTGCGCGACAACGTACTTGGGCCGCGTGTCGCCCGGAGCCTCGTCTCGCATCGAGCCCGACGTGTCGATGAGAATCGCGACCGCGGCGCCAAGGCCCTCCTCGACTTCGGCTTGGTACGTGGCGGCGGAGTCGGCGTCACGTGAGGCTCGCGCCTGGGCAGACCGGTCTCGACGACCGTTGGCCTGGCACGCGAGCATCGCAGGCACCAGCGAAACCAGAGCGGCGACAGCCAGCGTGGGACAGGCTGTCCGACAGGACATGGCTCACGAAGTCTATCAAGGTTCGGCCCCGAGGCGCTTTCGCGCCTCGGCGAGCGCGTCGAGGTGCGCCTGTGAGAGCTCCGGGAATTTCAGATCGAGGCCCTCGAGCGCTTCGACCACGAGCTCCGCAATCGTCAGCCGTGTGAACCACTTATGATCCGCCGGCACGATGAACCACGGCGCGTGCTTCGTGCTCGTCTTCGACAGCGTCTGCTCGTACGCGCGCATGTAGTCGTCCCACCGATCGCGCTCGTCCAGGTCGGCGGGCTCGAATTTCCAGTTCTTCGACGGCTCGTCCAGGCGCTCCAGAAGCCGCCGGCGCTGTTCCTCTTTCGAGACGTGCAGGAAGAACTTTCGGATGAGCGTGCCGTTGCGCGCCAGATACCGCTCGAACGCGTTGATGTCCTCGTAGCGATCCGTCCACAGGCGCTGCGTGACGAGCGACGCCGGAAGTTTTTGCCGGCTGAGAATCTCGGGATGGACGCGGACGACCAGCACTTCCTCGTAGTAGGACCGGTTGAAG
>MNEX01000151.1:0-9175 GCA_001917905.1 Acidobacteria bacterium 13_1_40CM_65_14
TCGAACGCGGCCAACAACTGATGACCTCGCAGTGCGGCTTCTGCCACGGCTCGAACGCGCGCGGCGGGTCGAGCGGCCCGGACCTGACGCGATCCGAGATCGTCCAGACCGACGAGAACGGCAAGCAGCTCGGCGAGTTCCTGCGCGTGGGCCGGCCCGACAAAGGCATGCCGCGGTTCGATCTCCCCGACGCGCAGATGTCGGACCTCGCCGCGTTTCTGCACGCGGCGATTTACCTCAATTCCAACCGTCGTCTCTACAAGATCCTCGACATCCTCGTCGGCGATCCGAAAGCGGGCGAAGCGTTCTTCAACGGCGCCGGCCGATGCCGCTCGTGTCACTCGCCGAGCGGCGACTTGCGAGGCATCGGCGCGAAGTACAGCGATCCGACAATGCTGCAGGGACGGTTGATGCTGCCGCGCGGCGCGCCAAGCGGGCCGCCGCTGCCGCCGTATCGCGCGCCGAACGCGCTGAAGGTGACGGTGACGCCGGCGTCTGGCGAGGCGACGAGTGGAACGCTGGTGCGGCTGACCGATTTCGAAGTGACGCTCTTCGATCCGAAGTCCGGACAGATGCGGTCGTGGCTGCGCAACGGTGACGCGCCGAAGGTGGTCGTCACCGATCCGCTGCAAGGACACGTCGACTTGCTGACGAAGTGGACCGATGCCGACATGCACAACGTGACGGCGTATCTCGCGGGGCTCAAATGAGAATCAACACACGGCCAAGCTCTCCACCAAGCTCTCCACCGCAGCTAAGCTCTCCACCACGGGGGACACGGAGGACGCGGAGGACCTTGTTTGGGTTTCTCCTCTGTGTCCTCTGTGTCCTCCGTGGTGGAGATTTTTTTACGCGTGGTGGAGATTTTTTTGCGGGTAGTCGTGTCGCCGGTCAGTCGGTCAAACTCGATCCCGCGCTGCTCGGTAAGCCGCCAATCGACGCGTGGCCCACCTATCACGGCGACTACTCGGGTCGCCGCTACAGCACGCTCAAACAGATCAACGCGGGCAACGTGAAGAACCTGACGCTCGCGTGGGTGTATCGGCTGAACCTGTCGGCCGGCAACGCCATCGTCGGCGGCGAAGGCCGCGAACCCGCGGCGGGCGCGCCCGCGGCGACGCCCTCGATCAAGTCGACGCCGCTGATGCTCAACGGCATGCTGTTCTTCTCGGCACCCGATCACGTCTGGGCCGTCGATGCGCGAACCGGCCGCGAGGTCTGGCATTACCTCTGGAAGACGCGCGGCGGCGATCACATCGGCAACCGTGGCGTCGGCATGTACGGCGAGTGGTTGTACTTCCTCACGCCGGACAATTACCTCGTCTCGCTCGAGGCCGCGACCGGGAAGGAGCGCTGGCACAAGGAGATCGCGAACATGAAGCGCGAGTACTTCTCGACCAACGCGCCGGTCATCATCGGCCGTCACGTGATCATCGGCGTCGGCGGCGACGCGCTCGATATTCCCGGATATCTCGAGTCGCGCGATCCCGAAAGCGGGGAAGTGGTCTGGCGGTTCAACACGACACCGCGGCCGGGCCAGCCGGGCGCCGAAACGTGGCCGGATGAATACTCGATGTCGAGCGGCGGCGGCATGCCGTGGCTGCCCGGCACCTACGACCCCGCGCTGAATCTCTACTACATCGGGACGGGGAACCCGCAGCCTGTGCTCACCGGGCAGAGCCGCGAGGGCGACAACTTATTCACGTGCTCGATTGTCGCCTTGAATCCGGATACCGGGAAGATGGCGTGGTACTACCAAGTGACGCCGCACGACACGCACGATTGGGATGCCGCGCAGACGCCGGTGCTGATTGACGGCGTCATCGACGGGCAGCCACGCAAGCTCCTGGCGCAAGCAAGCCGCAACGGCCATTTCTTCCTGCTCGATCGCACCAACGGCAAGCACGTTCTCACGACGAGGCTCATCGACTCGGCGAACTGGACGAAAGAGATCAACGCGAAGGGGCAACCGGTTCGCAATCCCAGCAAGGATGCCGTCGTCGCGGGGACGCTGGTGTCGCCCGACGCCGGCGGCGCGACCAACTGGCCGCCGCCCAGCTTCAGCCCGGACACGGGTCTTTTCTATGTCGGTACACGCCAGGGGTTCAGCATCATGTATCTGACCGACATCGATCCGCGTCCGCAGGGATGGGCCGCCGCCGAGCGTAGCGTCGGCAACATCGGCAGCGAGCTCAAAGCGATCGACTACAAGACCGGGAAAGTTCGCTGGAGCCGTCCGCTCGCGATGACGGCGACGGGAAGCCAGGGCGGCCCGATGGGTCTGCTCAGCACGGCCGGCGGGGTGTTGTTCGGCAACGACGGCGGCGGCAACTTCGTCGCCTACGATGCGGCGACCGGTAAGTCGCTGTGGCACGCTGGTCTCGGCGCCAACACGAGCAACGGGCCGCAGACGTATCTGCTCGATGGCCGCCAGGTGGTCGTCGTCGGCGCCGGTGACACGCTATACGCGTTCGCGCTGCAACCGTGACGGGCACGCATCCGAATTGAGTAATCGGGTAATCGGGTAATCGGGTAATTGGGTGATCGGGTAATTGGGTGATCGACCAGCCGTTTAGACTGTCCGAAACCTGGCGGAGAGATGATCGAGCTGCGCCTGCAGCGCGTTCAGGCGCTTGGCGTTGACGTCGCTCGCCCGCAGGATTTCCCGGAGGAGAGACTCGACGCGATCCAGGCGTTGATCGATCGCCGCCGCGTCGCGATCGGATCGGATCCGCTCGCGTTGATCGAGCGCGCGCGACGGGAGTTCAGGCGTGGAGCGACGGCGACGCACGGGAAGGGATTCTAACGACTCTTTTACTGAGATGTCACTAGAAACAAAAGCCGAGCTAGCGGCCGGACCGAAAGCCCGTCCGTGGCGGTGCCGTGCTCGATCGGATCGTCAGCGTGTGGGGCAGCGTCACCGACTCGGGCGCGCGCTCGCCGTCGCCGTTCAGGATTTCCAGCAGCAATCGCACCGTGCCTTCGCCGATCGCGCGCATCGGCTGCGCGACGGTGGTCAGCGGCGGGTCGACGCACCGCGCGAAGCGGATGTCGTCGAACCCGACGATCGACAGATCGAGCGGGACGCGCAGCCCGCGCCGCTTCGCCGTTTCGATCGCGCCCATCGCCATCTCGTCGTTGAAGCAGAAGATCGCCGTCGGCGGCTCGCGGCGTCCGAGCAGCCGCTCGGCGCCGGCCGCGCCGGACTCGATCGAGAAGTCGCCATTCATGACGACGAAGTCGCGCTCGGCCTTTTGCGTCTTCGCGCGAGCCGTGGCGCCGCGCAGGCGATCGCGGCTGAGCGGGCTGACGAGCGGTCCGGTGATGATGCCGATCCGGCGATGGCCGAGACGATAGAGATGGTCCATCGCCTCGGCCGATGCCTTGGCGTTGTCGATGTGGACGCTCGGGACGCCGAGCCGCGGGTTGAACTCGCAGCCGTTGACGACCGGCGCGCAACGCGGCGCGATCGTGTCGGCAAAGGTGGCCGCTTCTTTCGGCAGGCGGTGGCCCAGAAAGATCAACCCGTCGGCTTCCTTCCGCCGCAGCATCAGTGCGTAGCGCTCCTCGCGCTGCTCGTCGTGCTGCGTGTCGCCGACCAGGACCGAGTAGCCTTCGCGCTGCGCCGAGTCTTCAATCCCCTGAAGGATGAGCGAAAAAAAAGGATTGGAAATGTCCGGGACCGTGACGAGCAGCTTGCCGGTACGCAGCGTGCGCAGATTTTTCGCGGCCGCGTTCGGCGTGTAGCCGAGATGCTCGACCGCCTGCAGCACTTTGCGCCGCGTGTTGGGCGAGACGACGTCGGGCTGGCTCAGGACGCGTGAGACGGTGGCGGTCGAGACGCCGGCGCGCTTTGCGACTTCGTAAATATTCGCCACGCGGCACCATCATACCTATTGCATTGGCAGAACCGCTTTGTTAGCCTCTGCAACCGTTTACATAAGCCGATGCAATCGCTAAGCAGCCCGTGGTGAAAGTCTGGCGTCGCACCGAGACGGGCGAGGCGCCCTGCCGGCAAGGCGCGACGACCGAGAATACCGGGAGTCACCGGGAGTATTTGAGGGAGGAGCAACGCGGCCGGCGGGGATGCATCGCCCGTCGAATGCAGCCAGACTTTCACCACGGGCTGCTAAGGTAAGGTTTCCCCATGCGCGACACCCGAACCGACAACGTCAAACGCAGAGCTCGCGGAACCTGCAGAGAGATGCTGTTCTCTGCGGGTTCAGCGTTGTTCGTCGTGGCGACGCTGACCCTCCAGGCGCAACCGCCAACACAAGGCGGACGCGGCGGCCGCGGCGGCACGATCACCTCGCCGCGCAACGCCTATCCCGATCGGCCGCCCGGCGATCCGGCCGCCATCGAGCGAGGCAAGGCCCTCTACGGCGTCAACTGTCAGTTCTGCCACGGCGCCGACACGCGCGGCGGCGACGGCGGACCGAGTCTGCTGCGGTCGAGCGTCGTGCTCGACGATCAGAACGGCGAGCTGATGGCGCCGGTGATCCAGAACGGACGGCCGGATCGCGGCATGCCGAAGTTTGCGTTCACGCGCGATCAGGTCGCCGACATCGCGGCGTTCATCCACACATTCAAGGCGGCCGGCTACGACGAATCACGCGTCAAGCCCCCGAGCATCATCGTCGGCGACGCGAAGGCGGGGGAAGCGTTCTTCAACGCGAAGTGCGCGTCGTGCCACTCCCCGACCGGCGATCTGCGCGGCCTCGCGTCGAAGATTGCCGATGAGCGGCTGTTGCAGCAGACGTGGCTGATGCCGGGCAGCGGCGGCGGGCGCGGTGGTCCGCCGCCGGTGACGGTGCCGCCGACCACCGTCACCGTCGCGCTGCCGTCGGGGGAAAAAGTGGAAGGCAAACTCGATCGCCTGGACGACTTCGTCGTGTCGCTGACAACGGCCGACGGCACGCATCGCTCGTTCCGGACGCCGATGAACGGCGGCGACGCGCCGAAGGTCGAGGTCCACGATCCGCTGCAGCCGCACAAGGATCTGCTGCGCGTCTACACCGACGCGGACATTCACAACGTGACTGCTTTTCTGGTGACACTGAAATGAGATCTCTTCGACGTTCCGTGCTCGCTCGGGGCGTTCCACCCCCGCCAACTTTTTCTGCACTGGCGCCGGGGCCCCAAGGCACCCCAACGCGGCTGCCGCGTTGGGGACCCCGCCACCCCCGGCGCGAACTGACGCTGATGCCTCGCGGCAGACCGCTCGGCATGGCCGCAGGCGCTCTCCTGCTGTGTGCGGCGTCTGTGCTGCTGCGCGCGGCTCCCGATAACGGCCTCGATCCGGCGACGCTGCTCAAGCCGCTCGCGGATCAGTGGCCGTCGTATTCCGGCGACTACACCGGCCGCCGCTACAGCGGGCTCACGCAGATCAATCAGTCGAACGTGAAGAACATGACGCTCGCGTGGACCGCGCGACTGTCGAGCGCGACGACGCTGCGAACGATGATCGGCGGAGAAGGCACCGGCGAGGTGACCGTCGGCGGCGCAATCGCGGTCAAGGGCGCCGTGCTGATGGTGAACAACGTGCTGTACGTCACCGCGCCCGACCACGTGTGGGCGCTCGACGCGCACGATGGTCACGAGCTGTGGCACTACTTCTGGAAGACGAAGGGCGGCACGCACATCGGCAACCGCGGCGCGGCGATGTGGGGCAACTATCTGTTCTTCGTCACGCCCGACGATTACTTCGTGTCGATCGACGCGCGGACCGGCAAGGAGCGGTGGCACAAGGAGGCGGCGAGCTTCGCGCAGCAGTACTTCCTGACGTCCGCGCCGATGACCGTCGGCAATCACATCATGGTCGGCACCGGCAACGATCTCGATTCGCCCGGCTACCTCACGTCGTACGATCCGGAAACCGGCGAGCAGCAGTGGCGCTTCTACACCGTGCCGATGAATCCGGGCGATCCCGGACTCGACACGTGGAAAGACTTGGATGCGGCGCGACACGGCGGCGGTCATCCGTGGCTGCCCGGCGTCTATGATCCCGAGACGAAGCTGTACATCTTCGGCACCGGCAACCCGACGCCGGCGTACCACTCGAAGCCGCGCGGTGAGGGGATGGACAACCTCTTCACCTGCGCCATCGTCGCGGTGAACGTCGACACCGGCAAGATGGAGTGGTACTACCAGACGTCGCCGCACGACACGCACGATTGGGATTCCGCGCAGACACCGGTACTCGTCGACGGCATGTTCGGCGGCAGCGGTCCGCGCAAGATGGTGCTGACCGCGAGCCGCAACGGTTACTACTTCACGCTCGATCGGCACACCGGCGAGCATCTCGTCACGAGCCAGTTTTCGGAGACCGTCAACTGGGCGAAGCCGGCCCTGAACGCGAAAGGGCAGCCGGTTCGCGAGCCCGCGAAGGATCATCACATCGCCGGCGCGCTCGTGTCGGCGGCAAACGGCGGCGCGACGAACTGGCCGCCGCCGGCGTACAGTCCCGACACCGGTCTCCTCTACGTGCCCACCGCCGAAACGTACGCGATGTATTACCTGAGCGAGACCGATCCGCGCGGCGCGATGGGACTCGGCGGCAAGGACGAAATCGGCGTCGGCTCGGCGGGCACCTACATCTCCGCGATCGACTACAAGACCGGCAAGACCGTGTGGCGTCACAAGTTCAGAACCGCCGGCGGCGGCCGCGCTGCGCCCGGTTTGATGACGACGGCGGGAAAGCTGTTGTTTGGCGGCGACATCTCCGGAAATTTCGTCGCGTTCGATCCGGCCAACGGCAAGCCGCTCTGGCATACGCAACTCGGCCAGGTGTCGAACGCGCCGGAAACGTACCTGGTCGACGGCCGCCAGCACGTGCTCGTCGCCGCCGGCGACACGTTGTACAGCTTTACGCTGTATCAGTGACGTTCTGTTCCGGATACGCGCGAGCGCAGCGCCTGCGGCCTGCGAGCGGGGGTGGGGCCCCGCCGCCGAGGAAGATGTGGGGCCCCACGCGGGAGTAAGAAAGATGACTGCCTACAGCAGGCGTGAGTTTGGAAAAATCGCGCTGGCGGGTCTCGCGATTCCACGGATCACGGTCGCGGCGACGTCGACGATCAACGGCGTGCACCTCGGCGCGCAGACCTACAGTTTCCGCGATCTGCCGCGGACGCCCGGGACCACAGACGGGATCGATGTCGTCATCAACGCCATGACCGAGTGCGGCCTCACCGAGTGCGAGCTCTTTTCGCCGCAGCTGGAGCCGGCGTTCTCCGCCGGCCGCGGAGAACGCGGCGCCCCGCCGTCGCCCGAAGCGATCAAGGCGCGTGACGATCTTCGCAGGTGGCGCGTCGAGACGCCGCTCGATCACTTCCGCGAGGTCAAGAAGAGGTTCGATGCCGCCGGCATCACGATCCACGCCTTCTGCTGCAACATGAACAACAGCTTCACCGGCGCCGAGATCGATCGCGGCTTCGAGATCGGCAAAGCGCTCGGCGCCACGATTCTGACGTCGTCGACGACGCTCGACGTGGCGAGGCGCATCGCGCCCATCGCCGACAAGCATCAGATGGTCATCGGGATGCATGGCCACTCCAACGTCAGCGATCCGAACGAGTTCGCGACGCCCGAAAGCTTCGCCAACGCGATGAAGATGTCGAAGTCCTTCAAGGTGAACCTCGACATCGGTCACTTCGCGGCGGCGGACTTCGATCCGGTTGCGTACATCAAGGAGCATCACGCCGACATTTCGAACCTGCACCTCAAAGACCGGAAAAAGCATCAGGGCGACAACACGCCGTGGGGCCAGGGCGAGACGCCCATCCGAGAGGTGCTGCAACTGCTCAAAAAAGAACGCTGGCCCATTCCCGCCTACATCGAATATGAATATCGCGGGCAAGGCACGCCGGTCGACGAAGTCAGGAAGTGCTACGAGTATGCGAAGCAGGCGTTGACGTAAGTGACGCAGCGCCTGCGGCCACGCTGAGCCGCGGCCTGTGACGCCGCGGCGAAGCGTCAGCGTCAGTTCGCGCCGGGGGTGGGGCCCCGGCGCCAGTGAAGAAAGTCGGGCCCCACGCATTTAAAAAAGATGCCCACACGTATCGGCATGGGCCTCGTCGGCCCGGGTTTCGTCGGCGCGCATCACATCGACGCCGTTCGCCGTCTCGGTTTTGTCGATGTCGTGGCGGTGGCCGCCAGCAGCGAGGCGTCCGCGCGGCGTAAGGCCGACGCGCTCGGCGTGCCGAAGGCCTACGGCAGCTTCGAGGCGCTCATCGCCGATCCCGACGTCCACGTCGTCCACAACACGACGCCGAACCATCTGCACGGGCCGGTGATCATGGCGGCGCTCGCGCGCCGCAAGCACGTCATCTCCGACAAGCCGCTCGCGACGACCGCCGAGGAAGCGCGGCGCCTCTGGCACGCGGCGTCGGACGCCGGCGTCGTTCACGCGGTCACGTTCAATTACCGCGGGAACCCGATGGTGCAGCAGGCGCGGGAGATGATCGCGCGCGACGAGATCGGCCCCGTCCACTTCGTGCACGGCGACTACCTGCAGGACTGGCTGCTCGAGCCGACCGATTTCTCGTGGCGCCTCGAGCCGGAGAAGGGCGGCGAGAGCTCGGCGATCGCCGACATCGGATCGCACTGGTGCGATCTCGTTCAGCACGTCCTCGGTCAGCGGATCGTGGAAGTGCTCGCCGATCTCACGACCGTGATCGAGACGCGATTGAAGCCGGCCTCGTCGCCCGAAGCGTTTGCGCGCGGCGACGGCGCGCGCGAGCCGTTCACCGTCCGCAGCGAGGATCTCGCCACCGTGCTGCTGCGCTTCGACGGCGGCGCGAAGGGATCGCTGTCGGTGGGACAGGTCTGCGCCGGCCACAAGAATGATTTGTGGTTCGAGGCGAACGGCCGCCGCGCATCGCTCGGCTGGCGGCAGGAGCAGCAGAACGAGCTGTGGATTGGGCGGCGCGACGCCGCCAACGCGGTGCTGCCGAAAGATCCGTCGCTCCTGAACGATGCCGCGCGCGCGTACGCGCACCTGCCCGGTGGACATCAGGAGGCCTGGGCCGATGCCTTCTGCAATGTGATGCGCGACGTCTATGCGTTCATCGCGTCGGGCAAGCGGCCGGCCGACCCGCGGCCGCCGGCGTTCGCGACGTTCGAGGACGGCTACCGCGCCGCGGCCATCGTCGACGCGATGCTCGACAGTCATCGTCGC
>MNEX01000151.1:9323-11900 GCA_001917905.1 Acidobacteria bacterium 13_1_40CM_65_14
CCGGTGTTCGGCGGCCTGTCGTTCGACGAGATGCTCGCGAAAGTCCGGGCGCTCGAGAAGGTGCACGCGATCGAGCTCGGCACCGGCGGCTGGCCCGGGCACGATCATCTCGATATCGACGCGCTCGTCGACAACACAACCCGTGCGAGCGAGTACCGCAACCGCCTCGACGACGCCGGCCTGACGATCAGCGCGCTGTCGTGCCACGGCAATCCGATCCATCCGGATCGCGCGACCGCGCGGGACTACGACGAGGTTTTTCGCAAGACGGTCCGCCTCGCCGAGCAACTCGACGTGCACGTCGTCGTCACCTTCTCGGGCTGCCCCGGCGACTCGGAAGACGCGAAGCATCCCAACTGGGTCACCAATCCGTGGCCGCCCGAGTTTCTCGAAGTCCTCGACTGGCAGTGGGAGAAAAAGACGATCCCGTACTGGTGCGGCGCCGCGCGCTTCGCCGCGGACCACGGCGTGAAGGTGGCACTCGAAGCGCATCCTGGCTTCGTCGTCTACAACGTCGACACCGCGCTGAAGCTGCGGCAGGCGGTCGGGCCGAATCTCGGCGTCAACTTCGATCCGAGTCATTTCTTCTGGCAGGGCGTCGACGTCCCCGCCGCGATTCGCGCGCTCGGCGACAGCATCTTCCACGTGCACGCGAAAGACGTCGCGCTCGATCGTCAGAACGTCGCCGTCAACGGCGTCATCGACACGAAGACCTATCGGCGCATGGCGGAGCGGTCGTGGCTCTTCCGCAGCGTTGGCTGGGGACACGACGAGCTCGAATGGAAGCGCATCGTCAGCGCGCTGCGGCTGGCCGGCTACGACCACGTGATGAGCATCGAGCACGAGGACGCGCTCGCATCGGTCGATGAAGGGCTGAAGGCGGCGGTCGATCTGCTGGCGCGCGTGATTCTCACCGAACCGCCCGTTCAGGCGTGGTGGACATAGAAGTTCGAGTGCGATGCCAATTGGACGGACCGCAGCCTGTTAGAACGCATTGCAGAATCAAGCTCTCCACCACGGAGGAGACGGCGGACGCGGAGGACAATCGTGTTTTGGACAGGCTTGAGCCTCCTGTCCTCCGTGTCCCCTGTGGTGGGTAGAATCGAGAATTCAGACCATGCCCAGCCGCGTGCGCCTCAAACTATCCGCGATGATGTTCCTGCAGTACTTCGTCTGGGGCGCGTGGTACGTGACGATGGGGACGTGGCTGGGCGAGACGCTGCGGTTTTCTGGTGAGCAGATCGGATTGGCGGCCGGCACGACCGCGCTCGCCGCGATGATCTCGCCGTTCTTCGTCGGCATGATCGCCGATCGCTTTCTCTCGACTGAGCGCATCCTCGCCGCGCTGCACGTGGCCGGCGGCGTCGTCCTCTTCTACGCGTCGACGCAGACGACGTTCCGCGGCTTCTATCTCGCCATCCTGCTGTACACGCTCTGCTACATGCCGACGCTGGCGCTGAGCAACTCGCTGTCGTTCCGGCAGATGAAGGATCCCGGGCGCGAGTTTCCGGCGGTTCGCGTCCTCGGGACGATTGGATGGATTGTGGCCGGTCTCGTCATCGGCACGCTGCGGCTCGAGGCGACCGCTGTGCCAATGCGCATCGCCGCCGGCGGGTCGATTCTGCTTGGCGTCTTCTGCCTCGCGCTGCCGCACACGCCGCCGCCACGCACCGGGCGAGCGACCCTCAACGATGTCCTCGGGCTCGACGCCCTGAAGCTGCTCGGCGAGCGATCGTTCGCAATCTTCGTGCTGGGCTCGTTCCTGGTCTGCATTCCGCTGCAGTTCTACTACGCGTTCGCGAATCTGTTTCTCAACGAGCTGCAGGTGACCAACGCGGCGGGGAAGATGACGCTCGGCCAGATGTCCGAAATCTTCTTCATGCTCGTGATGCCGTGGTTCTTCCGGCGGCTCGGCGTCAAGTACATGCTGCTGGTCGGCATGGCCGCGTGGACCACGCGGTATCTCTTGTTCGCGTACGGCAACAACGGACCGTTGGTCTGGATGCTGTACCTGGGCATCCTGCTGCACGGTATCTGCTACGACTTCTTCTTCGTGACGGGTCAGATCTACGTCGACACCAAGGCGCCGCCTGATCTCCGCGCCGCCGCGCAGGGCTTCATCGCATTCGTGACGCTCGGCGTCGGGATGTTCATCGGCTCGTGGGTGTCGGGGCGCATCGTCGATACATATAGCCTTGGCCCCGGCGCCGGTCACGACTGGAATCGCATCTGGCTGATTCCCGCCGGCATGGCAGCCGCGGTGTTGCTGCTGTTCGCGCTGTTCTTCCGTTCCGCTCAGGAGCCCGCCTCCGCCGCCGAAGTTTCAACATCAGTCTGACCGTCAGTCTGACCGTTAGTCTGACCGCGAGTCTGACCGTTAGTCTGACTGCGAGTCTGACCGTCAGTCCAACCGCTGGTCACGAGTCTGACCGTCAGTCTGACCTCAAGTCTGACTCACAGTCTGACCGCGAGTCTGACCGTCAGTCTGACGTCTGACTGTCCCGCCAGAAGGCCGCCGCCCGCGGCAGTTTCTGCCCTGCCCCGCGCGGTGACGAATTGCAGAATCTGCGCGCTTTT
>MNEX01000279.1 GCA_001917905.1 Acidobacteria bacterium 13_1_40CM_65_14
CTAGTATGCGAACGAAGGTCGTCGCCACGTCGCTGTTCATTGCATTGGCCTTGGTCGTGTTGCTGCCTGCGGCAGCGCGCGCCCAAAGTTCCATTGCGGGAAGCGTCAAGGACACAACGGGGGCAGTTCTTCCTGGAGTCACCGTCGAAGCGAGCAGCCCCGTGCTCATCGAGAAGACTCGCGCCGTCGTCACCGACGAGCAGGGCAACTACAAGATCGTCGACCTGCGTCCCGGCACGTACGCCCTCACGTTCACGCTGGCCGGGTTCGCGACCGTCAGACGGGAGGGACTGGAGCTGCCGTCCAACTTCACCATGACGATCAACGGTGACCTCAAGGTCGGCTCACTCGAGGAGACGCTGACGGTGACCGGCTCGTCGCCGGTCGTCGACGTTCAGACCGCCGTCAAAGCGCAGGTGCTCTCGCGAGAAGTGCTCGACTCGGTGCCCACGGGACGCACCATTCAGGGCCTCGGGCAACTCGTCACCGGCATTACGCTGAGCACGCCGGACGTCGGCGGCACGCGCGCGATGCAGCAGACCTACATGTCGGCGCACGGGATGATCAGTTCACAGGTCACCGTGCAGGTGGACGGGATGCTCGTCAACGGTGTCGACGTCGACGGCGCGGTGCAGAACTACTTCAACAGCTCGATGAGTCAGGAGATGGTCTACCAGACCAGCGGCGCGATGGCCGACGTCTCTGGCGGCGGCATCAAGCTGAACATGATTCCGAAGGACGGCGGGAATCGCTTCAATGGCAGCGTGAACTCCGGGTATCAGCCCAGGCAGTGGCAGGGCGACAACCTGACGCAGGATTTGAAGAGCCGCGGTCTCAAGGCCGTCGGCAAAATCGACAAGGTCTACAACGTCGAAGTCGCGCAAGGTGGACCGATCGCTCGCGACAAGCTGTGGTTCTTCGCGTCCGCCCGCGCATTTCGCGTCAACGTGCCGATTGCCGACGCGTTCATTCCGCCGGCCGGCCAGAACGTCTTCGTCTGCCAGCAGGCCAACGTCACGTGCCAGCAGGGCGTCGACGACCAGTCGATCAACAGCGCGCAAGGACGTCTGACCTGGCAGATCAGCGCGAGAAACAAGTTCGCCGTTTACATCGACAAGATCAACAAGAACCGCGGCCATGCGATGACCGCCGGCTACGATGCCAACGAGTCGTCGATCGTCTGGACGTCGCCGCTCTACATGACCGGGTCGGCGAAGTTGACATCCACGGTCACCAACAGGCTCTTGCTCGAGGCCGGCTACTCCACCAACTACGAGCGGTACAACACGCTCTATCAGGCAGGGTTCGATAGACCATTCCGCACTCCGGAGTGGTACTCGATCGTGAACAAACAGGACACGTCGCGCGGCACCGAGTACGGCGCCGGGCGAACCAACCAGGGCATGTACCCGGACCGGTTCAACACGCAGGCGTCGGTGTCGTACGTGACGGGGTCGCACAGTTACAAGGTCGGGTTCCAGGACACCTGGGGCACTTATAAACAGTTCCGAGGCGCGAATGGCGATCTGCGGCAGTTCTATCAGAACGGCGTGCCGTTTCAAGTGCAGATCCTGAACACGCCGGTGCGATTCGAGGACGACCTCAACGCGGACATCGGTCTGTACGGGCAGGACACGTGGACGTTCAAGCGGCTGACGGTGAGCTACGGCGCGCGATGGGAGTACTTCAGCTCTCAGGTGGCGCAGGAAGCGTCTGGCATCGGGCGCTTCGTCGGCGCGCGCGAGTTTGGCCCGATCAAGATGCCGACCTGGAAGTCCTTCTCGCCGCGCAGCAGCGTCGTCTATGACGTGTTCGGCAACGGGAAGACCGCGATCAAGTTCGGCCTGAGCAAATATCAGCAGGCGGGGACGATGGCGTTCGCCAACGCGTACAACCCGCTGGCGCTGACGACCGCCAACGTCGCGTGGACCGATGTGAACGGCGACGACATCGCGCAGGGCGAGCTTGGCTGTGTGTACCTGACGCCCGGCTGCGAGATCAATCTCGCCCAGCTTCCACGCAATTTCGGCGTCGCGAACCTCAGCGTCGTCGATCCGAACATCAAGCGGATGTACAACGTGGAAACGAACATCCAGGTTCAGCACGAGCTGTTCTCAGGCGTGTCGCTCAACGCCGGATGGTTCCACCGCGACTACTACAACCTGCGCCTGCGCGACAACACGGCCGTCCGCCCCTCCGATTTCACAGCGCAACAGATCGTCAGCCCGCTCGATGGCCAATTGATCACGGTCTACAACGTCAGCCGCGACAAAGTGTCCGCGCTCAGCACCGTGGACAGAACCGCGCCCGACCGCAAGGCCTGGTACAACGGGTTCGAGGCAACATTCAACGCGCGGCTGCCGCGAGGCGGCACGTTGTTCGGCGGCTACACGACGGAACGGATGCTCGAAGTCCTGTGCGACGAGCCGTCGAACCCGAACTTCCTCTTGTACTGCGATCAGCGCAACAGCGGCATTCCGTGGCGCGGCCAGTTCAAGCTGGCCGGCACGTATCAGATCAAGTACGGCGTGCAGGTGGGCGTCTCGTTCCAGAGTCTGCCGGGGTACATCAACGCCGGCGCCGGCACGCTTCCGCTGTACGGCTTCTTCGGCGCAACGAGCTCCAATGTGAGCAGCGCGGTGCCGAACGGAGCGGGCACCGTCTGGTTGATTACGCCAACGACCCGGTACGCGGCGAACTGTACGGGCCCGTGTACGCCGGGAGCGCTCGTCAATCCAGGGATGACGGTGTCATCGATGTCGGTGCCGCTCGTGGCCCCGGCGACCGAGCTGTCGGACCGCGTCAATCAGCTCGACCTGAACGTCGGTAAATGGATGAAGGTCTCGAACATCCAAATCCAGCCGCGGCTCGACGTGTTCAATACGCTGAACCGCAGTGACGTCGTGGCCGTGCGCTCGCTGAACTACCTCACCTCGTCGTACTTCCAGCCCGCGACGGTGATCCAGGGCCGCATCGTGCAAGTTGGCCTCAATATGCGATGGTGAGTGAATTCTCATTTCCTAATTCGGTAGGGCTGGCCTTTTTGGTATAGCGCGAGCCGCTCGCGGAACTGCGCGGCGACGGCGGGCTGCTGCAACATCGTCGCTTGAGCGATGGCGGTTCGCGCCACCGTGGCTGCGTCCTCATATCGGCCTGCGGACGCGTACGCGGCCGCTAGCGCATCGAGCACCGAGAGATCGCGGTGCCCGGTGAGCGCTGCGGCCCGCTCCGCCATGGCGACCGCTTCCGGCGGATTGCGCAGCGAGGCGTCGGCGGCGGTCGCGCGAATCCACGCGAGGCCGCCGAGCGACTGCGGATCGTCGGCCTTCAGCGCAAGCGCCTGCTTGAACTCGAGAATCGCGTCGGCCGCACGGCCTTCCCGCGACAACAGGCTCCCGAGGTTGGCGTGCGCTTCGACGTTGTCGGGCCGCAGCGCGACGGCGCGCCGGTAGTGATCCCGCGCCTCGCCGGCGCGGCCGAGCATCAGCAGCACGGCGCCCAGATTGTTGTGCGCCTGCGCGTAGTCGGGATCGAGCCTGAGCGCCTCGCGAAATTCCGCCACCGCCTCGTTTGCCTGACCGCGACGCGCCATCGCGTATCCGAGGTTGTAGTGCGTGGACGCTGACTGCGGATTCAGCTCGAGCGATCGGCGCAGATGCGCGGACGCGTCGTCCCAGCGGCCGGCTTCCAGATACAGGTTCGCCACCGCGTCGTGCCGCAGCGGATTGGTCGGATCCGCGGCCAGCAGCTTCGTGTACGCGGCGAGATCCTCGCCGCTGCGCTTGCGCTGCACGTCGGCGCTCAACGTCGCCACGTCGGCGCTCGCGCGCGCCACCATCTGAATCCAGAGATCGCCCATTTCGTCGGTCGTGTTCTGTCCCCACACGACACGCGCCGGCGGGACGTGCGGGTTGCGGACGTTCGCGGCGGAGTTGTCGTATACGTACCGCATCGCGATCGTCGTCCCTCTCGGCAGCGCGACGGGGCGCGCGTAGCGATATACGTCCTGCCAGCGGAAATCCCAGTCGTTGATCGCGATCAGCCACTGCGTGCTGCCGTCGGGCAGCGTCGCGGTCGCTTCCATCCGGCGCGCGAGGTTGTGCGCGTGCGGCTGGATCGCAAGGACGTCGACGTCGACCGGCACGACGTACCGATCGGCGATCGAGTACTGGCGCTCGCCCGCCGGGATGTCGATGGTCTCGCTGCCGAGCCGGAGTCCGACCGGCGAGCGCGTCGGCGGCTCATCGGTGAAGAAAAACGCGACGCTCACCTGCAGCGGCTCGGGCTTCCCGGTCGGCTGCAGGTGAAGCTGGAGAACGAGATCGCTGCCCGGATCGAGGCGCCACGCCGTGCCTGGAGAAACGGGATGCGGCGCCTGTCCTGGCGTCCATCCGAGGAGGTGCCCTTCCGGATACCGCGCATCGGGCACCATGCCGCCGACGTAGCCCGGCTCGGGATCGCGCAGGTCGAGCAGGCGCGACGAGCGCGTCCGATCGACGCCGATGTTGGCGTGATGCACGACGCGCGCATTGCCCGCCTTGAATTCCATCCCGCGGACGTAACGCGGCGTCGTCGTCGGAATCGGGATGACGAAGGTTCGGAAGATGTCGCCCGCTTCCGCCCTCACGGTGTACGGCTCGGGCATGGCGACGACCAGGTCGGGCGTGCCGAGCTGCCAGCCGCCGGACGTCATCAACGGGACCGGCCGCGGTGGCAAGTCGGCGCGGTCGCCTTCGGGCGCGCCGTCGTGGATCCACTGCTGAATCTTCTGCAACTCGGCGTCGGTGAGCCGCCGCTCGGATTCAAAGTCGCCTTTGCCAGGCTCCGGCTTCCAGGGCGGCATCAGCCGGCGCGACGTGACCTCGGCAATCTGCGTCGCGCGGCGCTTCGCATCATCGTAGGTGAGAAGGCTGAACGGACCGATCTCGCCGGGCCGATGGCAGGTCGCACAGCGCGCCCAGACGATCGGCGCGATGTCCTTGGTGAAGGTGAGGAGCGATTGGGCGCTCGCGGGCGAAACCACGCACAGCACCGCGGCCGGTAAGGACCACGAAACCACGAAAGCACGAAAGCACGAAAAAGAATCGGTTTTCGGTTTCGTGTTTTCGTGGTTTCGTGTTTTCGTGTGTATGCCTCGTGTGCTCGTAGTCGCGACCATCCCTGCGTTAGCATACCGCCCTTGCCCCGATACCTCGCGATTTTCGCCGTCGCGCTCGCCGTGCGGCTCGCGCACGTCTGGCAGATGCGCGGGTCGCCCTTCTTCACGGTGCTGATGGGCGACTCGCGGTCGTACGACGAGTGGGCGCGGCGGATCGCGGGCGGCGAGTGGATCGGCCGCGAGGTCTTCTATCAGGCGCCGCTCTATCCGTACTTCCTCGGCGTCCTCTACGCGATCGCCGGACACCATCTGCTGCTCGTTCGCATCGTGCAGGCGATCCTCGGGTCGACGGCCTGCGTGTTTCTCGCGCTCGCCGCCGAGCGATTCTTCTCGCCGCGCGTGGGCGTTGTCACCGGCTTGATCCTCGCGCTGTACGCGCCGGCAATCTTTTTCGACGGCCTCATCCAGAAATCGACCCTCGACATTTTTTTCGTGTGCCTGGCGTTGTGGTTGATGGCGAACCTCCTCACGACGAACAACGCAGAAACCGCAGAAATCGCAGAGAAAAGACCTTCTCTGCGTGTTCAGCGTGTTCTGCGTTCATCGTCGTCGGGCTGGTTGTGGCTGGGCCTCGCGATTGGGGCGCTGACGCTGACGCGCGAAAACGCGATCGTCTTCACCGCCGTCATCGTCGTCTGGGCCGCCTTCCCGAGCTTAGTACACGGACCGTTCGGGATGCACGCGACGAGGAGCGCACAGGCCGCAAAGCGTGGAGAGCCAGAACTTCCTTTGCGGTCTTCGCGGTCTTTGCGTTCTTCGTTCGATTGGCAGCCAGCGGCGTTGTTTCTGCTCGGCGTCGCGATTGTCGTGGTGCCGGTCGCGATCCGCAACAGCCTCGTCGGCGGCGGGTTCTATGTCACCACGTCGCAGTTCGGCCCGAACTTCTACATCGGGAACAATCCGCGGTCCGACGGGACGTATCAGTCGCTGCGCTACGGGCGTGGCGCGCCGGAGTATGAGCGGCAGGACGCCACCGAGCTCGCCGAACGCGCGGCGGGACGGCCGCTGACGCCCTCCGAAGTCTCGAGCTACTGGACCGGCCAGGCGCTGGATTTCATCGCCGGCCGTCCTGGCGACTGGCTGAAACTCGTCGGCCGCAAAGCTGCGCTCCTCGTCAACCGAACCGAGATGCTCGATACCGAAAGCCAGGAGTCGCATGCCGAGTGGTCGCTGCCGCTGCGCATCACGGGGATTGCCGGCCACTTCGGCGTCCTCGTGCCGCTGGCGGTGCTGGGCCTCATCGTCTCGTGGCCACGTCGATCGCGGCTCGCCGTGCTCTACGCGATGCTCGTCGCCTACGCAGCGAGCGTTGTCTTGTTCTACGTCTTCGCGCGCTATCGCTATCCGCTCGTCCCGTTTCTGATCCTGTTCGCCGCGGCAGGGCTGGCCGGTCTGCTGCCCCTAACGAAGAACGCAAAGGCCGCAAAGCACGCAAAGGCAAACCTTTCTTTGCGGTCTTCGCGGTCTTTGCGTTCTTCGATGGTGTGGCTGGCGATCGTCGCCGTGTTCGCGGTGTTCGCGAACTGGCCGATCCTGTCCGCCGACATGAACCGCGCGGTCACCGAGCACAATCTCGGTGCGGCGCTTCAGAGCGAAGGGCGGTACGACGAAGCGATCGCGCACTATCGCCGGGCAATCACGATCCGATCGGACTACGCGCCCGCCTACAACAACCTCGCGTCATCGCTGAACTCCAAAGGCCAGACCGACGACGCGATCGCGACCTACGAGCAGGCGCTGCGGCTTCAGCCGGAGTATCCCGAGGCGCACTACAACCTGGCGAACGCGCTCCTGGCGGAAGGCAAACGCGACAATGTTGACAGGGCGGTCGCGCACTTTCAGCGCGCGCTGCAGTCGATGCCGGCATCGGCCGACGTGCACAACAACCTCGGCATCGCGTTGATGGGCGGCGGCAAGGTCGCCGACGCGGTCGGCGAGTTCCGGAAGGCGATTGAGCTCGAGCCCGATTCAGCCAAGGCCCATCGCAACCTCGGCGACGCCTTGACGACGATGGGTGCGCGCGCAGAAGGGATCGAGCATCTGCGTCGCGCATTGGCGCTCGAACCGAACGACGCGTCGCTTCACTACGATTTGGGCAGCGCGCTCCTCGAAGCCGGCACGCTGGACGATGCGGTCGCGGAATTTCGCGCCGCGCTGCGGCTCGATCCGCGCTCGGTCGAGGCGCACAACAACCTCGGCATCGCGTTGGGGTCGCAGGGAAAATTGGAGGACGCGATTGGCGAGTTTCAGGCCGCGCTGAAGATCAAACCAGACTTCGCCGACGCGCAACGAAACCTGGCGATGGCTCTCGCTGCGCGCCGGCGCCCAACGACCAAAGACTAACGACCAAACGACCAACGACCAACGACCAACGACTAACGACCAACGACTAACGACCAACGACCAACGACCAACGACCAACGACCAACGACCAATGTCTACCACTTCATCTGCGTCGCGATCCGGATGATGCGCCCCTGAAGGACGCTCGACGGCTGCTTGTATCCCGGCGTCCCGAAGTTCAACAAACGTACGGCGAGCACATCGCTGCGATTGAGCGCGTTGAAGACATCGAGCTGGCCCTGAAGGCGCGTTCTGCCCACCTGGAACCATTTGGCCACGCTCAAATCGAGCTGGTTCACCCGATCCGCGTACTCGGTGCCGGGTGCGACCAGCGGGACATTCAGGTTGGCCGCGGTCATGTTCGGGATGACCAAGGCGCCCGGCGTGCACGGACCCTTGCAATCCGCAGGATACGTCGTCGTCCGACTGATCAACCAGACCGTCCCCATGCCTGGCGGAGTTGTGAGATTGGGCAGCGCGGTCGGTGAAGGAATGCCGCAGGTCGAGATCGAGCATCCCAAGAGGTAGCCGGGGATGCTCTGGAACGACCCGCCGACCTGGATGCCATACGGCAAGGGGTAGCTGCCGGACAGCTTGAGCTGTGTGCGGAACGGAATGCTGCTGTTCCGCGCGTCGCAGTACAGCAAGTTGTTTGGATTGGACTGCTCGTCGCACAGCGTCCAGAGCATCCGCTCCGACGTCGTGCCGCCAAAGAGCGTCGCCCCACGCGGAAGCCTCGCGCTGAAGGAAACTTCGTATCCGTTGTACCACTCCTTCTGGTCCTTGTCGGTGCTGACCACGTTGTTGACGCGCGTGAAGGCGGCGGGGCTGACGTTGTACATCGGGATGATGCTGCCGTCGAGCGGGCTCACGACATTGACCAGCGTGTAGTCACTGAAGCTCTGAAGCGTGTTGGTTTGCCGCGGCAGGTTGTGGAACGTCCGGTGGAACCAGCCCGCGTTCACCTGAACACCCGGAATCAATTCATGCTGCACGCCCAGGGCCGTTTCGACGTTGTACACTCGTTTGATGTCCGGGTTGGGGAACGTCTGCGCGCGAGTGCCGAAGCCCTGACGCAACTGCGACAGATTGATCTCGCACCCCGCTGTCAGGTAGACGCATCCAAGCTCTCCCTGCGCGATGTCGTCTTTGTTGAGATCGGTCCAGGCAACGACCGGCTGTTCCAGGACCAGCGGATTGAACTGGTCCGCGAAGTTGATCGTCTGGGCCTGCTCGTACTTGTTGATGTTCGCCTTGATGGCCGTTTTCGCGTTCCCGAACAGATCGTAGACGACGCCGAACCGCGGCGCGATGTCCTTCCACACCGGCATGGGAATCCTGTCGAAGCTCCGTGCCGGGGCGAACCGGCCCGCTGCCGCTGACGACGCCGACACTTCGGAGTTGAAAT
>MNEX01000282.1 GCA_001917905.1 Acidobacteria bacterium 13_1_40CM_65_14
CGTCGAGTTGGTCGCCGTTTGATCGGCCCCAGCGCTCGCGAGGATCGGATTGCCGCGCGCTTCCGACCAGTACGTCGTCGTCACGCCGGCGAGAAACAGGAACGCCATCGCGGCCCACACCGCCCAGCCGTGCCGGCGAGAGCCGGTCATGTCGCCGAGCGTGTAGGTGAGGCCTGCCGAGATCGCGAAGATCGCGAACATCTCGATGAAGTTCGAGAGCGGCGTCGGGTTCTCGAACGGATGCGCGCTGTTCGCGTTGAAGAACCCGCCGCCGTTGGTGCCCCACTCCTTGATGATTTCCTGTGACGCGACGGGACCTTGCGCAATCAGTTGCTCCTTCGCATCGATCGGCGTGACCTTGTCGTAAGGCCGCAGGTTCTGCACGACGCCCTGCGAGACCAGCAGGAGCGCGCCGACGATGCAGAACGGCAACAGGACCCAGAGCGTGCAGCGGACCAGATCGACCCAGAAGTTGCCGATCGCGTCCTGTTCCTGCTGCGCGATGCCACGGATGAAGGCGACCGCGAGCGAGATGCCGACGGCCGCCGACACGAAATTGTGATACGCGAGTCCGGCCATCTGCGTCAGATAGCTCATCGTCGACTCGCCGCTGTACGCTTGCCAGTTCGTGTTGGTCGTGAACGACGCGGCGGTGTTGAAGGCGAGGTACGGCTCGACGCCGCCGAGCTGTTGCGGATTCCACGGCAGCCGCCCTTGCACACGCTGCATCACATACAGCACCAGCATCGACACGGCGCTGAACAACAGCATCGCGGACGCGTACTCGGTCCATCGCATCTGCCGCGCATCGTCGACGCCCGTCGTGCGATAGATGAGCCGTTCAATCGGACGAAGGAGCGGGTCCAGCCACGTCCGTTGCCGCGTGAAGACCTTCGTCATGAACCGCCCGAGCAGCGGCGTGACGGCGAGGATCGCGAGCAGGAAGAATCCGATTTGAAGCCAGCCGTTGGCAGTCATCTTTGTTTCTCGCGGGACACATCTATCACGCGCGTGGGGCCCCACCCCCACGCGTTCGGCTCAAGGCTGCCCCCGCTCGCTGACACGCTCGCACCGTGGTGCTCGCGTGTATCCAGAACAGAACGTCGCCACGGGCTCAGAATCGTTCCGGCCGGAGCAGCGCGACCGTGAGATAGACGAGCAGCCCCACGGTCACGATCAGGCCGACAATGTAGTCCACGGTCATTGCGAACCTCCGCGCAGGCGATCACAACCGACGACGTAGGCGACGCCGATTGCGAAGAATGCCACCGTGCCCAGAACGAACAGCACATCCAACATAGCGGTCCTATCGTGAAAGGACGCCGTCGAACGTCAGAATCACGGCGACCCCGAAGAGCTGCTGCGTGGGCGTCAAACCAACCTCGTCGAAGAACCCACCGGCCGGCCCGCGCGAGTCGTCGACACGATACTCGCCGCGAACGATCGCCTGCGCGCCGCGATAGGCCTTGCGGTACTCGACTGTTGCCGTCAGCGCCTTCACCGACTGCTCGCCACCGATCCAACGACCGTCGCGATCCCAGGCGAGCTCCGGACGGACAGTCAGCGACCACGGCTCTTGCACGCGCCAACGTACCGGCGCCTGAGCGGCCATCCACAACGCTCGTGGATCACCCGCGGTCGCGACATCCTCCGTGCCGAGCTGGTACTCGAACGCCATCGTCGCGGTGTCAGTCTTGCGTTCGACGATGCTGTCAGAGAAAAAGCGCCAGAACTTCGGCGCGGTCTCGGACTGATGCGGGCCGTACAACAACGTTTCTTTGACCGTCACACGATCGGTGAGTTTGTACGCGATCTGCGCGCCCGAGCTCGGCACGCTGTTCGCGTTCGCGAGATGCCAGTAGCCGTTCACAACGAACCCGGTCAGGGTCAGTCGGGACGTGACGGGATAGGCGACGTTTGCGCCGAGCATCAAATACGGCGTGTAGTCGCCCGTCCACGGACGCGTGTACGTCAGGTTGTCTTTGGCGTACAGCGAGTCGTAGCCGATCAGGCTGCTGAAGATGCCGCCCTGGATCGTGAGCCCGCTGCCGACCGGCGCGATGTACGACGCGTTGGTCGGGCCCAGATGCCGCAACCAATCGGCGCCGGCGATGTTCGGCGCGGTCGCCGAGAAGCCGAACACCTTCGAATCCTGACCCGTTTGTCCTGTCGCCTCGATCCCCCAGCGCGAGGATTCGGACGCGATCTTTCTCACGTACGCGCCCGCCATGTTCACGTCGAGCTCATCGACGCGCGGCGTGGTGCCACGATTGCGAAACAGATGGTTCGACGGATGGTTGAAGTCGTTCGCGTATGCGATGTCGACGAACCCGCCGTACTGGATCGTCATGTCGGGCGCCTGTGCGAAGACCACGTGAGCGCACGACAGCAGAATCGCAAGCGCGGCCGCGGCGCCGAGCGCGATGCGGCGGCCGCTCGCACACGGACCGGTTGCCGCGAACACCACGTGATACCCTTTTCGGCTGAGCTGATTGGCGAAGCGCTCTTCAGGTGACATGCGCCATCGACAGCTCGGCCCGCCGACGACCACCGTCGCCTCGGCGCTGATCAGTCGATCGATGAGGTCGCGAATCGAGCGGCACAGGCAAATCTGCACGTGGCCGTTGCCCTCGAGCGCGTCGATCAGCTGGCGATATCTGTCGGCAGCCACGTCGGTCATATCCGCGGGCGCGTCATCCGGCAGCTCGTAGCGCGCGATGCGGGGCACGACGATGGTCAGCCGGGCGCCTCTTCCCTTGGCCAGCGGCACAGCGGTTTCGATGGCGGCTCGCGTCCCTTCGTACGTCGTCGCGATCACCTGAACGGATGGCTTGAACATTCGCGCGCGCTCCAACACCCACGTTAGGAGGCGCGCGCTAAAGGCGGCTTGAAAAGGTCCTAAAAAATCGCTAAACCACCGCGGACGAAAGAACCGTCGAGCTTCTCGTCGTTTTCAGCGACTTCTTCGAGGTCTTCAGCGTTACATAGGTCGCCGCCTTCTATGCTGGAGACATGGAAATCGAAACAGACCATCGCGTTCCTTCAAGCGTCGTCGCCGCCACATAGACCCGCAGTCGCTTTGACCCATCGCCTATCTATGGCATCCGGTGCGCCACGATCGGTTCTCGCCCAAGCAGCCATGCGTGCAGCATAGAAAGCGACGCCTCAAGTCGGGCGAAAAGGTGCCTATGAAGCCGCTTAAATCAGCGTCCCGTGTGTTGCTTCAGCTTTGACAGCAAGGCATCGCGTCGCTCGGTTGACAGACCGGCCGCCAGCTCGCGGAGTGCTGTGCTCACGATATCCCGGTGATGGACCTGCGGTCCGATCGTTTTGTACGCGTCGAGCCATAGCTCATGGATTAACTCGACGTCCCCCGGAGCCAGTTCCGGCGCGTGCACGCCCAGGCTGAACGTGTCGCGCCGATTATCGCTGCAGTACACGACGAGCCGGACTTGTCGAGTGCGAGTGCCGGGAATCTTGTCCCAGGCCTCACCGATGAGCCGCGACTGCTCCCGGGCAGGCAGCATCGCCGATTCTCCCATCGCGATCTCCGAGGAGTGCAGCCGAAACGCCGTCTGAGCGATCGCGCTGTACGGATCGCCGGACGGAACAATCAGCAGCCGCACGGGCCGTCCCTCCCGCTCGGCGACAGACACGACCTTCGTGAACAGGAGCTGCTCGTAGTCGGTGAACAGCTCTTCTCGTTGAAAATCCTGACTGCCTGCGTCCGGTCCGCGCATCACTCGCACCGTCATCACGACAATGTCGCGTGCCTTGACTTCGCGAAGGGCCGTGGCCAAATGCGTGAGCGTGTTGTAATCACGGACCGGAACGAGGACGTTCCCCGGCTCGACGGCCACGTCTTGCTGGCTGATTTCGGGCGCGGACACGAGCTGGAACTGGTCGAGCTCCGACGCGGTCGCACGTTGGCGCGCGGTTCGGCGTTCAGACGCGACAAACGAGCCGTAGAGCACCAGCGTAAAGGTGACCCCTGAAATCGTTGCGACCTCTTTGGTCAAGAGGTTGACCGCTGCGGCGGCAAACAACATGACCGTGATGAGCGCTAGACCGATCGGCAACTCGAGCCGGCCGACCTGAACGTTCAGTGGCACTTTCCATTCACGGTGTCCCGGTTCCTTGTATCGAAGCACGAGGACCGCGAGCGCCTTGAACGCAAAACTCCAGACCACCCCGAACGCGTACGCCTCTCCGAGCACGTACACGTTTCCGCGGCTGAGAACGATCGTGACGAGCTGCAGACCGGCGATCAGATTGATGATCCGGTAATTCGTCCCGAATCGTCGGTGCGGCCGCCGGAACCACGCCGGCAGCACGCCATCCTCCGACACCCTGCTCAGCACTCCTCCCGATCCCACGATCGACGTATTCACGGCGCCCGCGAGGATAAGAAAGCCCACGACCACCACGAAGGCCTGGAACACGAGCCGTAGCCACAGCGGACCAACCAGATGCATCGCCAAGCCGGAGATGAGGTTGTCGTAGAACTTCGGACGCACCGAATCGGGAATCAATGCGACCGCGAAGAAGCTGACGAGAGACGTGAACGTGAGGCTATACAGGAAGATGACCAGCCCTGTTCGCTCGAGGTTCTTGACCTTGGGCTGCTCGATCTCGCGGTACACCTGGGCCAGCGACTCCTCGCCGCTCATCGCGAGAATCGAGTGGCCGAATCCGACGAGAATCGCGATCGCGGTGAACGACGGCCAGCGCGTCCCCTTGAACCACCCGAGGGCGTCGTCCGAGAAACGCAAATTCCGCGGCACCGGGGCAGGCGGCAACTGTCCGCCGCGCGCCAGCAGCGTGAGCACGCACCACGCGACGAGGATCACCACCATCACGGTTGTCACTTGCATGATTCTGAGCGCGTCGTCGCTCGACTCGTGCAGTCCGCGTGTGTTGCGCCACCAGAAGTAGACGGTAATCAATGTCGCGAAAAGCGCCGCCGTTTGGTTGTAGGGAACGGTGACGTGAATCCCGATTCTCCCGAACAGATCATTCACGAGCCCGGCGATGTACTGGCCTGCCGAGACGCCGCTGATGGGACCCGTCAGCACGTAGTCGAACATGAGGGCGGACACCGATAGCTTCGCCATCGTGCCGCCCATCGCCTCCTTGACCACGCGATACACACCGCCCCGGACGAACATCGCCGAGCTTTCGATGTACACGGCGCGGACGGCGTACGAAAACAGCATCACGCCGAGCACGAACCACGGCGCCGACTTGCCGACAGCCTGCTCGGAAATGCCACCGACGTAATACGCGGTCGAGCCCAGATCGCTCAACACGATTGCGGCGGCGCGCCAGAAGGAAATGAAGGAAAGAAGGACGGTTGTGGCGAGAACAACCTGAACGCGGCCCGACGAGGATGGAATCGTTGGCGTCGCGGCCGCGCCGTCAGACATTCGCGAACACCACCTCGTGACCGTGCCGTTTCAGGCGCGCGGCCAGGCGCTCCGCGGCCGTCGGCCACCACCAGCGATGTCGGCCGCCGATGACGACGTGAGCGCGACGACCGAGCATCAACCGGAAAACATCATGCCGACGCCGGCAGAGGCAGACCCGGACCACGACCTCGAGTCCCATACTCGACGCGAGGGCGCGGTACCGATCGGTGATCGCGGCTGCGTCGCTCGCGGCGGAAAAAGTTTCGAAGCGAGGCACGACGTGGGGGATGAGCAGAAGGAGACGCCCATCGGATCCGTTGACGAGGCGTGCCGCCTCGCTGAGCGCGCGGCGGGTTCCCTCGTCAGTCGTCGCGACGACGTGGAGTCCGCGGGAAACAGGGACCACGATTCCACGGTATGAAGCGCCGACTAAAACCGGCCAAAAAAATCCCTAAAGAAACGCTAAGCGGCCAGTCGCTCACTCGTCCTCGCCGGGCACAGCGGTAACCGACCCACGGCTCGCTGAGCAGGTAGCAAGGATGGGCTGGATCGGTTCAGAGCAGCGTGCCGCGCAGAATGACGAGACCCACGGAGAAGTAAATGATCAGCCCCGTGACGTCGACCAGCGTCGCGACAAACGGCGCTGACGAAGCCGCGGGATCGAAACCGAGGCGCCGCAGGCCGAACGGCAGCAGCGATCCAACGAGCGTGCCCCACAACACGACGCCGATCAACGCGAGCGCCACGGTGATCGCGACGAGCAGCCAGTGCGCGCCGTAAATGGTCGAGAACGCGGACCACACCGTGATCCGCAGGAAGCCGATCGTCCCGAGGATGCCGCCCAGCGCGAGCCCCGCGCCGATTTCACGCCGCATCACGCGCCACCAGTCGCCCAGCGTCACCTCGCCGAGCGCCAGCGCGCGAATGACGAGCGTCGACGCCTGCGAACCGGAGTTGCCGCCGCTCGAGATGATGAGCGGCACGAACAGCGCGAGCACGACCGCCTTCTCGATCTCGTGCTCGAACGCGCCCATCGCGGTGGCCGTCAGCATCTCGCCGAGGAAGAGCGCCGTCAGCCAGCCCGCCCGCTTTTGAATCATCCGCCGAAACGCGATCTGCATGTACGGCTCGTCGAGCGCTTCCGAACCGCCGACGCGCTGGATGTCCTCGGTCGCTTCCTGCTCCGCCACGTCGAGCACATCGTCGACGGTGACGATGCCGATGAGGATGCCCGCCGAGTCGGTGACCGGCAGCGCCGTCCGATCCTCCGCGCGAAAGACGCGGACCGCCGTCTCCTGATCGTCGGTCGCTTTGAGCCCCACGAAGCGGCGGTCCATCAGGCTGGACACGAGATTCGCCGGAGACGTGAGCAGGAACTCGCGGATGCGGATGTCGTCGATGAGCAGGCCGCGGTCGTCGACGACGTAAATCACGTTGAGCGTCTCGCTGTCCTGACCGTGCGCGCGAATGTAGTCGAGCACCTGCGCAACCGACCAGTCGGAGCGCACGGCGATGTAGTGCGGCGTCATCAGCCGCCCGATCGACCCTTCCGGATACCCGAGCAGGCGGACCGCGACGGCGCGCTCCTCCGGCGTGAGCAGCGCGAGCAGCTGCCGCGTCACTTCCGCGGGCAGCTCTTCGAGGAACATGGTGCGGTCGTCGGGCGCCATGTCGTTCAGCAGCGCGGCGGCTTCTTCGGAGGCCATCGCCTTGAGCAGCGCGTTCTGCGCGTCGGGCGAGAGGTAGGCGAACGTCTCGGCGGCCTGCTTGCGCGGCAGGATGCGGAAGACGACCACCTGCTCGTCGAGCGACAGGTCGGTCAGGAGCGGCGCAAGATCGCTCGCCGGCTGATTCCGCAGCATGTCGCGCAACCGTCCGAAGTCGCGTTCGCGGATGACCGCCGCCAGTTCGTCCGCGGGCCGTGCCGTCTCGCGCGCGAGTTGGAGGATGGCATCCCGGTTGGGGCCGTTCAGTTGTTGTTCCATATAGATGAGGGCGGCGCGCACGACATCGCGATGGTGCACGCTGGGACCGACGGCTCTGACGACGTCCAGCCAGAGCCGATGGATGTGTTCGAAGTCTTCGGGCTGCAGCGCCGGCGCGTGCGCACCGAGGTGATAGGCGGCGGTCGTCCCGCGCGGATGATGCACGATGAGCCGGACATCGGCGCGCGCGTCTTGTGCGGCGCGCTCCCACGCGGCGCCGAGCAGGCGCGCCTGCTCATCCGCCGACAGCGTTTCGGATTCGCCGACGTGAATCTCGGATGAATCCAGCCGAATCGCCGTCTCGACCACGGAGTCGAAGACGTTGACGCCCGGCACGATCATCAGCCGCACGGCGCGCCCTTCCCGCTCGGCGACCGCGATCACTGCGGACAGCAGCCGCCGCTCATCCTCGGTGGCGCGCGGGCTGACGGTCGGGTCGTCCGGCACGTCGACGCCGACCAGACGGACGGTCATCGCGACGACGTCGCGATCGCCCGCGGCTCGAAGCGCGGCGACAAGATGCGTCATCGCGTGCGGCTTGCGCACGGGCACGAGGAAGTTGCCTGGACGAGCGTCGACCTGTCGCAGGTCGACGTCATCCGACGGCAGGAGCTGGAATTCGTCGAGGCCGGTCTGCGCGGCGGGTTGTGCCGCCAACCCGCGCTCCGACACGACGAGCACGAGCGCCAGTGCGATGACGAGCACCGCCGCGGCGAGCGACGGCGGATCGAGTGCCGCCAGCAGACCGGCACCCGGAACCAGGAGCACCACCGCGAGGGCGATGAGTCCGATCGGCCACTCAACGCCTCTCAGCGTGAGATTGAAGGGCACACGATAGGCGCGCGGCTCGCGGCGAACGAAGCGATATCGCACGAGCGCTGCGACCTTGAGTACCGCGCTGCACACGACGGCGACGGCGTACACGCGGGCCAGCCACCCGACGTCGCCGTCCGAGACGAGGAGTACCGCGAGCTGCGCAACGGCGGTCGCGTCGATGATCCGCCACGGTGTGCCGAAGCGGTGATGAAGCGCGCGGAACCCCTCGCCGAGTACGCCTTCGTCGACCAGACGCGCGAGCGCGCCGTGACCGCCCGTCGCGGCCGCTCGCACGGTCGCCGCGAGAAACACGACGGCCGCGACGGCGACCGCCGTCAACATCGTGAAGCGAAGCCACGCCGGGGCGGCCAGCGTCAGCGCGAGGGCGGCCAGCGGCGCCGACGTCCACGCACTTCGCTCGGCTTCGGGAACCAGACCGGCGACCAGGAACGCGCTCGCCGCGATGATGAACAAGGCGTACGCGCCAACGAGGCGCGCCACGCGGAGCAGGTTCTTGATCCGCGGCTGTTCCAGATCGAGCGCGGCGAGGCCGAGCGCGTCGACGCCGCCGAGGCACGGCAGCGCATAGCCGAGCGCCGCGGCCAGCCACAGAGGGTGTGCCGCCGGCCGAGACGGCAACAGCGACAATCCCGAATCGCGAAACGCGATCGTCGCCGCGGCCCACACCACGAGGACGCCGAGCGCCGCGATCGCGAGGCCGACCGCGCGCGACACGCCACGATCCGACGGCGATCGCCCCTGCCGCTGGAGCCACCACACAACGGCGATCACACCGGCGGCGGTGGTCATCGGCCCCGTGTCGCCGGCCGCGCCGCTCGAGGGCGAACCGGCGATCGCGCGGACGATCGCGACCGCGTAATGACCCGCCACCGCCGCCGCGAGCGGACCGAGCGTCAGTCGATCGACGAGCAGCGCCGACGCCGCGAATTTGGCGGCGAGCGCCCCGAGCGTCTCGCGCACGCTTCCGTAGAGACCGCCCGGGACGAACAGCGCGCGCGCCTCGACGTCCGCGGCGCGCAGCATCATGCTGAGGACGACCGCCGCGAGCACGAACCACGGCGCCGGCGGTCCGATGAGCGCCCACGCGACGCCGCCGATGAAAAAGGCCGGACACCCGAGCTCGGTCAGCGCCCGCGCGGCGGCGCGCCAGACCGACACGTACGAGACCAGCGTCCTCGACGTGAGAATGACCCGAACGCGCGGCGGTGCCTGGAATCTGGTAATGGCAGCCTCTCGCCAGTGGCTATTCTGACGGCGGCGGCGCCTCGGTCGCCAGCCGGTAGCCCACCCACGGCTCGCTGACGAGATACCGGGGCGCGGCAGGGTCGATCTCGATCTTCTTCCGGAGCTGCGCGACGAGCACCCACAGATGCTCAGGTTGATCGACCGCGTTGGGTCCCCAGATGGCTTTGAGGATCGCACGGTGCGTCATCACGCGGTCGGGATTGCGCGCCATGAACGCCAGGAGCTCGAACTCCTTCGGCGTGAGTCGAATCTCCTCTTCGCCGCGCAGCACGCGGCGCCGGTCGTAGTCGATGGTCAGGTCCGTAATCTTCACGCGGCCGCTCTCGACCCGTTCCTCCGAGAGCAGCCGGCGCAGCCACACGCGAATACGTGCGAGGAGCTCCTCCGGTCCGAACGGCTTGGTGACGTAGTCGTCGGCGCCGAGATCGAGCGCCGCCACTTTGTCCGCCTCGCGCCCGCGCGCCGAGAGAATAATGATCGGCAGCGACGAGGATTCGCGGACGCGCCGGCACACCTCGGTGCCTTCGATGTCGGGCAGACCCAGGTCGAGCACGATGAGATCGGGCGGATGCTCGGCAAACATCTTCAACGCGTCCGCGCCCGTGCCGGCGACGTCGAGGTCGTATCCGCGCGATCGCAGCAGCGGCGCCAGCGCACGCTGAATCGACACCTCATCGTCGACGAGCAGAATACGCGCCGGATGCGTCATGCTTCCTGCGCCTCCGGCGGAAGGCGGACGCTGCCGGCCTCTTTGCGCTCGACCGGGACCGCTATCGTGAACTGCGCGCCGCCATCGCCGCAATTCTCCGCCCAGATGCGTCCGCGCTCGACCGCGAGCAGGCCCCGCGCAATCGACAGACCCATGCCCGTCCCGGAGACGGTCCGCGACTGAGCGCCTCTGTAGAACCGATCGAAGAGGCGCGGCAGATCGGCCGCCGCGATGCCGGCCCCGCGATCGCGCACCGCGATGACGAGCTCCTGATCCACCACCCGCGTCATGACGGTGATGGACGATCCCGCCGGCGAGTAGCGCGCCGCATTCTCGAGCAGGTGCGCGAGCGCCGCCGCCGTCAGCCGCGGATCGAGCCGAACGAGCATGTCGTCGCCGGCCACCGTCTCGACGTGATGCCGGTTCAGCGTGTGCTCCACCTGCTCGCGCGCGGCGTCGACGATTTGCGAGGGATGGACCCACTGCGGCTCGGTCGACACGGCGCCCGCGTCGATGCGCGCCATGTCGAGGATGTCCTCGAACAACCGCGTCAGCCGCTCGACCTCGGTGAGCACGATGTCGCTCTGCTCGCGCCGCTCCGCTTCGCCGAGCCACGACGCCTGGAGATTGCTGGCGGCGACGCGGATGGCCGTCAGCGGCGTGCGGAGGTCGTGTCCGAGCGAAGCCAGCAGCGCCGATTTCAACTCTTCGCTCTGGCGCGCGAGCTCGGCGGCCTTGCGCTCCTCGAGAAACTGCGCGCGCTCGATGGCGATGGCCGCCACGCCGCCGAGCGCGTCGAGCGATCCCGGATCGACGGGACGGCCCGCCGCCGCGAGGACGCCGATCGGTTTCGTGCCGAGCCGCAGCGGCACGATGCGCACCTCCCGATCGCCGGCGATCATCGTGCGATGTCCAACGTAGGTCCTGTTGCGCGCGTCGAACTCGAGCACCCCCTCGGCGCTGGCGAGCGCGAGCGCCAGCTGTTTGGTGTCGAGGGACACAGAGACCGAGCCGCCTTCCCCGATCTCCCACCCGCCGCCTCGCGGCAGACAGACCGCGACGTACTCGAGATCGAATCGGCGCGCAATGAACCGTGCGAGCAGCGCCGGCGCGTCGCGGCTCTCGGTCATCAGCAGGACGTCGCGACTCAAATCGAAGAGCCGTGCGACCTCGTCTCGCCGGGCCATCGCCTCGTGGGTGCGCGCGCGCGCGACCGACGAGAGGTTGCTGGCGACGAGGCTCACCGCCAGGAACGCGATGAGCGCCACCCAGTTCTGCGGATCCGCAATCGTGAGCGCGCCGACCGGCGGCAGAAAGAAGAAGTTGAAGCACAACATCGCCGCGATCGACGTGATCACCGCCACCAGCAGTCGAGACGTGGCCGCCACGACGAGCACGACCAGCAGGAATGTCATGGCGACGGTCGTGTGGTTGGTCACGCCGAGCCAGCCCGCGTAGAGCGTCGTCACGGCAGCGATCGCAGCAAGCGCCGCCGCCACACGAATGGCGTCCCGGGTCATCGCGTCAATGCTGAAGGTGAAATGGCACGCTCGTGACGACCGTGTTCGGTTTGAACAGGAGGGCCCCCTTGATCAGCAGCGCGCGCTGGTTGTGAAAGAGATGATGCCACCATCGCGCCGGAACGAACTCGGGCAGGACAATCGTGACGTAATCTTCGGGGTGTTCGCCAGAGACCTGACCGACGTACTCGAGCAGCGGCTCCATCAGGGAGCGGTACGGCGATTCGAGGACGACGAGCGGCACGCCTTCTCCCCATCGTTCCCACTCTTTTTTGACCTGCTCGGTCGAGGCGGCATCGATATTCACATAGATGGCCCGAACGTCGGGCGAGAGCGTCTTCGCGTAGTCGAGTGCCTCGACGACCGAACGATAAATGCCGCCGATCGGTACGATCACCGTGTTGCGGCGCGGCCCCGGCGATTTCCATCCCTTGATCGACAACTGAGCGGCGACACCGTCGTAGTGTTTCCGGGTCATGCGGAAGAACAGGACGTTCAACGGGATCAAGAGGAGGATGATCCAGGCACCCTCGAGCGTCTTGGTGGTCGCCACGACGAGGAGCACGATCCCGGTGACGAGGGCTCCGAGGCCGTTGATGAAGGCGCTCGTCCGCCATCCGGGCCCGCGCAGGCGCCGCCAATGGATGACCATTCCGGCCTGCGAGAGCGTGAACGACACGAACACGCCAATCATGTAGAGCGGAATCAGCGCGTGGGTATCGCCTCCGAAGGCGATGAGGAGGACGGCGGCCAACACACTGAGGCCCACAATCCCATTCGAGAACGCGAGCCGGTCTCCCTGGTTCATGAACTGCCGTGGAAGATAGCGATCGCGCGCGAGGATGGAGGCGAGCCGCGGAAAATCCGCGTACGCCGTGTTCGCGGCGAGCACCAGGATCAACATCGTTCCGGCCTGCACGGCGTAGTACGCGAAGCCACGACTGCCAAACACGCCGCGCGCGAGCTGCGACACCACTGTTTCCTGTTCACTCGGAACAATGTGGTACACGTGCGCCAGCAGCGTGATGCCGAGAAACATCGTGATCGCCAACACCACCATCATCAGCATGGTCGCGGCCGCGTTCTTGGATTCGGGCGGTTTGAACGCGGGCACGCCGTTCGACACCGCCTCGACGCCGGTCATGGCGGTGCAGCCATTGGAGAACGCCGTGAGGAGCAGGAACAGGCCCAAGGTCGCGCCTGTGGACGCCACCGGCGCGACGGCTGTGACCGGGGATACCGTCCCAGTCGCCACGCGCCAGATCCCCACTGCGATCAACAGCAGGATCGACACGACGAAAAAGTACGTCGGCGCCGCGAAGATCTGTCCCGACTCGCGGATGCCCCGCAGGTTTCCGAGCATCAGCACGACGACGAACGCCAGCGTCAGCTCGACGCGGTTCACGTGCCACTGCGGAAAAGCCGACGTGATCGCGGCCACGCCGGCCGCGATGCTGACCGCGACGGTGAGGACGTAATCGATCAGCAGCGATGCCGCGGCGACGAGCGCCGACGTTTCCCCGATGTTGTCTTTCGCGACGATGTACGCGCCGCCACCACTCGGATACGCGTAGATGGTCTGCCTATACGAGAAGACGACCACGGCGAGAATCGCCGCGATGATGAACGCGATCGGGCTCGCGATGCTGAGCGCGCCGGCCCCTGCGAGAATCAGGACGCGCAGGATCTCTTCTGTCGCGTACGCGACCGACGAGAGCGGGTCCGACGAGAGCACAGCGAGACCCGTGACTCGCGACAGGCGTTCGTGGTGCGCCAGGTGTGACGGGATTGGTTTTCCGACGATGAAGCGCTTGAATTGGGAGAGGAGCCCTTCTTCGGGCATGGCGGACCTTCCAACACGCCGGCGGGGTTAGCTGACGGGCTCGGACTCGGAAGTGTCCTACGGCGCCGCGGCGCCGATACGCCCCATGAAGCTCGGGTCCCCCGCGTCCTGCGAGTGGCGCAGGACTTAGGCCACCTTTATCTTACGCCCGGGCAGCCCTGAAGGGCCGCGCTACTTTCTTCCTTGTTTCTTCCGGCGGCGTACCTGAACGCGAATGGGCGATCCGACGAAGCCGAATTTCTGCCTGAGCTGGTTGATCAGGAATCGCTCGTAGGAGAAATGAAACGTCGTCGCGACGTTGGTGAAGAAGACGAACGACGGCGGGGCGATTCCTATCTGAGCTGCGTAGAGGATGCGGACGTGCTTGCGGCCGGGACTGACAGGCGGATTCGCCGCGGTGATTTCTTCGAGCCACTTGTTCAGCGCGGGCGTCGGAATCCGCTGCCGGCGTGATGCCGCGATCTTGTCGATCGTTTCGATCAATTTCGGCGCGCGCTCACCGGTCAGCGCGGAGATGTGGAGAATCGGCGCGTAGTCCAGAAATCGCATCTTGAACCGGAGGTCGTCGTCGAACTTCTTGGCGAAGTTCCTCTCCTGACTCTTCACCAGATCCCACTTGTTCGCGACGATGACGATGCCGCGGCCCGCGCGGTCCACTTCCCCGCCAATCGCCGCGTCTTGATCCGTCGCGCCTTCGTTGGCGTCGATGAGGAGCGCGACGACGTCCGCGTCGGCGATGGCCTCTTTCGCGAGCGCGACGCTGACGAACTCAACTTTGCCTCCAGCGCTTCCACCCTTTCCGCCGCCGACGCGTCCCGGCCGCCGCATGCCCGCCGTGTCGACGATTCGGAATCGGCGGCGATGCCACATCAGCGGAACGTCGATCGCATCGCGCGTGGTCCCCGGCATAGCGCTGACCAGCACGCGCTCCTCGCGCAGCAGTCGATTGACGAGCGACGATTTGCCGACGTTCGGTCGCCCGACGATCGCCACGCGTGTTTCCTGCGGTGTCTCCGCGGGGCCGACACCTGGGTCGGCCCCTACGAAGTCGGCGTGGTCGGCGCGTACGGTGCCGGTGTGGTCGGCCCGTACGGTATCCGTGTAGGGGCGGACCCGCATGTCCGCGGCTCGCAGTCGTTCAACGATCGCATCGAGCAATTCTGCGACGCCGTGCCCATGTTCCGCGGAAATCTCCAAGACGGGATCGAAGCCGAATTCGAAAAAGTCCGTCGCCGATGCGCGCGCACGCTTGTCGTCGGTCTTGTTGATGGCGACGAGAACTGGACGGCCGGTTTGCCGCAGATCGCTCGCGATGCGCTCGTCGCCCGACACGAGACCCTCGCGTCCGTCGACCAGCATCACGAGGAGATCCGCTCCCGCAATCGCACGCTGGCCTTGCTCGACCACCAGCTCGTGCAGCGGATCTTCGCTCGCGCCGAACAACCCGCCGGTGTCGAACAGATCGAACCGCGTCCCGCGCCATTCGACCGGCCGCGTGAGCGCATCGCGCGTGGTGCCGGCCACCGGGGCGACGATCGCGCGACGACTGCCAGTCATTCGGTTGAAAAGCGTGGATTTCCCCACGTTCGGGCGACCGACCAGCACGACAGACGCGAGTTTTCCGGCCATTTTGTGACGTAACTTAGCCTGAGCCTTGACAGCGTAAGTCTCAGTATTTATAGTATTTACAAGCCTTCAGGAGACTCTAAGCATGATCAAGGTCGACATCGTCAACGAAGTGTCGAAAATCGCCGACATCACCAAGGTCAAGGCCGAGGTGGCCGTCGACGCCGTCTTCGACGCGATGCGGACCTCGATGCAGCGTGGCGAGCGGATCGAGCTGCGCGGATTCGGAGTCTTTCAGGTGAAGCCACGCAAGCGCGGCATCGGCCGCAACCCGCGCACCGGTAAAGAGGTGCGCATCCCGCCAGGCCGGACCATCCGGTTCAAGCCGGGTAAAGATCTCCAGAACATCGGCTAGTGGAGCGTCTCCTCGAATTCATGACCGGGCCGCTCCGTTGTCGCGGCCCGAAAATCGCGGTCGAAGGCTTGTTGTGAATACTACTGAATCAGCTGAGACGGTCCGCTAGAACGAGTACTCTTTCTTCGTTGGAACCCGCGCGCGACGAACCCGATCGGCTGACGCCGCCCATGGTGTGGCAGTCGCGGCCCAAGTTCCAGGACCGCGTCTGGGTGAACGTCGTCCTCCTGCTCCTGACCATCGCGACGACGACAGATATAGGCCGGGCCTATTACGCCGGGTTCGTCGCGGGCTTCGGCGGCACCGCGCCGGCGATGTCCGCGGTCAGTTTGATCGTCCACGGTTTCTGGTACAGCGGAACCGTGCTCGCGATTCTTGGCTGCCACGAGCTCGGGCACTACATCGCGTGCCGGTATTATGACGTCGACGCGTCGCTCCCGTTCTTTCTGCCCTTCCCGTTCATTATCAGCGGCACGCTCGGCGCGTTCATCCGAATCCGCGAACCGGTCCCGCAGAAGCGGATCTTGTTCGACATCGGCATCGCCGGTCCGATCGCCGGATTCCTGGTCGCGGTGCCGGCGCTGTTCATCGGCATCGCGATGTCGAATCTCGTGCGCCTGCCCGATCCGTTGCCGCCGGGGACGCTCATGTTCGGCGAGCCGTTGATCTACAAAATCGCGTCGCGCCTGCTGTGGGGCACACTGCCGTCCGGGTACGATCTCAATCTGCATCCGATGGCGTTCGGCGCGTGGTTCGGTTTGCTGGCGACGGCACTGAATCTGTTTCCCGTGAGTCAACTCGATGGCGGCCACATTTCCTACGCGGTGTTGGGACGCAAATCCTCGTACGTCACCCTCGCGGCGATCGGCGTCGGCATCGCGCTGAGCTTCCTCGCGCGGAGCTGGATCGTGTGGTCGGTGTTGATGATCATCATGCTGAGCGTCATCGGACGGCACCATCCACCGGTGTTCGACGAGGAGATACCGCTCGATCGCGCGCGGCTGTGGCTGGCGCTGTTCGCGCTGGTTATGTTCATTCTGTGCTTCATGCCGGTGCCTCTGGACTTCATCCGGTAGATCGTTTTTCGATTCGTGTCACGCCGCTGAACCAACGTCGCGGATCACGCACGCCGCTGACGAGAAAAAGGCTTTAGGTTCTTACAAGACCGAGAGCGGATCCACGTCGACGACGACCCGGCGCTGAAGCTCGGGACGTGAGGCGAGTGCGCGCTGCAGCGCCTCGCGGATCCGTTTCCGGTTCGTGCCCTTGATCAACAGCTGCGCGCGGTACTCGCCGCGGAGCTTGCCGAGCGGCGCGGGCGCCGGTCCGAGGACGCGCAGCTGCCCGCCGTCGTTGTCCCTCACCTGCTGCACGACATCGGCCGCATCGTCCATCGCGCCGCTGAACGTACGGGCGCGCACGACCGTGTTGACGAGCGAGACGAGCGGCGGATAGCGCATCGCCTTGCGGAAATGCAGCTCGCGTTCGTAGAACGCCGGATAGTCCTGCCGGCACGCGAGCTGGATGCTGTAGTGCTCCGGGTACAGCGTCTGCACGATGGCTTCGCCAGGTTGCTCGCCGCGTCCCGCTCGCCCTGCCACCTGCGTGAGCAACTGAAACGTCCGTTCCGACGCGCGGAAATCGGCGATCCCGAGTCCAACGTCCGCCGACACGACGCCGACCAGCGTCACGCGCGGGAAGTCGTGTCCTTTCGCGATCATCTGCGTGCCGACGAGCACGTCGATCTCGCCGGCGCGGAACCGTGAGAGGAGCGACCCGAGCGCGCCTCTGCGGCGAATCGCGTCGCGATCCAGCCGCGCGACGCGCGCGCCCGGACAGGTCTTCTTCACTTCCGCCTCGACGCGCTCGGTGCCGAAGCCGGACTGCTCGAGATAGGGCCCCGCGCACAGCGGGCACGCCGCCGGCACGCGCGCCGTGTAGTTGCAGTAGTGACAGCGTGCGCGCCGCGCGTGGCCCTCGCCGTGGATGACGAGCGACACGCTGCAGTTGGGACAATCGAGCGTCCCAGCGCACTGACGGCAGAAGACCGCGGTCGCGAAGCCGCGGCGGTTCAAGAGAATCAGCGACTGCTCGCGGCGATCGAGCCGCGCCTGGATCGCATCGCGAAGCGGCCGGCTGAGAATCACCTCGGGACCCTCGGCCGCGTACTCCTCGCGCATGTCGACGACGGCGACGGCCGCCAGCGGTCGATCGAGGACGCGTCGCTCGAGGACCACGCGCTCGTACTTCCCGGTCATCGCGTGGTGATAGCTCTCCATCGACGGCGTCGCCGAGCCGAGGACGACGAGCGCGCCGGCTCGCTGTCCGCGGACGATCGCGACGTCGCGGCCGTTGTAGCGTGGGCTCTCCTCTTGTTTGTATGAACCGTCGTGCTCCTCGTCGACGACGATGAGACCGACGTCCTCGAGCGGCGCGAAGACCGCGGATCTCGTGCCGACGACGACGTCCACGTCGCCGCGGCGGATGCGCTGCCACTGATCGTGGCGCTCGCCGTCGGAGAGGCCGCTGTGCTGGATCGCCACGCGGTCGCCGAACGCCTCGCGGAAGAGCGCCGCGACCGCCGGGGTCAGCGCGATTTCCGGGACGAGCATCAGCACCCGTCGTCGCGCGTCGCGAACCGCCGCGGCCAGGCGGAGATAGATCTCGGTCTTCCCGCTGCCGGTCACGCCATGCAGGAGCGCGACGCGAAACTCCATGCGGTCAGCGATTGCGCGCAGTCGGTCGAACGCCGCCGCCTGCTCATCAGTCAGTTGTCTCTGTTTATCTCCAGTCGGGCTCAAGCCTGACTTGAGCCTGACTTGAGCCTGACTTGAGTCGGACTGCAGTACGACTTCGAACGGGTCGCGGTTGAGGCGGTCGTGGCGGAGGCTGACGTAGCCGTGCTTCGCGAGGCGCGACACGGTGTCTGAGCCAATCCCACGAGACGCGAGTTCCGGGGTCGGAATCCCAGTCGGCGTGCCGGCGAGCAGATCCAGCGCCTCGCGCTGTTTGTCGGTAATCGTGTCGGCCGATCTCGCTTCCAGACCGGCCGCCGTGATCGCCGCGACGCGGGTGGTCTTGTGCGCGTCTGCTCGCGCGCCGCGCGCCATCGGCGGCAAGAGCGCGGGGATGGTGTCGCCGACACCGGCTGCGTAGTACTCCGCGGTCCACCGCGCCAGCGCGATCACGTCGGGCGGCACGAACGCCTCGGCGTCGAGCACCTGCCGCAGCGGCTTGATCGCGGCGCCCGACGCGCCCGCGGTCGCCGTGTTCGCTTCGATGACGATGCCGGTGACCACGCGCGAGCCGAGCGGCACGACCACGCGCGCGCCGACGACCGGAGCCGGCACGTCAGGCGGCACGGAGTACGTCAGGAGATCAAGATTCGGAACGGGAACCGCGACGAGTACGTGAGATTTCAGATTGCAGATTTCAGATTTCAGATTGATTTCAGATTTCAGATTGTTGGAGGAGGCGGCGCACAAGTTTCATATCTTCCCACACCTCGCGCTTCGAGGACGGATTGCGCAGCAGATACGCCGGGTGAAAGGTCGGAATCAGTTTCGCGCCGCGGTAGTCGTACACGCGCCCGCGGAGGCGCGAGATCGGATCGAGCGTGCGCAGCAGCGCGCGCGCCGCGAACGTGCCGAGCGCGACGATGACCTTCGGCTTGATGACGTCGATCTGCTGGAACAGGAACGGCTCGCACGTCTCGACCTCGTCCTGCTCGGGATTCCGGTTGCCCGGCGGGCGGCACTTGATCACGTTCGCGATGTAGACGTCCTCCCGCTTCAAGCTGATCGCTTCGATGATCTTCGTCAGCAGCTGCCCGGCGCGGCCGACGAACGGAATGCCCTGGATGTCCTCGTCGCCGCCGGGCGCTTCGCCGACGAACATGAGATCCGCGTCCGGATTGCCGACGCCGAACACAATCTGTTTTCGTCCCTGCGCGTGCAGCTTGCAGCGTGTGCAGTCGCCAAGCTCTGTGCGAACGGCGACGAGCGCCTCGGCGGAGTCTTTGAAAAACGCAGCGGTTTGGGGGCGGACACCTGGGTCCGGCCCTACGTCGGTACTGTCATCGGGGCGGACGCGCGGGTCGTCCCCTACGGCGGTCGTACGCGGATCGGCATCGCCGATCGTAGGGGCCGACCCATGTGTCGGCCCCGGTGTGTCGGCTCGCGTGCGCCACGCCGGATCACCGCTCACGCCGGCGACGCCGAGGTCAGCCGCGAACTGGAGATGCGCTTTCAGCTGATCGCGATCCACTGAGGAGGCGCTCGACGCGATTGAGGATTTCGCCGGCGACGTTCGTCTTCGACTGCAGCGGCAGCGACTCGGCGCCGTCGGCGGTCACGATCGTGACCGCGTTGGTGTCGACGTCGAACCCGGCGTCGGTCCGTGCGACGTCGTTGGCGACGATGAGGTCGACGTGCTTCTTCGCGCGCTTCTCGATCGCGCGCGCGACGACGTCCTGCGTTTCCGCCGCGAACCCGATGAGCGCCGGGCCGCGGCCCGACGCCAGGCGCCGGTGACCGAGATCGCCGAGGATGTCCGGCGTCTTGTGCAACACGAGGGTGAGCGTATCGGCGCCCTTCGGCACTTTCTGCGGCGCCCGCTCGGGCATATAGTCGGCGACCGCCGCCGCCATGATGACGACGTGCATGTCGCTGGCGCGCGACATCACCGCCTGATGCATCTCGCTCGCCGTGCGCACGCGCACCACTTCGCGGACAGACGGCGGCTCCAATTCAGTCGGGCCGACAATCAGGCTGACCTCGGCGCCGCGATGCGCAGCTTCCGCCGCCAGCGCGAACCCCATCTTGCCGCTCGACCGGTTGCCGATGAAGCGAACCGGATCGAAGTCTTCGTACGTCGGACCGGCCGTGACCAGCACGCGCTGCCCGCGCAGCGGACTCTCGGGGCGAAGGATCTCCTCGGCCGCCGCGATAATCTCGTCGGGCTCGGCGAGACGGCCCTTGCCGATCCATCCGCACGCCAGATACCCTTCGCCCGGCTCGACGAAGCGGGCGCCGCGCGCGACCAGCGTGTCGAGGTTCTTCCGCACCGCCGCGTGCGCGAACATCTGCGAGTTCATCGCCGGCGCGATGAGCACCGGCGCACGCGTGGCCGTGTACAGCGTCGACAGGAAATCGTCGGCGATGCCGTTGGCGAGCTTGCCGATGATGTTGGCGGTCGCCGGCGCGATGAGCAGCAGATCGATCGTCGACGCGATTGCGATGTGCTCGATGTCGGCGTTCATCCCCTCCGCGAACTGATCGGTGATGACGGGACGCCGGGTGATCGCCTCGAAGGTGACCGGTCCGACGAAGCGTGTCGCCGAATGCGTCATCACGGCCACGACTTCGTGGCCATGCTTCTGCAGCCCGCGCGCGACTTCGACCGCCTTGTAGGCGCCGATGCCGCCGGTCACGCCGAGAGCAATCAGCATTGGGTAATTGGGTAATCGGGTAATCGGGTAATCGCGTCATCGCGTCATCGGGAAAATCGAACAATCAATTACCCGATTACCCGATTACTCACTTACCAGATTCCTCCTTTTCGATCTTTTCCACCTGCTTGGTGATGACTTCCCGCTGCGCGATCGTCGTCTTCTTGTGCTCGCCCGCGGTGACGCGCGGCGTCGATCCGGCGAGGAGCTGGCGCGCGCGCGCGCCGGCGGTGACGACGAACTCGAAGGAATTCGAGAGCTTGCTTCTGTCGATCATTTTGACCTTTTCGCGGGGCCAACCCCGCATCTTCTTCTCGATGCTCGTGGGGCCCCACCCCCACTCGCCTCGCTCGCGTCGACACGCTCGCGAGAGCCGCCGGCGCTTCATCGCTCGCCTTCGGCTCGCGACGGTCGTTAGAACCGACTGGCCGCTTGGGGAGCGGCTCAGCCAAACGTCTTGACGATTCCTTCCGCATCGGCGCGCATGCGGCGCAGCCGCGAGCGCTGGGCGATGACAATGCTGCGTAACCGATCGACCGCCGCGGTCAGCTCGTCGTTGACCACGACGAACTCGTAGTCGACGAAGGCGGCCACTTCTTCCCGCGCGACCTGGAGGCGGCGCTGGATCGCCTCCTCACTGTCCTTACTGCGTCCGCGCAGCCGCTGCTCCAGCACGTGCATCGACGGCGGCATGACGAAGATCGCCGTCGTCTCGATCCCTCGGCTGCGGACTTTCCTCGCGCCCTGGACGTCGATGACGAGCACGACGTCGTTTCCTTCGGCGAGCATCCGTTCCGTGTCGGCGGCGCTGGTCCCGTACAGGTTGCCGAAGACCTCCGCCCACTCGAGAAACTCGCCTGCCGCAATCATCGCCTCGAAGCGTTCGCGCGACACAAAATTATAGTCCACCCCGTCGATTTCGCCTGCGCGCGCCCGCCGCGAGGTGTAAGAGCGCGACATTTTGAGGTGCGGCGTGTGCTCGACGAGCCGTTCGACCAGCGTCGTCTTGCCGGCGCCCGACGGCGCGGAGACGATGAAGAGCAGCCCGCGGCTCTTACTCGACATTCTGGACCTGTTCGCGCATCTTCTCCAGTTCCGCCTTGGCGGCGATGACGAGCTCGGAGACGCGAAGGCCGTCGGCCTTCGAGCCCATCGTGTTGACCTCGCGGTTCATCTCCTGGAGCAGAAAATCGAGCTTCCGCCCGCACGGCTCCGCGCTGTCGGAGAGCGCCGACCAGTGCGACACGTGGGCGCGGAAGCGCGCGACCTCTTCGCTGATGTCGGAGCGCGCGGCCATCCGGACGATCTCCTGCGCGACCGCCGTCTCGTCAGCCTGGAGATCGGTCCGCAGCTCGCGGACGCGGTCGGCGATCCGCTGCTCCATCGCCGAGCGACCCTCGTCGGCGGCGGCGGCGATGCGCTCGACCAGATCCGCGACGAGCGTGCGCCGCTCGTCCAGGTCGGCGCGCAGATGGTCCCCTTCGAGCGCGCGCATCGTGTCGAGCTCGGCGAGCCCCTGCGACACGACGTCACACGCCTGTGCCGCCAGCGCGTCCTGCTGCGAGTCGTCGTCGGACGGCTGTCGATCGCGGATGGAGATCGCCTGCGGAAAACGCAGCAGATCCCCTGGCGTCAGCGCGCCGCCCACGAGGCCCATCTCGCGCGCGCGATCCAGCGCCGCGGCAACCGCCTGCGCGAACTCCGCGTTGAACTCGACCTCGACGCCGGGCACCTGCCGAAGCTGCAGCGAGAGGCTCAGCTCCACGCGTCCACGCGCCACGCGTTTGCCGACGAGCGTGCGCACGTCGACTTCGAGCGCCGCGAGCGACTGCGGGACGCGCAGCTGCAGATCGAGATAGCGGTGATTCAGCGACTTGATCGTCACGGTCATCGTCGCGCGCTCGTCCTCGCGCGTGACCGTCGCGAAACCCGTCATGCTTTTGATCATTTTTGCACTGGCGCCGGGGCCCCACCCCCGGCGCGAGCTGTCGCAGACACCTCGCCTCGGATGTCCATGTCCTCGGCTCGGCGCGCCACCCCAGCGCGGCTGCCGCGCTGGGGGCCCCGGTGTGGCCGCAGGCGCTGCTGCGAAGGTGGAAAATAAGTACAACAGCTGTAGCGCGGCCCTTTCAGGGCCGCGATCACGATGGCACCATCCGTCTCTCGTCCTTTCTTCCTTCCAGCAACTGTAGCTGATAGAGCGTCGCGTACGTCCCCTCCGGCCGTGCGAGGAGCTCGTCGTGCCGGCCGATTTCGGCGACCCGGCCGTGCTCCAGGACGACAATCGCGTCGGCGCGCCGAATCGTCGACAGGCGATGCGCGATGACGAAGGACGTCCGGTTCAGCATCAGATTCGCCAGCGCTTCCTGCACGAGCAGCTCCGATTCGGCATCGAGCGCCGAGGTCGCCTCGTCGAGCACGAGAATCGGCGCGTTCTTGAGCAGCGCCCGCGCAATCGCGAGCCGCTGCCGCTGGCCGCCCGACAGCCGCTGCCCGCGCTCGCCGATCATCGTGTCGTAGCCTTTGGGCAGCGCGGCGATGAACTCGTGCGCATTGGCCGCGCGCGCCGCCGCCTCGATTTCATCGCGCGTCGCCTGCGGCGATCCGTACGCGACGTTGCTCGCGATGCTGTCGTCGAACAGCACCGTGTCCTGCGTGACGATGCCAATCTGGCCGCGCAACGAGGCGAGCGTCACGTCGCGGATGTCGACGCCGTCGATGAAGATCGCGCCCGAGCTCACGTCGTAGAACCGCGGCAGCAGGTTGACGAGCGTCGTCTTGCCCGCGCCGCTCCGGCCGACGATCGCGATCATCTGGCCGGCGCTCACCGTGAACGACACGCCGCGAACGATCCGGCCCGGGCCCTCGTCGTAGCCGAACCCGACGTCGCGGAACTCGATCTGATCGCCGAACGGCGCGAGCACCGCCGCGCCCGGCTGCTCCTTGACCTCGGTGTGCGCGTCCATCATCTCGAAGATGCGTTCCGAGGCGGCGATCGCCTGCTGGAGGTTCGCGTTGACGCGACTGAGTTTTTTCGCCGGGCCGTACATCAGGAACAACGTGCCGATGAACAAGGCGAACTGACCGGGTGTCAGCCGGCCGGAGGCGATCTGCCGGCTGCCGTACACGATCGCGGCGGCCATGCCGATGCCGCCGATCAACTCCATCAGCGGCGGCAGGCTCGACAGCGACGCCGTCACCTTCATGTTCGTGCGGAACAGGTTGTAGCCGGCGCGCCTGAATTTCTCCGCCTCGTGCGCCTCGGTGCCGAACGCCTTGACGATGCGATGACCCGTGAACGCTTCGGCGCTCAGATGCGAGAGATGCTCGAGCGCTTCCTGGCTGCGCCGCGTCGTGCGCCGCACGCGCTGCCCGAGGCGGATGAGCGGGTAGATGATCAGCGGCGCGCCGGTCAGACAGACGATCGTCAGCCGCGCGTCGTAGTAGAAGAGGAGCGCCGAGTAGCCGACCAGCGCCAGCGACTCGCGCGCGAGATCGCCGGCCGTTTCCGAGACGGCCTGCTGCACCTGTCCGACATCGTTGCTGATGCGCGACAACAGGCGTCCCGTGGCGCCGTGCGCGAAGAAGCCGGCCGACTGATCGAGGATGTGGCGATACAGCGCGTTGCGCAGATCCATCACCACGCGCTGCCCGACGTCGGCCATCAGATACGACGACACGTACGACCCGATCCCCTTCAGCAGATACACGCCGACGATCGCCCACGCGATGCGCAAGACGTCCTGCTGTTTGGGCAGCACGCTGTCGAAGATCGGTTTGATGAGATACGCGAGGCCGGCCGACCCCACCGCGTACACCACCATGCCGGCGATCGCCCACGCGAGGCGCCCGCGGTACGGCGTGGCGTACTCGAACAGGCGCTGCAGGGTGGTGCGCTGTCTCGGCATGGCGTCCGGCACTCCTAATCTAAAAGAGCGTCGCAAAATTACCTCGCCACCACAGGGGACACGGAGGACAGAGGTTCAAACCTGTCCAGAGCAAGATTTTCCCCAGTGTCCCCGTGTCCTCCATGGTGGAGAGCTTAATTCTGCAATGCGTCTAAAGGAGCGCTTTACCTGTCTCCATTGCTACTTGTCTCCATAGCCGGTCGGGTGCGTCCGGTGCCAGTCCCAGGCGGTACGCACGATGACCTCGAGGTCGGCGTAGCGCGGCGTCCAGTGCAGCTCGGCGTGCGCCTTCTGCGGCGACGCGTAGAGCACCGCGGGATCGCCCGGGCGCCGCGGCGCCAGCGTCCACGGTACCTTGCGTCCGGTGACGCGTTCGACGGCGTCGATGACCTCGCGCACCGAGTGCGGATGCCCGGTACCGAGATTGTACGCGCCCGATCGATCCGTCTCGATCAACGCGTCCAGCGCGCGGACGTGCGCATCGGCGAGATCGGTCACGTGGACGTAATCGCGCAGGCACGTGCCGTCGGGCGTCGGGTAATCGTCGCCGAACACCTGCAGTCCCGGCCCGCCGCTCGCCGCGTCGATGGCGCGCGGAATCACGTGGATTTCCGGCGAGTGGTCCTCCCCGATCTCGCCCTCCGGATCGGCGCCGGCCGCGTTGAAATACCGCAGCGCAATCGAGTGGATGCCGTACGCGCGCTCGAAGTGCGGCAGCGCGCGCTCCACCGCCAGCTTGGTTTCCCCGTAGCTGTTGATCGGCGTCTGTGGATGCGTTTCCGCGATCGGCGTCTCGATCGGCTCGCCGTATGTGGCGCAGGTCGACGAGAACACGAAGGGCTTCACCGATTCCGCCGCCATCGCTTCCAGCACGCTCAGCGCGCCGGTCACGTTGTTCCGGTAGTACCGCGCCGGCTCACGCACCGACTCGCCGACGTCGAGCAGCGCCGCAAAATGCATGACGGCGAACACATCGTGCTTGCGAAGCGCCTCGCGGACCGCGGACGCATCCGTGATGTCACCTTCCACGAAGTCGCCGAAGGCTGCAGCACCGCGGTGGCCGGCGACCAGGTTGTCGTAGACGACCACGCTGTACCCGGCCTGGCGCAACGCCTTCGCCGCGTGACTGCCGATGTAGCCGGCGCCGCCGGTCACGAGGACGGCGCGACCGCTAGCGTCCAATGGAAAAGTAGGTGAAGCCGAGCGCGCGCATCTGCTCGGGCGAATAGATGTTGCGGCCGTCGAACACGATCGGCGCGCGCAAAAGCGATCGCATCTTCGCGAAGTCGGGCTCGCGGAACTCGTTCCACTCGGTCACGATCGCCAGCGCGTCGGCGCCCGACAACGCGTCGTAGCTCTTCTCGCACACCGCAATGCGGCCGTCGAACAGGCGCTTCGCCACCGGTCCGGCCGCGGGATCGTACGCGCGCACCGTCGCGCCGCGCTGGAGCAGCGTCTCGATGATCTCAATCGCGGGCGCTTCGCGCATGTCATCGGTCCGCGGCTTGAACGCGAGACCCCAGAGCGCAATGGTCTTGCCGCGCAGATCCTTGAAGTGCCCCTCCATTTTCTCGACGAGCCGCTGCTTCTGCTTCTCGTTGGCGGCCTCGACGGCGCTCAGAATGCCGAAGTCGTAGCCGTGGTCCTGGGCCGACTTGAGCAGCGCCTTGACGTCCTTCGGAAAACAGCTGCCGCCGTAGCCGACGCCGGGAAACAGAAACGACGTGCCGATGCGGCGGTCCGCGCCGATCGCCCTGCGTACCTCGTCGACGTCGGCGCCGACCAGCTCGCAGACGTTCGCAATCTCGTTCATGAACGAGATGCGCGTCGCCAGAATCGAATTCGCGGCGTACTTGCACAGCTCGGCGCTCGCCGTGCTCATGATGAGAATCGGCGCGCCCGTTCGCGTGAACGGTCCGTACAGCTCCCTCATCACGGCCGCCGCGCGATCGTCTTTCTCTTCGATCCCGATCACCACGCGATCGGGTTTCATGAAGTCCTCGATCGCAGCGCCCTGCTTCAGAAACTCGGGATTGCTGACGACGCTGAAGGGCTGCGTCGTTTCCTTGGCGATCGTCTCTCGAACTTTCTGCGCCGTGCCGACGGGCACCGTACTTTTGTCGACGACGACCGTGTACGTGTTCATCGCGCGCCCGAGGTCGCGCGCGACGCCGAGGACGTGCGCCAAATCCGCGGAGCCGTCCTCGCCCTGCGGCGTGCCGACGGCGATGAACACAATCGCCGAGTCGTGGACGGCGGACGCGAGATCGGTGGTGAAGCGCAACCGTTCTTCGTGACGATTGTGCCGGACCATTTCCTCGAGGCCGGGCTCGTAGATCGGCATCCCGCCCGCGTTGAGGGTGGCGATTTTCGACCCATCCTTGTCCACGCACACGACGGCGTTGCCGTTCTCGGCGAAGCACGCGCCCAGTACGAGCCCGACGTACCCCGTTCCGACGACGGCGATTTTCATTTTCTTATTCGCGTGGGGCCCCACCCCCACGCGCTGACGCGCGTCGCGGCGTAAACCGCTCGCGCGTATCTAGAACAGAATGTTGCTGAGGGCCTACCCCCACGTGCTGACGCGTCGCGGCGTAGACCGCTCGCGCGTATCCAGAACAGGACGTCGTGGTGGGCGACGTCACTGCGACATCCGTGACCGTGGATCATCACACGAAAAACTCAGGCAGAGTACCATAACAAGATACTGAGCCGGAAAGACTTCTAGCGGACCGTCTCAGCTGAATCAGTACTAATCACAACAAGCCTTCAACCGCGGTCTTCGGGCCGCGACAATGCGGGGCCCCCACCGCGCACGCCTGCGCGGTGGGGTGCGAGCGGAGCGGCCCGGTAGTCGTGCGAGGAGAGACGCCACTAAGTGCGGGTCCTGATTGATTACCGCCCCGCGCTGCGCGAGCGCAGCGGCGTTGGCGAGTACGCGCACCAGCTCGTGCGGGCGCTGCTGCGAACATTTCCGCCGAGCGCGACCGACGGCCTGCTCGATCTCACGCTCTTCTCGAGCTCGTGGAAAGATCGACTCCAGCCGCTGCCGGACATCGCTGGCGCGAGGGCGATCGATCGTCACGTCCCCGTACGCGTGCTCAACTTCGCGTGGCATCGCCTGCGGTGGCCGCCGGCGGAAGCGCTGGCCCGAGCGGAGTTCGACGTCACCCACGCGCTGCATCCGCTCGTGATGCCGGCGCGCCGCGCGGCGCAGGTGATCACGATCCACGATTTGAATTTCCTGACGCACCCCGAGCGGACGCGCGGTGAGATCCGCCGCGACTACGCGTCGCTTGTGCACGATCACGCACGCCGCGCGGATCGGGTCATCGTCGTCTCGCATTTCACGGCGACAGAGGTCCAGCGCCAGCTCGGCGTTCCCATCGATCGGATATCGGTGTGTCCGCCCGGCGCGCCCGACTGGACGCCGCGACTGGCGACGCCGGAGAACGGCTATGTGTTGTTCTTCGGCACGCTCGAGACGAGAAAGAACGTCGGCGGATTGCTCGACGCGTACGAGCGCCTCGTCGTCGCGCGAAGGCTTCAGCCGAGCGTTCCGGAACTGGTGCTCGCCGGAAAAGCCACCGACGCGGCGCAGCCGTGGCTCGATCGCATCAGGCACGGACCGCTCGCCGGTCGTGTGCGGCACATCGGCTACGTCGAGCCCGCGGATCGCCGCGCGCTGTACGAGGGCGCGCGGCTGCTCGTGCAGCCGTCGTTTGAAGAAGGCTTTGGCATCCCGGTGCTCGAAGCGATGACGCTCGGCGTGCCGGTGGTCGCCAGCCATCGTGGCGCGCTGCCGGAAGTCCTCGGTGACGCCGGGCTGCTGGTCGACCCGGCGGACGCGGAGGAGATGGCGAGCGCCATCCACCGCATGATCGACGACGACGCGTTCGCGGCAGCGTGCGGCGGTCAAGGGGTCCTGCGCTCGCGTCAGTTCACGTGGGAGCTCACGGCTCGGCGTGTGTTCGACGCGTATCAACAGGCGATCGATGCGCATCGGCATTGACGCGCGCGAGCTGTCGGGCCGCGCGACCGGGGTCGGACGCTATCTCGCCGGCCTGCTGCGCGAATGGACCAACGGCGAACGAGCGCGATCGCATGAGTTCGTGCTGTATGCGCCGGAGCCGGTCGGCATCACGCTCGACGCGCACCGGTTCGCCACGCGAATCATTCCCGGAACGAGCGGCACGTGGTGGGAACAGATGCGGCTGCCGAGCGTCGCCGCCGCCGATCACCTGGATGTATTCTTCGCGCCCGCCTACACGGCGCCGCTGCGCCTCGACGTGCCGACGGTCGTGACCATCCACGACCTGTCGTACGTCGCGCATCCCGAATGGTTTCGGCTGCGCGAAGGCGCGCGCCGGCGCTGGCTGACCCGCGCCACCGCCGCTCGCGCACGCGCCATCGTCACGGTGTCGGAGTTCTCGAAGCGCGAGATTGTCGAGCGCCTCGGCGTGAGCGAGGCGAAGGTGCGAGTGGTGCCGCACGGCATCGACGCGCCGGCGGGCCTCGCCGAAGCTCGCGGAGATCGCGAGCGAGCGGAGGCGGGAAGCGCCGACCTGTCCGCCGTCGCGCGGAGCGCGGAGGCGGAAGGCGCGAAGGCGGGCGATGCCGATCCGCGGCTTCTGTACGTCGGATCGATCTTCAATCGCCGGCGGGTGCCCGATCTGATTCGCGCGGTCGCGGCGCTCGCGCGCCGGCGGTCCGGCATCTCGCTCGATCTGGTCGGCGACAACCGGACGTTTCCGCCGCAGGACATCGACCGCGCGATCGCAAACCATGGCATGACGGGCCGCGTCCGCTGGCATCGCTACGCGACCGAGGAGGCGCTTCGCGATTTGTACGCGCGCGCCCGCGCGTTCGCCTTTCTGTCGGAGTATGAAGGCCTCGGCATGACGCCGCTCGAAGCGCTCGCCGTTGGGATCCCGCCGGTGGTCCTCGATACGCCGGCCGCGCGCGAGAGCCTCGAGGACGCGGCGATGTACGTTCCGATCAATGGCGACGTGCCCGCCGTCGCGCTGGCGCTCGAGACGGCGCTGTTCGACGAGCGGGCGCGTGCGCGCGTGCTCGGCGCGGCGCCGGCGGCGCTGGCGAAATACGAGTGGCCGCACGCGGCGCGTGAGACGTTGGCGGTTTTGGAGCGCGCGTGATCGACGTCTCCATCGTCATCGTGAGCTACAACGCACGACCCGATCTCGAGCGCTGCCTCGAATCGCTGCACGCGTCGCCCCCTTCCGCCAGCCACGAGATCATCCTCGTCGACAACCAGTCGAGCGACGGGAGCGCCGAAGCGGCGGCTCGGTGGCCGGACGTACGCGTCATCCAGAGCGGCGCGAATCTTGGATTCGCACGCGCGACGAACATCGGCATCCGCGCGAGCAGCGGGAGAGATTTGCTGCTGTTGAACAGCGACACGGTCGTCCCCGCGGGGGCCGTCGATCGCCTGCTCGCGGAGCTTCACCGCGATCCTGGCGTCGCCGTGGTCGGCCCGCGCCTGGTCGACGCCACTGGCCGCGCCGAGCTGTCGTACGGACGGATGATCGGTCCGTTCAACGAGCTGCGACAGAAGGTCCGCAACCAGCGTCCCGCGCTCGTCGATCGACTCACACGCCGCCGCCACTCGCCCGACTGGGTGAGCGGTGCGTGTCTCCTCGTGCGGCGGATGGACGCAGAGGCAGTCGGGCTGCTCGACGAGCGCTTCTTCATGTACGCGGAGGACGTCGACTTCTGCGCGGCAATCAAGGCACGTGGACGCCGCATTGTGTTTACGCCTGAGGTCGAGGTCGTGCATCTGCGCGGCCGATCGGTGGCCAGCGCGCCGGCGGCGACCGAGACCGCCTATCGCCGTAGTCAGGTGGCGTTCTACGAAAAGCACCGGCCCGGTTGGGTGCCGCTGTTGAAGCTGTACCTCAAGCTGCGCGGGCAGGCCTAAAAGCCCTGTGCTCGGGGTGTATAGCGTTGCCAAATTACCTCGCCACCACAGAGCACGATTTTTCCTCCGCGTCCCCCGTGCCCTCCGTGGTGGAGAGCTTAATTCTGCGATGTGCGCTGTCAGGGCTGCCGGGCGCCCGCTCTCAAGAGCGTCGCGACTTCAGCCGATAGCAGTACAACTGGGTATTTCCCTGCCCAGCTCAGGATTCTGAAATGGTCGACCTATCGTCTTCCCCCGCGTTCAGCTGGAAGTGTCCGGCGTGCGGCCGCCGCGTGCCGTCGAAGGTGCCGACCTGCAGGTGCGGCCATGAGCTGGACGCCGACCAAGCCGCTCGGTTGAGTGCGCCGCCCGTCGAAGACGCTGTCGCCACGCCGGAACCCGGCGAAAACAACATCGCCGGAACCGTGGTCGCCGTGATCATGGCGCTGGTCGCGATCGGTGGCGCGGTCTATTGGATGAACAGCCACCGTAGAGATACCGTCACCTCCGAGGTTGCGATCCCCGTTGGGGTCGATCCAGACGACGATCGCAAGGTGCCGCGGCCGGCTCGCGTTGTGAACGTTGAAGCGGCGGCCCAACCGGCCGCGCAGCCGGCGTCCGCGCCGATACTCGTCGTCCCGGCTGCGACGCCTGCTCCGGTGCCGATGCCCACACCGCCACCGATGCCCGCAACCGGCGCGTCGCTCGAGGACATCATCGGAAGCGCCATGCTGGCGGTCGTCCGTGTTGAAACGAGTGGGGGTTCCGGATCCGGCTTCTTCATCAAGCCCGACACGATTCTCACCAACGTGCACGTGGTCGGCAGCAATCTCTTGGTGACCATTCGCCGCCAGGACGGCAACACGCAGTCAGCGCGGGTCGAGACGACGGCGCCGGAGCTCGACATCGCGGTGCTGCGCATCTCGAGCGCGGACGGGAATCAGCCGACGCTGCGGCTCGGGTCCGTCACGCAGGCGCGTCCGGGTCAGGAAGTGATGGCGCTTGGCTCGCCGCTCGGTCTGCAGAACACCGTGACGCGCGGCATCGTGAGTGCGGTGCGGCAAGTGGGCGCGCTGACGCTCGTGCAGACCGACGCCGCGATCAATCCGGGCAACAGCGGCGGTCCGCTGCTCGGACGCCACGGCGACGTGATCGGGATCACGACCATGGGCATTGGATCGGCGGTCGCCCAGGGACTGTCGTTCGCCGTTGCGATCGATCATGCGCAGGCGCTCCTGGCCGGCCAGCGGCCGGCGAACGCCACCGGCACACCGCTCACGACGCTGAATCAGGCGATGAACGCGCAGTCGTTCTCGTCGGACAGCGATACGCGGCGCTCGCAGGGGACACAGACCTATCAGCGGACGATCGGGGCGATCGCGCGCAGAGCCGACGAGCTCGACGGCCGCTGGATCACGTTCAAGAAGTCGTGCTACGACGGCCGCGTCGTGGGCGCGTTCGAGCGCGAGTGGTTCGCGCTCTGGGAGGCGCGCGCGATGCCGGGGCTCGTGTCGCCCGCGTGCGGCGCGATCTTCACCGATGTTCGCCGCATCGCCGACGACATCCGCGCCGCCGTGATCGCCGCTGAAGAAGCGGCGCGGCAGGCGGACGTGTACCCGGGCACGCGGCGCGATGTGCTCCGCACCTATCACCTCGACTACTCTGGTTGGGGACGCTAGGGCAGGATAGGCGGGATAGGCAAGATAGGCAGGATGGGCGGGATGGGAGGCAGGAAGGTCTTGCCAATCGCCCATGCTGCCACCGGGCCTGCCCATCCCGCCCTTCCTGCCCACCCCGCCCTTGATATCATCGCCACCGGTGCGCATAGGGATCGACGCACGAAAGCTCCACGACTTCGGCATCGGCACTTACATCCGAAACCTGCTGCGGCAGCTCGCGCGGCTCGACCGCGAGACCGAGTTCGTGGTGTTCTGCCGTCCCGACGATCGTGAGGCGCTGACGTCGCTCGGCGAGAACTTCCGGCCGGTCCCCGAGCGCTCCGCCAACTACTCGGTCGCCGAGCAGCTGTCGATTCCCCTCGCGCTGCGGCGTGAAGGCATCACGCTGTTTCACGCGCCGCACTACGTCCTGCCGCCGCTCGTGCGCTGCCGATCGGTCGTCACGATCCACGACTGCATCCATCTGATGTTTCCGCAGTATCTGCCCAGCCGTCTCGCGCTGCAGTACGCGCGCACGTCGATTGCGCTGGCGGCGCGCCGGGCCGCCCGGGTCATGACCGTCTCGGAGAGCTCGAAGCGCGACATCCTGCGGTTCGTCGACGTGAAGCCGGAGAAGATCGACGTGATCTACAACGCGTACGACGAGCGATTCACCATCGAGCCGCGCGAGGAAGACGTCGTGCGCGTCCGCGAGCGCTATCAGCTGCACGACGAGTTCGTGCTCTACGCCGGCAACGTCAAGCCGCACAAAAACCTCGAGCGGCTGATCGACGCGTTCGATCTGGTACGCAAGCGCGGCCTGGATCATCTGAAGCTCGTGATGATCGGCGACGACATCTCGAAGTACACCGCGCTGCGCCGGGCCGTGCACCAGCATCAGCTGCACAAGTACGTCCGCTTCCTCGGCTATCTGCCGGAAGAGACGCTCGCGGTGATGTACCGGCTCGCCGGTGTGTTCGTGTTCCCGTCGCTCTACGAAGGCTTCGGCCTGCCGCCCCTCGAGGCGATGGCGAGCGGCACGCCGGTCGTCACGTCGAACGTGTCGTCGCTGCCCGAGGTGGCGGGCGACGCCGCGGTGCTGGTCGATCCGTACGACGCGCTCTCGATTGCCGACGGCATCCATCGCGTGCTGACCGACGAGACGCTGCGCCGCGATCTCCGCAAGAAGGGCGTCGCGCGCGCCGGCATGTTTTCGTGGGAAGCGTCGGTCCGGCGCGTCCACAAGATCTACATGCAGATCGCGAAACAATGAACACAGCGTTCTGTTCTAGATACACGCGAGCGCCACGGCGCGAGCGTGTCAGGCGTGGGGGTGGGGCCCCACGCCCATAACAAATGAGCGTCGCCCTCGTCCACGACTGGCTGACCGGCATGCGCGGCGGCGAGCGCGTGCTCGAAGCCCTCTGCGAGCGCTATCCCGAGGCCGAATTGTTCACGCTGCTCCACGTCCCCGGATCGGTGACGCCGTCCATCGAGCAGCGGCCGATTCACACCTCAGCGCTGCAGTACTTGCCCGGCATCCGCCACTACTACCGTGAATGCCTTCCGCTGTTTCCGGTGCTCGTCGAGCAATTCGATCTGGAACGGTTCGACCTCGTCATCAGCAGCAGCCACTGCGTTGCCAAGTCTGTGCTGACGCGGTCCGATGCGCTGCACATCTGCTACTGCCACACGCCGATGCGCTACGCGTGGGATCAGTTCGGCGCGTACTTCGGCGCGGATCGGATCGGATGGGCTGCGAGCCGGCTGATGCGGTCGGTGATGGCGCGTCTGGCGCGATGGGATCGCGCCACGTCGGACCGCGTCGACCGCTATGTGACGAACTCACAGCATGTTGCCCGCCGGATCCGGACGTACTATAATCGCGACGCGATTGTGGTCTATCCGCCTGTCGACACCGATTTTTTTCATCCCGACGCGGCCGTGCCCGAGCGATACGCGCTGGTCGTGTCGGCGCTGGTCCCCTACAAGCGAATCGACGTGGCGATCGAGGCATGCCGTCGCGCGCGCCTGCCGCTGAAGATCGTCGGCAAGGGACCGGATCGCGCGCGCCTCGAGCGCGCGGCGCGCGCGAACGGCCCGGGCAGCGACGTCGAGTTCCTCGGCCGCGTCCCTGACGATCGGCTCCGCGATCTCTATCGCCGCGCGTGGCTGACGTTGATGACCGGCGAAGAGGATTTCGGGATCGCGCCGGTCGAAGCCCAGGCGTGCGGACGGCCGGTCGTCGCGCTCGCCCGCGGCGGCGCGCTCGAGACCGTCATCCCCGGCGAGACGGGCGTGCTCGTCGACGAGCTCACCCCGTCAGCGTTTGCCGACGCCGTCGCGCAGGCGCTCGAGGCGCGATTCGATTCGGCCGCAATCCGGCGCCACGCGGAACAATTCGGACGCCAACGCTTCCGCAAGGACATGGCCGCGGTGATCGAAGAGACCGCTGCATGCTGAACCGTCACAACCGGCTGCTCGTGACGGTTCACGTGCTGTCGGATTCGCTGCTCGCGGTCACCGCGTTTCTCCTCACCTACTATCTCCGGTTCCACACGGGACTCATTCCCGCGCCGAAGGGCATTCCCCCGCTGGAGCAGTACATCAACCTGTTGCCCTTCATCGCGGTGCTCGTGCCGGTCGGCTTCCAGTTGCAGGGACTCTATCGGCTGCGGCGCGGCCGCTCGCGCGTCGACGATTTCTTCGCGGTCTTGGTCGGCAGCATCCTCGCCGTCGTGTTCGGGATCGTCGCGACGATATACGTCGAGATCTATTTCGCGACGCCGGCCGCACGCGATCGCGGCGCGTTCGAAGTGTCACAGGCCGCCTGGGCGATCTTCCTCGTCCTGAACGTCGCGCTCACGTTCACGTCGCGCGAAGTCGTGCGCGAAGCGCTGGAGCGCCGCTGGCGCGCGGGCATCGGGCTCAAACGGATTCTGATCGCCGGATCCGGCGAGCTGGGCCGCCTCGTCGCCGACAAGATTCTCGAACATCGAGAGCTCGGGTACCAGATCGTCGGCTTCGTCGACGATCGCGCGTCGGGCGATCACCTCGGCTACCGTGGTCTGCCGCTCCTCGGCACCATCGACGATGCGGCGGACATCTGTCAGCGGGAGTCGGTGGATCATCTCTACGTCGCGCTGCCGCCCGAGCAGCACGTCCGCATGCTGCAGCTCATCGACAGCACCAGCCGCGAGTTCGTCGACGTCAAGGTCGTGCCCGATCTGTTGCAGGTCATCGCGCTGCGCGCGCGGCTCGAGGATCTCGACGGCATCCCCGTCATCAACATCAACGACGTTCCGCTGCAGGGCTTCAACAGCATCGTCAAGCGCGCGATCGATATCGCGATCTCGTTCGTCGCCCTCGTCGCGCTCACCATTCCCTTCAGCGTCATCGCGGCGCTCATCAAGCTCACGTCGCGCGGACCGGTGTTCTACCGCCAGCTACGCATGGGGCTCGACGGCTCGCCGTTCATGATCTACAAGTTCCGCTCGATGTACGACGATGCGGAGGCCGACACCGGACCGGTGTTCGCGAGCGATCAGGATCCGCGGCGTACGCCGGTCGGCAGGGTGCTCCGCCAGTCGAACGTCGACGAGCTGCCGCAGTTCTGGAACGTGCTGCGCGGCGAGATGTCGATTGTCGGTCCGCGTCCAGAGCGGCCGAACTTCGTCGCTGAGTTCAAGCACAAGATCCCGCAGTACATGCTGCGCCACAAGGTGAAGGCCGGCATCACGGGCTGGGCGCAGGTCAACGGCTGGCGCGGGAACACGTCGATTGAAAAGCGGATCGAGTACGACCTGTACTACATCGAGAACTGGTCGGTGCGGCTCGACCTGAAGATCATGTGGCTCACGCTCCTGCGAGGCTTCTTTCATAAGCCTGCGTACTGAATGAAAAAGCGCGTCGTCATTACCGGCGCTGCGGGCTTTATCGGATCGCATCTCGCGGAGACGCTGCTCGATCGGGGCTACACGGTCATCGGCATCGACAACCTGCGGACCGGCGACACCGCGAACATCTCGCACCTCGCCAACCGCGACTTCTCGTTCATCAAGCACGACGTCACCAACTACATCTACATCGACGGCCCGGTCGACTTCGTGCTGCACTGGGCGAGCCCCGCCAGTCCGATCGACTACCTCGAGCTGCCGATTCCGACGCTGAAGGTCGGCGCGCTCGGCACGCACAAGGCGCTCGGTCTCGCCAAAGCGAAGGCCGCGCGCTTCGTGCTCGCGTCGACCTCGGAGGTGTACGGCGATCCGCTCGAGCATCCGCAGAAGGAAACCTACTGGGGCCACGTCAACCCGGTGGGACCGCGCGGCGTCTACGACGAAGCCAAACGCTTCGCCGAGGCGATGACGATGGCGTATCACCGCTATCACGGGGTGGATACGAAGATCGTGCGTATCTTCAACACGTACGGCCCGCGGATGCGCGTCAACGACGGCCGTGCGGTGCCGGCGTTCATGTCGCAGGCGCTGCGCAACGAGGACGTCACCGTTTTCGGCGACGGCACGCAGACGCGCAGCTTCACCTACATCACCGATCTCGTCGACGGCATCATCAGGCTGATGCTCTCTTCGGAGAACGATCCGATCAACATCGGCAACCCGCGCGAGATGACGATTGCGGAGATCGCCGACACGATCATCAGGATGACCGGGTCCACGAGCCAAGTCGTCTACAAGCCGCTGCCGACCGACGACCCGAAGCAGCGCCGTCCCGACATCACCCGCGCGCGGACGCTGCTGCAGTGGGAGCCGACAGTCGCGCTCGAACAGGGGCTCGTGAAGACGATCGAGTACTTCCGCACGAAAGTTCGATAGCGGCATCGGCCGCGTCCCCCGTTTCATTTTTCCTCTTGACAAGCTCTGGCGACTCGCCTAAGAGTATTACTGTGCTAGTTCAGTAGCACAGTTACCCATGATGTTTCGACCGAATCCCTCGTCGGGCGTTCCCATCTACCTCCAGTTGATGGAGCAGGTGAAGCACGGCATCGAAACGGGCGCGCTCCGGCCGGGCGAGCAGCTGCCCGGCATCCGTCCTCTCGCGGAGGAGCTCGTGATCAACCCGAATACGGTGGCCAAGGCCTACCGCGAGCTCGAACACGAAGGGATCATCGAGCTGCGCCATGGCGCGGGCGCATTCGTCTCTGCGACTGCGCGGGCGAAGAAGCTCACCGACAAGCTTCGCGCCGGGCAGGCCATCGTCGCGGCCGCCATGGAGAAACTGCGCGCGCGCGGAGTGACCGACGAGGAGATCCGGCGGTTGTTCGAGGCGGAGCTGGCGGGATTAGCGAAGCCAGGAGGTCATCGTGAGTGACCGGTTCGTGATCGAAACGGCCGACCTGCGGAAGAACTACGACGGCGTGGAGGCCGTACGCGGTTTGAGCCTCCAGGTGTCCGGGGGCTCCATCTACGGGTTTCTGGGACGCAACGGCGCCGGCAAGACGACCACCATCAAAGTTCTGCTGGGCATGGCCCGACCGACCAGCGGGCACGCCCGCGTGTTCGGCCTGCCGGCCGATGCGGAGGACGCGAGCGTGGAAATCCGAGGTCGAACGGGGTTTGTCAGCGAGGAGAAGGAGCTCTACGACTACATGACAGTGGAGGAGATGATCCGCTTCACTGCTCCGTTTTTTCCGCGATGGCGCGGCGACCTGGAGCAGCGGTATGTCCACAAGTTCGAGCTGCCACTGGACCGGAAGGTCAAGGCGCTCTCGCGCGGCATGCGCACCAAACTCGCCTTGCTGCTGGCGCTGTGCCGCGGCGCGGAACTGCTGATCCTCGACGAGCCGACCTCGGGACTCGACCCGGCGATGACCGAGGAAGTTTTGCAGGCGCTCGTGTCCCATGTGGCCAGCGAGGAGATGACGGTGTTCTTCTCCTCGCATCAGATCGCCGAGGTGGACCAGATCGCCGACCACGTCGCCATCATCGATCGCGGCCGCGCGGTGGTGACGGGTGCGCTCGACGACCTTCGCGAGAACTTCCGCCGCATCCAACTCGTGTTCGACGGCGACGCGCCGGAGCCGGCGTTCCGCGCGCCGGGCGTCGTGCGCGTGCGGCGCAAGGGTCGTGTGCTGACAGTGTTGTCGAGTGCAGGCGCGGAGCGGATCCTCGACGAGGCGCGTGCGCTCAACCCGGTGTCGGTGGACGTTGTCCCCGTCACGCTGAAAGAAATCTTCCTCGAGACCGTGACCGCGGAGGACTGACATGCTCTGGTACAAGTCGTGGCTGGAAACCCGCTGGCAGTTTCTGATCGGCCTGGTCGTGCTGATGCTCTCCGCCGCCGGCACCGTGATCGCCTATCCCAAAGTGATGAAGCTGATGCCGATGGTGCCCACGATCGACGTCAGCGGAGAGCTTGGCCGCCGCATCAGGGAAGCGGCGGAACTGGCGCGAAGCTACCGCGGCTATGTCTGGTCGCAATCGTTCGGGCAAAACCTGACGCAGATGGCCACGCTCTTTGCCGCGCTGCTCGGGAGCGGAAGCCCGCTCTCGCAAGGCTCTCGAGGCGCGGCGCTGTTCACGCTGTCGCTGCCGGTCTCCCGCAACCGCCTGCTCACGGTTCGGGCCGCGGCGAATCTCACGGAATTGCTCGCGCTCGCCGTCGCCCCTTCGCTCCTGCTCACGCTGCTCTCGCCGGCCATCGGGCAGAGCTACAGCATCAAAGACGCGCTGGCCCACAGTGTGTGCCTGTTCATGGCCGGCACCGTGTTTTTCAGCCTGGCGTTTCTGCTGTCCACGGTGTTCAGCGACGTGTGGCGGCCGTGGCTGCTGGCGTGCGCGGTGGCGGTAGTGCTGGCGCTGTGTGCATTGGTCATTCCGGAGCTGTCGCGCTACAGCATTTTCCGAGTGATGAGTGGGGAGGACTATTTCCGTGGTCGTGGATTGCCGTGGCTGGGACTGCTCGCCAGCGCGGCGGTGTCGGTGGCGATGCTGTACGTCGCCGCTAAAAACGTCGCGCGCCAGGATTTCTGACGCGCATAGCAAAAGGAGAACCGTGATGAATCCGTTCACTCGAATCCTTCTCATCGCCGCGCTGCTTCTCGCACCCGCGCCTTCTCTGCTCGCGCAAACGGCCGTCGACCCATCAGGCCATTGGGAAGGCGTGATCCAGGCGCAACCGAACATGGAGATGAAAGTCGAAATCGATCTGGCGAAGAACAGCAAAGGCGAGCTCGCGGGCACGTTCGCCCAACCCGCACAACGCGTGAAGGGTCTTCCGCTCTCGACGGTTGCCGTCGAGGGCCGGTCGATCCGCTTCGTCGTCAAGGGAGGTCCGCAGGCCGCCACGTTCCAGGCAGCGCTCTCTGCCGACGGCAAGTCGATGTCCGGTGAGGTCGCCCAAGGCGGCTACTCCATCCCCTTCACCCTGACGCGGACTGGCGACGCGCGGATTGCACCAGTGCCAACGAGCCCTCCGATCGGTAAAGAGTTGGAAGGTACCTGGAACGGCGCGCTCGACGTCAACGGAGCACAGATGCGGCTCGTTGTGAAGATGGCGAATCAACCCGACGGCACCGCCGCCGGCACGATTGTCAGTCCGGATGGAAGCGGCGTGGAAATCCCGATCGCTATGACGCAGAAGGCTTCCAACGTGACCATTGATGTCCCATCCGTTGGCGCGTCCTTCGCCGGCGTCTTGAACGCTGAGCGAACAGAGTTGGCCGGCACATGGACGCAGGCACAAGGCGCAATGCCGCTGACGCTCAAGCTTGCCAAGCCGTAGCGGACGTAGAGAGGCCGCCGTTAACCGCGAACGAAAGGGAATCCCATGTTGGCGAGCAAAACCATCGCGGCTCACATCATGCGCGGCGTGATCGCCGCCGCACTGATCGCGTGGGCATTGCTACATCAGTCGTCCGACCCCGCGTTCGCCGTCCGCCGCAGGCGTGGCGGCCGTGGCCGCCATGAGAGGCTGCCCTCTCTGCTGCACGATGGGCCTTTTGGAAACGATCGGCGCGAGGATCAGGGTTCGATGAGACAGCGGGTGATGTGCCATGAACTGCTTCACGCATAGCCGCAACGCGGCGATCGGGTTGTGCGGCGTCTGCCAGAAAGCCATCTGTCACGAGTGCGTGGCTCGGGAGACGCCTCGGCTCATGTGCCGTGCCTGCGACGCTCGCGGCAGCGTGCTGCCATACGGATGGTACGGGTGGTACGGCTACGGGTATGAGTACAAGTCATCGACGACTGTCGGTGGGTGGCCGCTGATTCACGTCTGCGCGGGCATCGATCCGGTCACGATGCGCCCGAGGATCGCCCGGGGTGTGGTCGCGATTGGCAACATCGCCGTCGGAGCTCTCGCCATCGGAGGAGTGGCCTGCGGTCTGTTCACCGTGGGTGGTGCCTCGATCGGGCTCCTCCTTGCGGTAGGCGGCGCGGCGCTGGGGCTCGGCGTATCAGTGGGCGGCTTCGCGGTGGGATCGATCGCGATCGGCGGCGCGGCGGTGGGCTTCGTCTACGCGATCGGTGGCGCAGCCTTCGGACCCGCTGTGATCGATGGCCGGCACTGTGACGAGGCGGCACGCGAGTTTGTCCGTCGATGGCTCGATGTGCTTCCGGCCAACTGCCGATGAGACTGCGAATGATCATCTCGCTCTGGTAGACTCGTTCGAAAATCGATGGACCTTTTTCAGATCGACGACAACGGGCGGCTGTTCATTTCTCCGGCGCTGGACGAGTGGGAGACCGTCGCGCAGAGCGGGATCGACGTCGTCATCGATCTCGAAGGCGAGCTCGACTCCTGCATCCCGACGATGACGAATCATTGTCTGTATGTCTACTTCCCGATCGACGACGACAATGAGCAGCTTCCCTGCCTGACGAAGCTGCGCGCGATCGCCCGGCTCGGCGCCGCGCTCATCGCCGACGGTCACCGGGTTCTGTCGCACTGTGGGATGGGATTCAATCGATCCGCGCTCGTCGCCGGACTGATCCTCGTCGAGCTCGGAATGCCTGGTCCTCTCGCGGTCGAACGCCTGCGCACCCGGCGTCCGGGCGCCCTGTACAACGAAGGATTCGCGGAGTTCCTGGCGTCCCTCGGGCCCTCCGGCGCGAGCGTCTGAATCTACACAAATGAAACCTACTCTCGAAGCGCAACTGTGGGGCCGAGTCTCGAAGCGCGGCGGGCGGGGAACCACGCCGCGAGCACGCACACGACGCCGAGCGCGCCAATCGCGAGCACGAGCGATGTCGGATCCAGCGGCGTCAAGCCGTAAAGAAGGCTTGCCGCATAGCGTGACGCCGCGATCGCAAGGCCCACGCCGATGGGGACGCCGGCAGCCAGCAGCACACCGGATTCCGCGAGGACCATGCGGATGATTCTGCGTGGCTCCGCGCCGAGCGCCATGCGAACTCCGATCTCCACCCTCCGGCGCGTCACCATGTAGGACATGACGCCGTAGAGCCCGATCGACGCAATCAGCATGGCCAGCACGCCGAAGAATCCGGAGAGCCAGGCCATCAGGCGCTCCGGGACGAGCAACGTTTCGATGTAGTTCGAGACAGCGTCGTATGACACCGCGGCGCCGGGTGCGACCTCGCTGATGGCGCGCGTCAGCGCGCGAGTGAGAGCCGCCGAGGGCACGTCGGCACGAAGGACGATCCGGAAATCCGGCGGCGGCGTGGTGCCCTGCGACACAGCCAGGTAGGCCATCGGCAGGAACGTCGCGCTCGATTCTGTGGCAGAGAATCTCGTGGCTGGGCCGGTGCGCTCCTCCCGTACCTGGAGGTATTTCGCATCCCTGACCAGCCCGACGATGTGATACGTCGCCTGTGGGGGCGCCACATCCATCTGAAACGTCTGGCCGATCGGATCGGTGTTCGGGAAATACCGCCGAGCGAACGTCTCGTTCACGATTGCCGCCCTCGGGGCGTCGGGCCGGTCTCGACCGTCGAACGTCCGGCCCACGAGGAGCGGCGTCCCCATCACGCGGAAGTAGTTGCCGCCGACTGCGTTGAAGTGCACGTCGCCGTTCTGTGCCGCGCCGCCCTTGACGATTTGACCGTTCCAGTCAGCGCCGCTGAGCGGCACGATCAATGTCTGGGCGGCGTGACGAACGCCCGGTACTTGGTGGAGACGCGCGACGATGTCGGCGAATGCCTGCGTCCGCGCCTCGGGCTGCACGTTGGTTCGGCGAAGGTCGACAGCCGCCACCACGACGTCCGGATCGAAGCCAAGTTCGACAGAACCGAGGTTCCTCAAGGTGCGCCCGAAGAGCAGCGCCCCAACCACCAGCACCATCGAGAGCGCGACCTGAACGACCACCAGTCCGCGCCGGAGCGCGACCGCGTCGTGTCCATCGGTCGACGATCGGCCGCCAGGCTGCAGGGTCGTGGCCGGATCACGGCGAGTGGCCGTGAGCGCCGGGCTGAGGCCAAACAGCACGCACGCGAGGACGGCGACTATGGCGATGAACGCAAACACGCGCCAGTCTGGCGTCAGGTCCACGAAGATTCTGTTGCCGCCCGCGTCAAGGAACATGATCAGCGTCTGGCTGATCCAGCGCGCGAGCAGCAGCCCGCCCAGCGCGCCGAATCCGGCGAGCAGCGCGCTCTCGGACAGCATCTGACCGACGACGCGGCGCCGCGACGCGCCAATCGCCAGACGCACCGCAATCTCACGGCCCCGAGCGGTGGCGCGCGCAAGCATCAGGTTCGCGAGATTCGCGCACGTGAGCAGGAGCACCAGGCCGGTGGCGCCGAGCAACGCCCATAGCTGGGTCGCATACGCGGTCCGCAGGTTCGACACTCCGGTAGGAGCGGGTCTCGCGGTGAGCGTGAACGACGTATAGTTCTTCGCCCAGTCGGCCTTGTATCCCGGGGACACGGTTGCCTGGAAGACGGCGGGAGAAACGGCGGCGACATGTGCCTGGGCGCGTTCGACCGTCCAGTCCGGCTTCAGACGTCCCATGATGTCGAGCCACCAGACGGCCGCCCGGTCCCAGCCTTGTTGGCTGCGTAGTAGCGGCTCGGCGCACAACGGGAGCGCCACGTCGAACGTGCGGCCGACTTCCACGCCGAAGAAGCCCGGCTGCGCGACCCCGATCACATCGAACCGACGCCGGTCGAGCATGATCGACTGTCCGATCACGCCCGGGTTGCCTCCGTACCAGACTTGCCAGAAATCGTGCGACAGCACCGCGCCGGGCGAGCCGCATCCTTTTGGATCGTCCGCCTCTGTCAACATGCGACCGATGTGAGCGTGGACGCCGAGGACGTCGAAGAAACGTCCGCTGACGTAGAGCCCCCGCGCCAACGCGACTTCCCCTTCGGGAGAGAGGTCCCATTGGGTGACGCCCCATGCGAACAGCGACGAGAAGGCCTGCTGCTGCGAGCGGATCTCCTGCCAGAGCGGCTCGGTGAAAACCCCACCCGGAAATCCCCTGCCCACCCGCCCCTTGCCGTGCTGGTCGATCCTGATCGACACGAGCTCGTGTGGCTGCTCCACCGGAAGCGAGCGGAGGCGGAGCGCGTTTACGAGCTGGAAAATTGCCGCGTTGGCGCCGGTGCCGAGCGCCAGCGTCAGGATCACGACGAGCGAGAAGGTCGGGTTCTTTCGAAGGATTCGGATTCCGTAACGAAGGTCTTGCCAGATCGTGTCGAGGAAGGGCAGCGTGTTCATCTCGTAAATCTCCTCGCGAACTGACAGCGCGTTCCCGAACTGCCGCCGTGCGGCGACGTGCGCTTCCTCTGGCGCCATGCCCCGACGGATGTACCGGTCGACGAGCAACTCGAGGTGCGCCTCGAATTCGCGCCGGGCGTCCTCGTCGACGCGCCGGCGGGACAAGGCAAAGCGGAGCCGCGAGACCAAGGCGACAAATCTGGCCCACATTTCAGGACCGCGCCGCGGCGCGGAGAAGGCGCGCCATGACTCCCGCGATACGGTCCCAGTTCTTGGTTTCCCTCGTGAGCTGACGGCGACCGAACTTGGTGATGGTGTAGAACCTGGCCTTCCGATTGTTCTCCGAGGCGCCCCAGCTTGCCGAAATCCAGCGTCGTTGTAACAGTCGCATCAGCGACGCGTAGACGGTCCCCTCATTCAATTTCAACGCGTCGTCGCTCATCTGTTCGATGCGACGCGCGATCCCGTATCCATGCAGCGGACCCATCGTCTCGAGGGTTTTCAGCAGCATGAGGTCAAGCGTCCCTTGCAGGACGTCTGTTCTGTCTTTCGTCCGTCCTTTGGGCACACCAAAGGTCTATCATCTGACCTTTGGGATGTCAATAGGAGCGTGGTAGAAGGCGGGAGCCTGGAGGGCGGTGTGCTGATGAACATCGAGCGCGACATCGCGTCGTTCACATTGCGAGCGGCGATCAGCGAACACGAACCGACAGCGGCTCCGGTCGATCAGCGGTGTGGGGTCTTTTACGTCGATCGTCCGGCTCGACTCGGTCACTCGCTGCGAGCTCGTGCCGCGGCGATAGCGTCCTCCCGCGACAGTGTTACTTTTATAACACAACGTGCTATACATATCTCTCATGGTGAGAGATCTTCGGCTGGCCGCGCGGATGCTGCTGCGGGAAAAAGGCTGGACGGCCGTCGTCGTCGTGTCCCTGACGCTTGGCATCGGCGCCAACACCGCCCTGTTCAGCGCGGTCAACGGACTGCTGCTCAGGAAGTTGCCGGTCCGCGATCCGGACACGCTCGTCCGACTGCGCTATGCGGGCCCGAATCAAGTGAGGACCGATGTCCTCATCTACGGCTTCACGGCGCCGGACGATCGGGGACGCCAGGTCGAGCCCACCTTCTCGTACCCGATGTACCTGCAGCTCCTCGCCGCCAACCGCACGATGTCGGATCTCTTCGCGTGCGCGCCGTTCGGCCGCGTGAACGTCGTCGTCGACGGTCAGGCTGAAATCGCGACGGCGTTCATTTCCTCCGGGAACTACTACCAAGCGCTCGGCGCGACCGCGCGACTCGGCCGCACGATCACGCCGGACGACGATCGACCGACCGCTGCTCCGGTTGCCGTCATCAGCCACAAGTACTGGATGTCGCGGTTCGGCGGCAGCCCGACCGTCGTCGGGGCGGCGGCCCGAATCAACAACGTCCCCGTCACGATCGTCGGCGTGCTGGCGCCGGAATTCAGCGGCGTTCAGCTGGCGGTCGGCGATGCACCCGATGTGTCGGTACCTGTCGCGCTCGAGCCGCGGCTCAACCCGGGGCTCACCACGCCGCAGTCGCTGGTGACGCGGCCGACCTTCTGGTGGCTCATGGTGATGGGCCGGCTGAAGCCGGGCGTCACCGCAGCGCAGGTGCACGGCAATCTGGCCGGCGTCTTTCAGCACACGGCGCGCGAGGGGTTCGACTCGTATCTGTCGTCGCTGCCGCCAGAGGCGCGATCGCAACCGGATCTGCAGGACCGCACGCAGATTCCCGACCTGCTGGTGGATTCCGGCAGCCACGGCGTCTACGACATCCCGCTGGCGGATCTCCGCGCGGTCACCGTGCTGACCGCCGTTGTCGCGCTCGTGCTGCTGATCGTCTGCGCCAACGTCACCAACCTGCTCCTCTCGCGTGCGGCCACGCGGCAGAGGGAACTGTCCGTGCGGCTGGCGCTCGGCGCCACACGTGCGAGACTGGTCCGGCAGCTTCTTACGGAGAGCCTGCTGCTCGCCGCCATCGGCGGCGCGCTGGGAATCCTGGTCGGACGCTGGGGACAACGGCTGCTGCCGGGCGCAACGGGACAAGCGTCGCCGCTCGACTGGCGCGTGATGGCGTTCGTCATCACCGTCACCACCGTGACGGGCATCGTGTTCGGTATCGCGCCGGCACTGCGCGCGACGCGAACGGACGTCAACGTCGGGCTCAAAGAGAACAGCCGGAGCGTCGCCGCCTCACGCAGCCTGCTCGGACGGTCTCTGGTTGTCGCGCAGGTTGCCATCTCGCTCGTGCTCCTCGTCGGCGCGGGATTGTTCCTCCGCACGCTGCAGAACCTTCGACATGTGGACCTCGGCTTCAATCCCCGGAACCTGGTGCTCTTCCAGGTCAGCCCGGCGCTCAACCGGTACGACGCCGAGACACAAAATCCGCTCTACGATCAGATCGGCGAGCGTCTTCGCGCCATCGCCGGCGTACGCTCGGTCGCGTGGTCGGACCCGAGGCTCATGTCGGCTCGCAGGTTTTCGAACGGCATCTTCATCCAGGGTCGCCCCTATGCGCGGGGTCAGCGCGACACGATCTCCGGGGTCGTCGTCTCGCCCACGTTTTTCGAGACGATGGAGATGTCACTGATCGCCGGCCGCGGCTTCACGCCGCGCGACAATCAAGACGCGCCGCGCGTCGCCGTGATCAACGAAGCGGCTGCACGCAAGTACTTCCCGCATGAGTCGCCGATCGGCCGCCGTTTTGGATCGACCCTCGAGGGCAGCGGCAGGCAGGAGATCGTCGGCATCCTTCGGGACGCGAAATACAACAGCGTCCGCGACGCCGCCGTGCCGACGATGTACGCGCCGTATCTGCAGAGGCCTCAAGGCAGCGCGACCTTCGAGGTGCGGACGGCGGGCGATCCGCTCGCCTCGGTCGCGGCCATCCGCGACGCGGTCCGAAAGGTCGATGCGAGCCTGCCGCTCATCAACCTGGCGACGCAGCTGGAAGAAGTCGAAGGCCGCTTCCTGCAGGAGAAGGTGTTCGCGCAGGCGTACACGCTGTTCGGTGGGCTCGCGCTGCTCGTCGCGTCGGTCGGTCTGTTCGGCTTGATGTCGTACAGCGTCGCGCGCCGAACCAACGAGATCGGCATCCGCATGGCGCTTGGCGCGCAGCGTCAGGACGTGCTGCGGCTGGTGATGCGCGAATCGATGATCCTCGTGGGCGCGGGCGTCGCGTTCGGCCTCGGCGGCGCGGTCGCCTCGAGCCGTCTCGTCTCGAGCCTGCTCTTCGGCCTCGCGCCGAACGATCCGATCACGATGGCAGGTGCGATAACCGTGATGGTGCTCGTATCGGCTCTCGCCGGGTATCTGCCGGCCAGACGTGCGTTACGAATCAATCCGATGGTGGCGCTTCGCTACGAGTAGGGATGATTACTGCGTGCGCAGCCAGGCGATTGCGCGCTCGACGACTTGGGCGTCGCCCGCCACCATCTCGTCGGGCGTAATCGAATCGCCGTACGACGTGCCGGTGCGATCCGCCATCACGGCCGTCGTCAAATACAACATCGCGCCGTCGCTCAAGCGATAGGACCCATTCGCGGTCGACAGACCGCAGGTCGCCATGCCGAAGCTGCGCGCGTTCGGTCTGGCGCGGAACGAGATCGTGACCGCCTCGCCCGAGCTTGCGACGAGATTGTCGGTGAGCACCGCCACGCGCGGCGAGGTCCGTATCAAGACGTGCACGCTCGACACCCTCGCCTGCGCGGATCCGTTCACCGTCGCCGCGCCGTTCGAGTACGCCCACTGGGACAACGACCCGCTCGGCGGGATGAAGTAGCCGGCAACTCCGTCGCCCAACACCGGGCCGACACCGGCGAGCATCGGCCACATGTTGCCACCGCCGTTGCCGCGCAGATCGACGATCCAGCCGGCGAGCCCCGGCCGATCGGATTCGCGAATCTGATCCTGCACTGAGTCGGCAAACGCGCGGACCGCTGCGATGTCGGTGCCGCCAAACGAACCGACCCGCACGTATCCGATGTCCGCCGGCACCGCCGGGTTCGACACGGCCGGCGCCGCACACCGCCGGCTCGACGGATTCCCGAGCCCGCTTCCCGACGCCGCCGTGTAGAAGCTGTGATGATCGTTGAGGAGACCGAGCGCGAGCGAGATCGCCGGATACGTGTCGGCAATCGACTGCGCGCCTTGCGCGCGCGCAAAGACCTGCGCGCGGAAATCGGTCCAGTTGATCGTGCTGCGATTGATCGAATTGGCTTCCATCAGGCCGACGACTTCGTTGAGATAGATCGTCGCCGGCGATCCGTTGACGGCCGCCGACGTGGGCGACGAAGGCGCCGTTGCCTGCGCGCCGCCGCAGGCAGCCGCGAACAGCGTGACGATGAGGATGAAGACGAGAGCCGCGCGCACGTTCCGCATCGCGCGGCAGTATTGTACGACGAACTTCGGCCGGCGCTAGCGCGTCAAAAGAGCGCGTATGAGCACACGTCTTGATCGAAGCCGACGACGACCGGCCGAGGAATGAACCGGACCGCCGTGCCCATCCCGGTCGCACCCATGATGATGAGCAGGACACCGGCCATCATCGCGCACAGGAAGAGACCGTCGACGCCGTGCTTCGCCACGATGCCGGCGACGACGATGACGACTGCGCCGGTCGGTCCGGCGATCTGCGTCCGCGATCCGCCGAGCGCCGACACGAGGAAGCCGGTCACGATCGCCGTGTAGAGTCCTGCCTGCGGAGGCAGTCCGGACGCAATCGCGAAGGCCATCGCGAGCGGCAGCGCGACGAAGCCGACCGTGACGCCGGCGCTGATGTCGGCGATGGCGATGGATCGGTTGTAGCCGCGAATCGCCGTGAACAGCCGCGGCAGCAGCTGGCGGCGCGCCAACGCACGCAGCAGCGGGACGCGCGCGAGCCGCGCTGGCAACTGGGTCATGTCACACAGCCGCCGGTCGACCTCGCGGGTAGTCGATGTACCGCGCGGTCTCGTCGGCGACCTCGCGCCCGCACAGCCGCTCGACCACGTCGAAGGCCATGTCGATGCCCGCCGACACGCCGGCCGACGACACGATGCCGTCGCTGACCACGCGCGCATCGCGCTCGACCTGAATCGACGGATCGAGCGAGGCGAGCAGATCGAGCGCCGCCCAGTGCGTCGTGGCGCGCCGACGGGTGAGCAGTCCCGTTTGCGCCAGTAGGAGCGCGCCCGTGCACACGGACGTGACGAGCGACGCGCGCGCCGCCACCGACCGAATCCACGCGAGCGTCGTGTAGTCGTTGAGCAGCGCGCGCGTCCCGAACCCGCCGGGGATGACCACGATGTCAATCGGCGGCGCGGCGTCCCACGCGTAGGTCGGCGTCACTTTCAATCCGCCAATCGCCGTCACGACGTCACTGGTGCGCGCGATGGTGAAGACCTCGAACGGCGCGCTGTCGTCGCTGCGACGCGAATCCGCTCCCGGCACGAGCCGCGTGCGGGAGAACACTTCGAACGGACCGGCGAAGTCGAGCACCTCGACGTCGTCGAAGATCAAAATGCCGACGGTCTGCTTCTTTGTCACAGCTCCTTCGTCGTTTGTCACAATTCCTTCGTCGTTGTCACAATTCCTTCGTCATCAGCATGAAATGCGCCGGCTTGGTGAGCTTCGCTTCCTCAAACGGCATGGTGCCACAGTCTGTATAGCCAAGGGTTCGATAGAAGCCTGGCAGCTCCGTCCGGAGATTGACGATCTTGATGTCGACCGCCCGGCATCCGGCAGCGCGGCAGTACTGCTCCGCGGCCGCCATCATCCGTCGTCCGATTCCGCGTCTGTGCAGGCTCGGCTGCACCGCCAGCATACCGATGTAGCCGCGCTCGCCGCCCGGCTCGACGTAGATGCACGCGTCGGCGCCGCCGCCGTCGCCGTCGGCAATTAGAAACGTGCCCTTCTCGAGGTAGCTCGCGACATCGTCGATGTCGGTGCGATCGCGATCGACGAAGCGCCGTTCGACGACGAACGCGGCGTTGATCAGGGACACGAGCAGCGGGACGTCGGTGATGGTCGCGGTGCGAATCGTATTCGTCATCTTTTTTCAACGGCGCTGGGGCCCCACCCCCAGCGCGAACTGACGCTGACGCCTCGCCTCGGATTCCCATGTCCTCGGCTCGGCGTGGCCGCAGGCGCGTCACCGGCTCGCGCCGAATCGCTCCGCCGCTCGCGCGCGCGCCTGCGCGGCGACCTCGTC
>MNEX01000210.1:0-8865 GCA_001917905.1 Acidobacteria bacterium 13_1_40CM_65_14
CGGGACGTGAGCGACCCCCCTCCCTGACCCGGTCTCCCGTCCCGAGGCGCGTCCCGGAGGGTCGCTCACGTCCCGGCAGCCAGATGCCGAATTGTTCCGGAAGGCTGGGACGAAGAGCGCGGACGTCATGTGCACGAAGATTACGGGGAGCAGTCGGACGAAGAAGCGGTGGCGGAAGACGAAGCGGCATACGAATCCACGACGCATACTGCTATGGAGATCCCAGTCGATCTCGTCCCACAAGTCCGCGAACTTCTTGCCAAGCGCCGCCCGGGCTAACCTGCGTCAACGGACGTTCTTCTGTCACGTTTGAGCGGCGTCGCCCTCACGCAAAATTGCGATCGTCGAGCTCGTGCTCACCGAAAGTGCCGCTTGGCGAACGCGCAGCCGGAACCGGATTTCAAATATCGCTCGAATCGCAGGGCGCGGTCCTCGTCAAGAAACTTCAGGATGACGATGACCTTCCACGGACGGCCTGAAGCCGTGTGCGTGCATTGACCGGCGTTGTGCGCGGCGCGGCGCGCTGCGACATTCGACGTCAGGCCCGTGTAGTAACGGGTCGCATCGACCGCACTTTGAAGAACGTACACCGATCGCTTCGCGTCCATGCCGCTGGTCGATGCAAGGCTGCCGCCTGCGGATCCTGCTCGATTTGGAGGAGGATTCAGAGCTAAGCGTGAGGACGCGATCAATCTGACAACCGTCGTTGCCGCGTGCGGGGCTCAGTTAACTCGTCAACGGTCCACCTTCGCGGCAGGGACCTGTCGCCCGAACGCCGCTACGGTGGACACCCTTCGCGTGCCGCGAGAATACGCTCGCTGTTTTCAGACAGTGCCCTTCGCCTGAGACGAGAGCGAAGGATGGCTTGCCACCCGAAGCTCGCGCGCGAATGCAGGCGAGCGAAGGGTGGTGGACCAGACGGGAGTCGAACCCGTGACCTCATGAATGCCATTCATGCGCGCTCCCAACTGCGCTACTGGCCCACACGTTGGGACTGAGGATCTAGAATTCTATCACCCTTCGCGTGTCAGGAAAGGCGCTCGCACTTCCGAGAAACGACCGTTCAGCCGAGAGAGGACTACAGGGGCTTGCTCCCCGTAGCTCGCCGGAAATCACACGCGAGCGAAGGGGAGTCAACGCTCTTGTCTGGTGGAGGACGTGCTGACCGCGCTCGAGCTCGCGTCGTGGAACGGATCGAGATTCCAATCGAGGAACGTCCACACCCGGTTCCAGGAATCACGCTGCTCGCGCGTGTTCTCGGGCTGCCACGTCTTCGGATCCACGCGCCGGTCGAAGGTGTGGCCTCCGGGCGGATTGTCGTACACCATCGTCTCGGCCAGGTGAGGCTTGCGCGCGCGCAGCGCGTCGACCAGCTGCATGTCCTCTTCGATGTTCACGTCCTGATCGTTCCTGGTCACGCCGACGTAGAGCGGAATCTGCAGCTTGTCGACGTTGTAGACCGGCGACCGATCCTTGTACACGTCCTGGCGCTCGTGCGGGAGGCCGCCGTACCGGTTCTGCGGATCGATCGCCTGATGCTGGCACTCGACGCCTTTCCACGCGAGACGCTGAAAGAGATTCGTCACCGGGACCATCGCGACGGCCGCTTTGAACATCGCCGGGTTCCGGAAGATCGACAGCAGCGTGATCATGCCGCCGTGGCTCCAGCCGATGATGCCGATCCGCGACGGATCCACCTGCGGATACTTGCTCTTCAACACGTCGAACGCCGTCACAACATCGTCGACTTCGCTGCCGCCGTAGTCGATCGCGTCGTAGAACGCTTTGCCGTAGCCGGTACTGCCCCGGTATTCCGGCGCGATGACGATGTAGCCCTTCGCGGCGGCTTCGCGGACGTACGGAATGTAGTGCTCGTACAGATGACCGCGGATGTTCTCGTGGACCCAGACAATCGCGGGATGACCCTTGGCGCCGCGCACCTTCAGCGGCTGGAAGACGAAGGCCGGGATGTCCATGTCACCCACCTTGCTGCGGTAGGTGATCTTGTCCATCTGCATGACGCCTTCGCTGGCCTTGCGCCAGGTCTTGTCGGTCTCGGCCTGCTGTTGAAGCTGACGATCGAAATCGGGCGTTCGCTGAACGATCTCGCCCGGCTCGCTGCCGCGTCCCGTCTGGGTCGTCGTGGCCGGCGTCTGACTGTGAAGGGGGCGCGACGGCGCGCTGAACGCAAGCGCGACCGTGAGCGCGAGGACCGCTGGACGCATGCGCTCATCCTACACCGTCCCCGCCGGGTTGGCGGCGCGCTGGTACGCGCGCGTCAGCCAGTCGCACAGCAGGTGCGCCGCTTCCGCCGGCGTGCGTCCGTAGAACGGCATCAGCGCCGTCGGCATGCCGGGGAGTCGGACAATGTACGCGCGCCAGCGATCCTCGGACACCGCTTTGACTTCGATGAGGTAGTCGCGTCCTGCAATGGATTCAGCGAAGCGATGAACGGCGTTTGTCACGGTTGCGGTAAAGCGTTGGTGCGGGTGGGAGTCGCACGCATTTTACGCCGACGTTACCGGCGATCAAGCGAAGCGACGGACGAAAGCGCGCGCACAACACGGCGTCACCCGAATTTCGAGCGTGATCGCCGAAAAAAAATCTCGGTGTCCATCTCTCAACAGGAAATGCACCAACCGTGCACAGGTTTTCCACACGTCCATGTGCCCGCGTGGCGCCACCCCCGCTCGGCGCACCGATGCTTGACGTGCCTTCGATGCGCGCGTACGCTGGAAACTTCATGAACAAAGCGGAAGGACCGCGAGGGCCGCGAAGAAAAACCATCTTTGCGCTCGTGGCGACCTTTGCGCTCCATGTCTCGATCGCGTTGGCCGACGATGCGACGCTGCTGCGGGTGTTTTTGAAGGACGGCAGCTCGCTCGTCAGCTACGGTGAGCCGGCGCGTGTCGACGATCGCGTCGTCTTTTCGATGCCGACGGCGGCGACGCCAAATCCGCCACTGCATCTGGTCAATCTTTCCGCCGACCGCGTCGACTGGGACCGCACGAATCGGTACGCGTCGAGCGCGCGCGCGACCCATTACCTCGAGACGAGGGCCGAGCTGGATTACGCGGCACTCTCGAACGCGATGGCCGACGCGTTGAACGAGGTCACGCTCACCACCGATCCGGCGCGCCGGCTGGCGATTGTGGAAAAGGCACGCAGGACCCTCGCCGCCTGGCCGGAGGATCACTACAACTACCGGCTCACCGAAGTTCGGCAGATGCTCGGGATGCTCGACGAGGCGATCGCCGACCTGCGCGCCTCGAGCGGCGCACGGCGTTTCGACCTGACACTCTCCGCATCGATCGATCCGCTGACGATTCCCGAGCCGTTGCTGCCTCCACCGTCGCCGAAGGAAGCGATCGAAGCGGTGCTCGGCGCCGCGCGCGTCGTCGACAGCTCCGTCGAGCGTGCATCGCTGCTCACCACGGCGCTGGTCGGTCTGGAACGGGACAAGGCCGTGCTGCCTGCCGAGTGGGTCGCCGCGACCCGCGCCGCCACGACTGCCGCGATCACCGCTGAAGCGCGGCTCGATCGGTCGTACAACACGTTCAGCACGTACACGATGACCGTCGCCGGCCGCCGCGCCAGGCTGGCGGACGTCCGCGGTCTCGAGCGCCTCGTCGAGCGGATTCAGCAGCGCGACGCCGCGCTCGGCCACAAGCGTCCCGAGACCGTGAACGCGCTGATTGCCGCCGTCGAGGAGAAACTGGACGCCGCGCGGCGGCTGCAGCTCGCTCGCGATCGATGGGCGCTGCGTGCACCGGCGTATCGTGAGTATCACGTCGCGATTCGGCGGCCGATCGATCTGTTCGCGCGGCTGAAGCTGCCGCTCGAGAACATCAAGGCGCTGTCCGGCTCGACCCCCGCCAGTCTCGTGACCATCGAGCGCGTGGCCGCGCAGATTCTCACGTTGTCGTCGGCGATCGTGCCGCCGGAAGAGTTTGCGGCGGCGCACGCCCTGCTCGTCAGCGCGGTCCAGCTCGCCGGTCATGCCGCGCAGGTGCGCCGCGAAGCGACGCTGGCGGGCGACATGGCGCGAGCGTGGGACGCCTCCTCGGCCGCCGCCGGCGCGCTGATGCTCGGCACACGCGCGCGCGCGGACATTCAGACGCTGCTGCGGCCTCCGCAACTCAGGTGATCACTCCTCGCCGGACGCGGCTCGTTCGCGTTCCGGATCTGCACGCGTTTCGTGACGCGATCGCCGCGCTCGGTGGGACGCAGGTCCGCCCCTACGTCGTCGTACCGAACCGCGCGGCTGCGCGCCAACTCGACCGATTCCTCGCCAGCCGTGTAGGGGCCGACCGACGTGCCGGCCCCGAGATCGTGACGCGTGATGAGCTCTACGACCGCCTTCATGCGCGGCTGGCGAATCCGCCGCGACGACTGACGACACTCGAGCGCGAGGTCATTGCGCAGCGGGCCGCGCGCCACGCGGCGAAGGGCGCGGAGCTGGCGTTTCGGTTGCGGCCCGGACTCGTCGCCGAAATGCTGCGGTTTTACGATCAGCTCCGCCGCCAGTCACAGCACGTGCAGCGGTTCGAGGAGCTCATCACGGACGCGCTCGGCGGCGACGGCGACCTCGATCGCGGCGCCGAGCGGTTGCGACAGCAGACGCGGTTTCTCGCCCGCGCCTTTCGCGAGTACGAGCAGCGCGTTCGCGAGTCCGGCGCGTGCGACGAGCACCTCCTCCGCGATCGACTGGTCGCCGAGCCCGCCGCCGATCCGGTTCAGCGCGTCATCGTCACCGTCGCGGATTGGATCGCGGACGCCGAGGGACTCTACGTCGCCGATTTCGATCTGCTCGCGCGGATCCCTGGCCTCGAGTCGCTCGACATCATTGCCACGGAGGCGATTCTCGGATCGGGATTCCATGAGCGGCTGCACAACTGGCTGCCGGGGATCGAGGAAGGAAGAGGCGCGGGCGTCGCTTCAGATGTAGCGCGGCCCGCGCTACAAGTACCTGCCGGCGCGCCACCGGACGAACCGTGGTGGACGCTGCGCGATCGCGAAGAAGAGCTCGTATCGATCGCGCGGCAGATCAAAGCGGATCGCCGGAGCGGTGACGCGGCTCCGCTCGATCGGACGGCGGTCGTGTTCAAGCATCCACTTCCGTATCTCTACCTCGCCGCCGAAACGCTGCCGGCCGCTGGAATTCCGTATCAGACATTCGACGCGCTGCCGCTGGCCGCCGAGCCTCTTGCCGCCGCGCTCGATCTGACGATCGAGGCGGTGAGCGCGAGCTTCGGCCGCGAGCCGCTCGTCGCGCTGCTGCGATCGCCGCACTTCGTGTTTCGCCACGACGATCAGGAAATCACGCGCGAATCGACGAGCGCGCTGGATCGAGCGCTGAGCGATCGCCGGTACCTCGGCGATCCGAATCGGCTCGAGGAAATGGCATCGCGCTGGCCGGAGGGCAGCCCTGCCCTTCGACAGGCTCAGGGCATCCCGGGCTCGTCGAGGGATGAAGGGCTGCGCTACAAGAATGAGTGCGCTGCTCTGCGGGCGCTGCACGCAGGGCTCGGTGCCGTGCGCGAGCTGGCGCCGCTCGCGGAATCGGCTCCGGCGTCGCAGCAGCTCACGCGACTGCTGGCGTTCTGGGACGGCCACCTCCGTCCGCTCGACGACGCCGACCCGCTGTCCGCTCGCGAGCAGCGCGGGCGCGCGGCCATCCGCCAGACATTGTCGGCGATGGCGTCGGTGCACGCGGCGCATGACGATCCCGACTGGACCATCGACGACCTCGCGCTCGCCGTGCGCCGCGCCGTCGAGGACCAGACGTTCGAGCCGGACTCGGCGGCCGCCGGCGTCCATCTCCTCGACGATCGGGCGGCACGATACGGCGATTTCGACGATGTCGCGATTGTCGGCGTGGTCGAAACCGACTGGCCGGAGCGTCCCCGCCGCAACATCTTCTATCCGCCCGCGCTGTTGAAGTCGCTTGGGTGGCCGTCGGAAAAGGATCGGCGTGTGGCTGCCGACGCGCATTTTCTCGATCTGCTGGCCGGTGCATGCCGGCGGACGCTGATCTCCACGTTCACGCTCGACGAGGATGCGCTCGTGTCTCGATCGACGCAGCTCGACGAGATTGCGCGAGCGCGGCTGTCGGCGGTCGCGCGACCGGCCATCGCCGGCGCGCGTGTGTTCCTCGACGAGGCGTTGTCGCTCGAGCCGCCGGCGTTGTCAGCGCTCGATGCTGACGCGCGGATCTGGGCGGACCTTCGACTGAGCCGCTCGCCGGCCGAGCAGCCGCAATTCCACGGCTCGCTGCCGAAAGCAACCGCCGAGCTCACAGAGGCCGCGGAGCCAAACGTCTCTCCGCGCGCTCTGCGTGCTCGGCGGTTGCCTCTCTCTGTCAGCGCGCTTGAAACGTATCTGGATTGCCCGTTCAAGTTCTTCGCGCAGCACCTTCTGAAGCTGGACGAAGAGCCCGACGACGAAGAAGTGATGGACCCGCGCCATCAGGGTCAGTTCGTGCACGACGTGTTCGAACAGTTCTTCACGGCGTGGCAGACCGCGGGTCATCGTGCGATGACGTCCGAGAATCTCGACGTTGCGCGCGCGTTGTTCACCGACGTCGTCGACCGGGCGCTGGACGCGCTGCCCGAGGCGGAAGCGGGACTCGAGCGCACGCGGCTCCTCGGGTCGCCTGCCGCCGCCGGACTCGGCGAGGCCGTCTTCCGTATGGAAGCCGAGCGTCCCGTCGCCGTCGTCGAACGGCTGCTCGAACACCGCCTGGAAGGTGAGTTCACGATTGCGACCGCTGGCGGTCCGCGGACAATCGCGCTGAGGGGCAAAGCCGACCGACTCGATCTCCTCGAGGACGGCACGTGCCGTTTGATCGACTACAAGCTCGGATGGCCGCCGGACAAAGGCCGCGCGCTGCAGTTGCCGATTTACAGCGTGTGCGCGGAGCAGCGGCTGGCGACGTATCGCGGACGCGAGTGGACGATCGGCGAAGCGATGTATCTCGCGTTCAAAGGTCCTCGCCGCGTCGTTCCGCTGTTCTCAAAAACCGATCAACGAGCCAAGGTACTGACCGACGCGCAGCAGCGGCTGGCGGACACGATCGACGCGATCGCACGGGGAGAATTCCCGCCGACGCCGGACGATGTGTGGCGGTGCGAGACCTGCACGTTCGCGTCGGTGTGCCGGAAGGATTATGTCGGCGACGTTTGAACCGCGGCTCCCGTTTGACGACGAGGAGGTCCGCCTAAAGGCGGACGCCACCGCAGGTGGGATCCGGCTTCAGCCGGACCTCGGCGTAACTGGTGGCGTCCGGCTTCAGCCGGACCACAGCGGCAGCCCCAGTACAGAGCCGGACCTCGCTGATGCCGATGCGCGTCGCGCTGCCATCGATCCGTCGCAGAACATCGTCCTCGAAGCGTCCGCGGGTACTGGCAAGACGCGCGTGCTCGTCGAGCGGTACGTCAACCTGCTTCGCGCCGGCATCGAGCCGGATCACATCCTCGCAATCACTTTCACGCGCAAAGCCGCCGCCGAGATGCGGCAGCGGATCATCGATCGACTGAAGGAGGCCAGCCGTCTGTCGGAGTTCGACGCGGGCCGCTGGCGCGAGCTGCGCGAGCGGCTCGGCGACATCGCGATTTCGACGATCGACGCGTTCTGCCTGTCGCTGCTACGTGAGTTCCCGCTCGAAGCGGACGTGGATCCGGGATTCGATCTTGCCGCGGACACCGACATCCCGCGCCTGATTGCCGAATCGTTGGACCAGGCGCTGCGTATCTGCCGCGGCGTGGCGCGGGAGGACGACGACGTGGCGCTCGTGTTTGCGCAGCTCGGCGAGCGTCGGCTCCGTGTGGGCATCGCCGCGCTGCTGGACCGCCGGCTCGTCGCACCGCACGCGCTGCGACGATTTCTGCAAAGCGGTCCGCGCGATCTGACCGGCGCCAAGGCATGCGAGCTCGCCGCTGCACGCCTGCGCGACGTCTTCAGCAGCGTCCGCGACGGCCTCGACGTCTTTCTCGATGATGGCCCGATCCACCAACCGCAGTTCGCGATGCTCGCGGCGGACATTCGGCATCTCTGCGCCCAATCCGCAATCCGCAATGAATCCGCAATCCGCAATCCTCAATCCGCAAGGGAGACGTTCCGCAGCTTCATCGATCGACTGCGTGCGTACTTCCTCACACAGGACGGCAAGCCTCGCGGCGAGAAATTCACCGGCACGCCGTTCAAAGCGACCGACTGCGACACCGAGGATGCGTGGCGCCGTCACCGCGCGAGCGCCGCCCAGCTGGCGCCGCTGGTGGCCGATGTCATCCGCGGTTTCCGCCGCGACCTCAACGTCGTGCTCTCGCGCGGCGTCTGGCGGATCTTCGCGGTCGCACTGAGCCAGTATCAGCGCACGCTCGACGCGCACGCGCTCGTCGACTTCTCCGGCGTCCTCGAACGCGCGGTAAAGCTTCTCAAGGACCTCGACGAGTTCGCAGAGAGCCGCTTGCGGCTCGAAGCGCGGTACCGCCACGTGCTCGTCGACGAGTTCCAGGACACGAGCCGCGCCCAGTGGGAGCTCGTGCGGCAGCTCGTGCGGAGCTGGGGCGAGGGGTTCGGCGCGGCCGACGATGCGATCGCGCCGTCCATTTTCATCGTCGGCGACCGCAAGCAGTCGATCTACGGCTTCCGCGACGCTGACGTCGCGCTCGTCGACGAGGCGGCGCAGTTCATCGAAGGCTTGCGACCCGACGGCCGCCCGCGGCACGCCATCTCGGTCAGCTTCCGGTCAGCGCCGGAGATTCTCGCGTTCGTCAACGACGTGTTCGGCGAGATCGTGCGCGACGGGTCAACCGACGTGCGCAAAGACGCGTTTCGGTATGCCGAGCAGGACCGGTTTCCCGT
>MNEX01000210.1:8939-33834 GCA_001917905.1 Acidobacteria bacterium 13_1_40CM_65_14
ACGGTGCGCGATCGCACGACGGGCGTCGCGCGCGAGGCGCGGCCCGCCGACGTGGCGATCCTCTTTCGCTCGCGCGACAGCCATCGCGACTTCGAGGCGGCGCTCGATCGCCGCGGCGTCCCGACCTATGTCTACAAAGGCCTCGGCTTCTTCGACGCCGACGAAATCCAGGACGCGGTCGCGCTGCTGCGCTATCTCGCCGACCCGTTGTCCAATCTGCGCGCCGCGACGCTGCTGAGGTCACGTCTCGTGCGCATCTCGGACGAAGCGGTCGCGCGGCTGGCGCCCAATCTCGCGGCCGCGATCCTCAAAAGCGGCGAAGGACCCGCTTTTCTCGGCGACGAAGATCGTCGCGTGCTCGATCTTCTGCGCGCGGCCGTCCCGCGATGGCTGTCGTGGGTCGATCGGCTGCCGCCGTCGGAGCTGTTCGATGCCGTGCTGCGCGAGACCGCCTATGCCTACGAGCTGCGCGGATCGCGGCGGCGGCAGGCGCGCGAAAATCTGAAAAAACTGCGCGCGATGATCCGCCGCGCACAGAACCGCGGGTACGCCACGCTCGCGCGCATTGCCGATCACCTCGAGCGCCTCGCGGTCGGCGATGAGTCGAACGCGGCGATCGATGCGATCGACGCCGTCAGCCTGATGACCGTCCACGCGGCCAAAGGACTGGAGTTCCCGATCGTGTTCGTGGTGAACATGGGCCGCGGCACGGCCGGCGGCCGCGCGCCGATTCGCGTCGCGAACGATGCGGCGGGAGAGCCGTCGGTCGCGATCGCCGACTATCAGTCGGAAGCGGACGAGGATGCGCAGGCGCGCGAGAAGGAAGAGTCGAAACGGTTGCTCTACGTTGCGCTCACACGTGCGCGCGAGCGCTTGTATCTTTCGGCGACGGTCCAGAACGGACAGTGCCGGATGACGCGCGGCAGTCTCGGCGAAGTGTTACCCGCGTCGGTCAAAGCGTTGTTCGTCACCGCAGCCTCGAGGCACGCGGCGCCAAAAGTCTGCGCCACAACTGACGATGACGATGTCAAGATTGGGTGGTCGGGGCACACACTACTCGTGCCGGATCCGGTCGCCACGCCTCGTTATCTCACGCGAACGGCGGTTACCGCTGAGGTCGATGACGATTTTGGGCAATTATGACGATTCCGCCCATTGCCGGGCGCGGGCTTCGGCTTCCTCGCGCGTTGCCGCTACCAGGACGATGGAGCGCTCTGGCTTGCCGGAGCCGTCGCGGCTGACCCACGCGATCCAGTGCGGACCGCGGGCTTCGCTGTGGATTTCGTACGAACCTGAGGCCATGGGAGCCGAAATCTACCAGAATCTGGCCATATTTGCATTGCGTCTGCCGCCAGCCATCCCATAGAATCGAAAACCGAGGAGAGATACGTGACGTTGACTTGTCCGAACTGCGGCAATGACCGGAATTTTCAGGTGAAAACGCTGCAAATGCACGTCGTCAACCTGGAAAACGGCCGTGTCGAGGTATCCGAAGAGGATCGGCCGACGGTGCTGGAAGTGCTCTGCGACGAGTGCGAGACGGCGCTGAAGTTCGAAGAATTCGAAGATACACTCCGCAAAGAAGTCCTGCTGACGATCGGCGCGCGCTAAGGCGCGCCCGCTTACCGTTCTTCTTCGGCTTCCTCGAAATAATCGCAATCGGGACAGACCCACTCGCGCGTCGTGCGCGTCGTGGCATTCAGATTGCCGGGGACACGCACGACCGCTTCCTGTTGCCGCAGGCGCATCGTGCCGCCGCAGAGCGGGCATTCTTTCGCAGGCATGATTTTTGGTTCACCTTAGCACCAGTGCGTTGCCTTGACAACCCGGTGATCGGCTCCTATCGTTAGCGACACTTCGATGCCGCACGAGTGCTTTGCCGACGAGATCGCGATCGACTTCCCCTCCGTGGGACGCGTCGTCGAACGCATGCGCGACGCCTTCCTCGGTGAGGTCGGCGGCGACGTGCACTGCGCCGAGGTGCTGCTGTCGAAGCGCGAGGCGTTTGACGGCTTGATCGTGCCGGTCGAAGTGCCGATTCGCGCGACGTGTCCCGAGTGCGGCGGCCGCGGTGAAACCTGGGCGGAGCCCTGCGACGATTGCGGCGGCACCGGCGAGTCGGTGTTTCGTCATGCCGTTCGCGTGAGCGTGCCGCCCGGCGTAGCCGACGGCGCGCGCTTCCGCTTCCGCGTCACCTCGCCCGACGCGGCGGCGGTCCGCGTCGAAGTCCGCGTCGCCATCCGTTCGTCCGCAGCGTAACGATCCGCCAACAGTCCTTAGCCATCAGCCATCAGCCATCAGGCCATCTGTTGTGCCCTCTCATATCGACTTCCTGGGCGTCCTCTTCATCATCTGGGGTTTGCTGACAACGCTGGTCGGCGTGTCGACGCTCGCGCTGGGCGTCGCGGCGGCCGCGTTGATCACGTCGCGCGGCGGAGGCAGTCAGCTCGCGGCGGGCGTGACGGCGGCGGCGTTCACCACGCTCGCGATCATGGCGATCGTCTGGGGCGTGATACACGTCATCGTCGGCGTCCCGCTCCGCCGCCACCACTCGTGGGCGCGGCTCGTCGCGCTGATGCTCGGATCGGTGGACCTGCTGCTGCTGCCGTACGGCACCGCGCTTGGTGTGTATGCGCTTTGGGTGTTGTTGAACGAGAAGGGGAAAGCGTTGTTCATTGCCTGATGTGACCACGAAAACACGAAATCACGAAACCGCGAAGCCACGAAAGCACGAAACCATTCTTGTTCGTGGTCTCGTGGGGTTCGTGATTTCGCGGCGATCACGGTTCGTCGCGCGTACCGAATGGCGTGAGCGGATTGCAGCGCGCGACGCGCTTCAGCGATTTCCATCCGCCGCGCAGCGCACCATCTCTCGCGATGACCACGTCCGCGTAGTGACTGCATGACGGCGTGAAACGGCAGCGGATGCCGGCGCGCGCGGCGAGCGGCGCGATGGCACGCTGGTACCCGTGCACACCGGCGAGCGCTATCGGCTGCGCCGTTAGTGCCACGACGAGGCACGCAAAGGCCGCCGAGATGAGTTTGGCGCTCCGGACTCTGCGTTCCACGTCACTCAGAGCCGGTTCGCGTAGTCGCTGATTCCGGGAATGAGCAGGCGTTCGCCGTTGATGCCCTTCAGAATGGCGACGACGTGCAGCGCGAGGATGCCGACGAAGCCGAAGACGAGCAGGAGACCGAGCACGCAGCCGAACCCGAACGCGGCAAGGCTGATCATGCTCGTGAAGGTGACGTACGCGAAAATCGCGATGAGCTCGGCGATCATCAGCACGAGCCCGTGCTTGGCGTGCCATTGCACGTCGGCATCCTGTTTTTCGAGCAGCAGCGGGATAAACGCGAGTGGCCAGAGGTAGGCGAGCACGATCATCACACCACGATTGGGCGAAGGATCAGCCACGCGCGTGGAGTGTACGATATTCTTGAGGATATGCAAGTCGAACAGTCGAGCGTGCTCGAGGCGCTGAAGGTCGTCCGCGATCCGGATCTCAATCGCGACATCGTCAGCCTCGGCTTCATCAAGAACCTGAGCGTCGACGGCGGCCGCGTCGCCTTCACAATCGAGCTCACGACACCCGCGTGTCCGGTGAAGGATCAGATGCGCGATCAGGCGCGCGCCGCCGTGATGCAGCTGCCGGGCGTCGCGTCGGTCGACGTGAGCATGAGCGCGCGCGTGCGCGAAGCGGTGAGCGCCGACGGCACGCGGCAATCGATTCACGGCGTGAAGAACGTGATCGCGGTTGGCGCAGGGAAGGGCGGCGTCGGCAAGACGACGGTTGCCGTGAATCTCGCGATCGCGCTCGCGAAATGCGGCAGCAAGGTCGGCATCATCGACGCCGACATCTACGGCCCGAACGTGCCGATCATGCTCGGCATGAAGGCCGAGCTCACGACCGACGGTCAGAAGATCGTGCCCGCCGAGAAGTACGGCCTCCAGGTCATCTCGATGGGCTTCCTCACGAAGGACGATGCGCCGATCATCTGGCGCGGGCCGATGCTGCACGGCGCGCTGCAGCAGTTTTTCCGCGAAGTGCGGTGGGTCAATCTCGACTATCTTGTGGTGGATATGCCGCCGGGCACTGGCGACGTCGCGCTGACGCTCAGTCAAACCGTGCCGGTCGCCGGCGCGATTGTCGTGACGACGCCGCAGCAGGTGTCGCTGGCCGACACCCGCCGCGCCGTGGCGATGTACAAGAAGCTGAACATCCCGCCGCTCGGCGTCATCGAGAACATGAGCTACTTCGCCTGCACGAACTGCGGCCACGAGGCCGACATCTTCGGCCACGGTGGCGGCGAGCAGATGGCGTCGGAGCTCGGCCTGCCGTTCGTCGGACGAATTCCGATCTACCAGCCGATCCGCGAAGGCAGCGACGCCGGCGTGCCGTTGATGATCAGCGAACCGGAGTCGCCGGCCGCGCGGGCGTTCATGTCGGCCGCGGAACGCACGGCGGCGCAGGTGTCGATTGCGAGTTATAACCGGCCGACGATTCCGTTGACGGTGGTGCGATGAGAACCGAAACAGCGCTCGCACAGGGGAACTCTCCACGAGGAAGCTCTCCACCAGGAAACTCTCCACCACGGAGGACACAGAGGACACGGAGAATCGAGCCAACCGTTTTTTGCCTCCGTGTCCCCCGTGTCCCCCGTGGTGGAGAGCGTTTCGTGGTTTCGTGGTTTCGCGTTTTCGGGTTGATGATGGCGGCTGTAGCGTGCGCCTGTGCACCCGCGCCGCAAACCTCGAACACGCCGGCGGCGGGATCGCAGATGCCTGCGTCGGTCGTCGATCCGTATCTGAAAATTCAGACCGCGCTCGCGCAGGATCGCATCGACGACGTGCGTGCGAACGCCGGCGACGTGGCGACGGCGGCGACCGCGCTCGGCGCGCCGGCGATGAAGATCGATACCGCGGCTGTCCAGCTCGCGTCGGCCACCGAGCTGGCGGACGCGCGCGACAAGTTCGGCGTGTTGAGCGACGCCCTCGTCACCTACATGGACGGCTTGCACCTCACGCCGCCTGACGGCGTTCGCAAAGCCTACTGCCCGATGGCGACGAAGCCGTGGCTGCAGAAGGGCGACACGCTCGCCAATCCCTATTACGGTGCGTCGATGCTCACATGCGGCGAATTCCGGTGACGCTCTCGTTCACGAAGCACACGCTGGCCAACGGACTCGACGTGCTCCTGCACGAGGACCACACGTGTCCGATCGTGGCGGTCAATCTCTGGTATCACGTCGGGTCGAAAAACGAGCGGCCGGGCCACACGGGCTTCGCCCATCTGTTCGAGCACCTGATGTTCGAGGGATCGCAGCATCACGATCGCGGCTACTTTCAACCGCTGCAGGGCGCGGGCGCCACGCTCAACGGATCCACGAACGCCGACCGCACGAATTACTGGGAGGTCGTCCCGTCGAACGCGCTCGAGCTCGCGCTGTGGATGGAATCCGATCGGATGGGCTATCTGCTGCCGGCGCTGACCGAGGCCAAGTTCTCGAACCAGCGCGACGTCGTGCTGAACGAGCGCCGCCAGAACTACGAGAACCGGCCGTATGGTCTCGCGCCGATGGCGCTGCTGTCGGCGCTGTTTCCGCCCGATCATCCGTATCACTGGACGACCATCGGCGAGGTTGCGGACCTGCACGCCGTGCGGCTCGACGAGGTCCAGGCCTTCTTCCGCCGGTACTACCATCCGGCGAACGCGTCGCTCGCGCTCGCCGGCGACATCGATTCGGACGAAGCGCTCGCGATGGCGCGCGCCTATTTCGATGAGCTCGAGCCGGGCGATCGCGTCGATCCGGTGGACGCCTCGGCGTCGCTCTCGAGCGACACGCGGATCTTTTTCGAGGATCGCGTGGAGCTGCCGCGGCTCTATCTCGCGTGGCTGACGCCGGCGATGTTCGCGGAGGGGGACGCGGATCTGGATCTCGGCACGGATCTCCTCGCCAACGGCAAGACGTCGCGCCTCTATCGCCGGCTCGTCTTCGACGAGCGCATCGCGACCGATGTGTCGGCGGCGCAGAACTCGCGCGAGATCGCCGGCTACACGCAGATCACCGCCACGGCGGCGCCCGGTCACACGCTTGACGAGCTCGAACATGCGATCCTCGAAGAGATGGCGCGTCTCGTCGCCGAGAGTCCGACCGACGACGAGATGGAGCGAGGCCGCGTGCAGGCCGAGTCGCAGTTCGTGTTCCGGCTGCAGACCGTCGGCGGCTTCGGCGGCAAGTCCGATCAGCTGAACGCGTACAACATGTTCCTCGGCGATCCGGCGTACTTCGACCGCGATCTCGCGCGCTACCAGGACGTCACCCACGTGTCGCTGCAGCAGGCGATCGCGCGCTATCTCGCGCCGTCGCGGCGGGTGACGCTGAGCATCGTGCCCCACGGCCGCGTCTCGCTCGCCGCGGCCGACTCTGAGCGGGCGGTCGTGTCGTGAGCGCGCCCGACACCGCCAGCGCCGCGCGCGAGATCAAGATCGATCGTTCGCGCTTACCGGAGCCGGGACCCGCGCGGCCCTTTGCGTTTCCCGCCATCGAGAAATCGACGCTGCCCAACGGCTTGCGCGTCTGGACGGTGTGCCACCCGCAGGTGCCGGTCATCGCCTTCGATCTGCTCGTCCGCCGCGGCGCGTCGGCCGATCCGCACGGCAAGGACGGACTCGCCGCGCTCACCGCCGATATGCTGGACGAGGGCAGCGGGGATCGATCCGCGATCGAGATGCACGAGGCGCTGGCGCGGCTCGGCGCGCAGTTCGACACCGACATCGGATCGGATGCGGCGTCGGTCAGCGTCACCGTGCTCACTCGCTTTGCAGGACGCGCGCTCACCCTGCTCGCCGACGTCGTGGCGCGCCCGGCGCTGCGCGACGACGACTTCACGCGCGTTCGTCAGCTCCGGCTCCACCGCCTCACACAGCTCCGCGACATGCCGGGCGTCGTCGCCGACCGCGCGTTCCTGAAGTTGTTGTACGGCTCGCACCCGTATGGGCATTCGCCGATCGGCAACGAAGCGGCGCTGGCCGGGATGACCGTGGACGATGTGCGGGCGTTTCATGCGGCGGCGATTCGACCGTCGGTCGCGACGCTGATTGCCGTCGGCGAATGCGATCACGGCGCCGTGGTCCGTCTGGCGACCGAGGCGTTCGGCGATTGGTGTGAGGCGAGCGGCGACGCCGTGACGCCGGACGGCGCGGTGCCGGCCGCCGCGGCGCTGAACATCATCCCGCGCTCGAACGCGCCGCAGTCCGAGCTGCGCATCGGCCACGTCGCGGTGCCGCGCGACACGCCCGACTATCACCCGCTGCTCGTCGCCAACACGATTCTCGGCGGTCAGTTCGTCAGCCGCATCAATCTCAATCTGCGCGAGGACAAGGGCTTCACCTACGGCGCGCGGACCGCGTTCGAGTTCCGGCGGCTGCCGGGGCCGTTCGTGCTGCAGGTCAGCGTCCAGACGACGGCGACGGCGCGCGCGATCGAGGAATCGATCGGCGAGATTGCCGGCATCCGTGGCCCGCGGCCGGTGACGTCCGAGGAGCTCGCGCTCGGCATCGCGGCGCTGACGCGCGGCTACGCGCGCAACTTCGAGACCGCCGAGCAAATCGCACGCGCGGTGATGCAGCTGGCGCTCTTCGATCTGCCCGACGACTACTTCGCGCAGTTCGTGCCGGCGGTGGCGCGGGTCACGACCGACGACGTCTCGCGCGTCATGGCGCGCCACGTCGATCCGGCGCGCCTCACGACGCTCATCGTCGGCGATCTCGACGTCATCGGCGCCGATCTGGGCGCGCTCGGCCTCGGCGATCCGGTCGTCCTGCCACCAGACGCGTTCTGATAGCATTCGTCAATTCCGTATGAAGGCTGTCCGCTTCCATCAACACGGCGGACCAGAAGTCCTCCGTTATGAGGAGGCTCCGGATCCGGACCTTGCGCCCGGGGAGGCGCTGGTCCGCGTGCGCGCGTGCGCGCTGAACCATCTCGATCTGTGGCAGCGGCGCGGCCTGCCGCGCGTGACGATTCCGATGCCGCACATCTCGGGCAGCGATGTTGCCGGTGAAGTCGTGGCGGCGACGGCGCCGGATATCGCGGTCGGCCGCCGCGTCATGCTGCAGCCGGGCATGAGCTGCGGGCGATGCGAGGCGTGCCTGTCGGGGCGGGACAATGAGTGTCCGTGCTATGAAGTGCTCGGGTACCTGAATCGTCCCGGCGGCTACGCGGAGTACGTGAAGGTGCCGGTGCAGAATCTCGTGTCGATCCCCGCCGAGATCGACTTCGTGCATGCGGCCGCGTTTCCGCTGACGTTCCTCACCGCGTGGCACATGCTGGTGACGTGCGCGGAGTTGAAGCGCGGCGAGGACGTCCTGGTGCTCGCGGCTGGGAGCGGCGTGGGGCAGGCAGCGATTCAAATCGCATTTCTCCACGGCGCGCGCGTCTTCGCGACGGCCGGATCGGACAAGAAGCTCGAGCGGGCGCGAGCGCTTGGCGCCTACGATGTGATTCATCATCACCAGCAGGATGTTGCGGACGAGATCCGGCGGATGACGAACAACCGCGGAGTCGACGTCGTCATAGAACATGTTGGTGAGGCGACGTGGGCCAAGAGCATGCGATCGCTGGCGCGCGGCGGCCGCCTCGTCACCTGCGGCGCGACCACCGGCGCCAACGGCGCGCTCAATCTGCAGGCGCTGTTCGCCAAGCAGCTCACCATCCACGGCTCCTACATGGGGACCAAGGGTGAGCTGATGCGCGCCGCCCGCTACTTCTTCGCGGGTCAGCTGAAGCCCGTCATCGATCGGACGTTTCCGCTGGAGCAGGCCGCGCTGGCGCAGCGGCGTCTGGAAGAATCGGAGCAGTTCGGGAAAATCGTCCTCGAGGTCTGATGCGCTATCAACGAATCGGCATCAGCCTGTTCACGCTCATCGCCGCGGTCAGCATCGTGCTGGCGGCGGCGACGATCTGGCTCTTCGTCACCAATCCGGTCACCGTCGCCAACGCCGTCAACGAAGGCGAAGTCACGCCGTTTGTCCGCAACCTCGCGGAAGTCCTCTACAACGCGCTGCGCGGGATCCTCAAATACCTGTAAGTCTGAAGTTGGAAGTCTGAAGTCTGTACTGGACGCGTCGGCACTGCGATCAGACCGGATTCCCCCAGACTCAGACTTCAGACTTCAGACTTTTTCGAAGGAACCGCGTGAGAACCCATCCATCGACGAACTTGAACGGCGCCTTGCCGGAGGTGTAGTGGCCGCAGCGCAGCACCGCGACGTCGTGCGGAACGTCGAGATCGCGAAACGCGCGCACGAGATCCTCTGACAGATCGACGGGGAACGTCAGATCGTAGCGCGCATAGACGAGAAGCGTCTTGCGATCGCGGAGCCGCCCGAGATACCAGTGCGGACTGATCGGCTTCCACAACGCGCGGAGCAGATCGAGCTCCACGTGACCGTCGAGCCCTTCGCGCACGTGCCGCGTCGACAAGCCGCGCCACACCACGTCGGCGAAGTGCGGCGAGATGTGATTGAGCGCTTCGGCGCGCACGAGCGGCTCGTGCGCCGTCGTCAGCAGCGCGAGGCAGGAGCCGAGACTCGTCCCGAGGATGCCGATGCGATCGTAGCCCTGCTTCGCGAGCCACGCGATGGCGCGCCGCGCGTCGAGCACCGCCTGCCGGCACACCTGCAGCGTCCGCGCGATGTTGGCGCTGACGATGTAGTCGGCGCGATGCAGTTCGGGCGGCATGCGTTGATCGTGGTACGGCAGGCTGAGCCTGAGCGCGCTCATGCCGTTCCACGCGAGCAGCTTGCACAACCCGACGTGGCCGTTCGGATCCGAATTCCATTGCGGGAGGACGAGAACGGCTTTTTTCACATGCTCGCGGGGCCCCACCCCCGCTCGGGCACCCCAGCGCGCACAGTCCGCGCGCTGGGGATCCCGGCGCCTCGCGCTGGCCGCAGGCGCTCGCGCATCGGATGCCGGGAAGTACCTGCAATACACCGTGTTGTTGTCTGGATGCGGCGTAACGAACGCGCTGGGAAAGGTGAGGAGATTGCCATCAACTGCCGGCGACAGCGTGTAGTCGGTCGTCGGCTCCGGCGTGAAGAACGCGTCAGTGTCGTCCATCACCTGCGCAACCCAATCGCCGACGACATCGGCCGCGGCTGCGTCGGGTCGATGACCGTTCTGCGGAATCCAGTCGAGCCCCCAGTCGAACGGACGCACCACGCGATCGTTGGTCGCCGATGCGAGCCTGCGCTCCCATCGGTGGAAGAAGGTTTGCAGCGTCATTTTTTATATTGCGGCGGGGCCCCACCCCCGCCGCCTGCCACCGCTCGCTCAATACGCTCGCGGTGTTGGATACCGGCGACGATCTGCTCAGTCAGCCTTTCGTACTTTGCGAGCGCCCACCGCCGCCGCCTGCCACCGCTCGCTCAATACGCTCGCGGCGTTGGATACCGGCGACGATCCGCTCAGTCAGCCTTTCTGACTTTGCGAGCGCCCACCGCCGCCGCCTGCCACCGCTCGCTCAATACGCTCGCGGCGTTGGATACCGGTGACGATCCGCTCAGTCAGCCTTTCTGACTTTGCGAGCGCCCACCGCCGCCCCCTGCCACCGCTCGCTCAGTCGCTCGCGGCGTTGACCAGCGGCGACGCTCCAGTCAGTCAGCATCATGGTATACTCCGCGTTCGATGATCTTCACCTCCGACACGCGAAAGCGCCTGAAGCGGGCCAGCTGTGTCGGAGGATGTGTGCTCGAGCCCTGATAGTTAGTAGAATCGGGCGATCACTCAGCCGACACGGTGCAGACCGCGTCGGCTTTTTGTTTTTATGGAGCACGCGCGAGCAAGGCGAGCGGGGGTGGGGCCCCGCGCACAAAGAGCGCGTTGCAGAATTGAGCTCTTCACACTGGTGGCGAGGTAATTTGGAAACGCACTCAAAGAGAAAAAGATGACACGCATTGAAGTGGGCATTCTCGGCGCCACCGGCATGGTCGGCCAGCAGTTCATCGCCCTGCTCGCGAACCATCCCTGGTTCAAGGTCACGTGGCTCGGCGCGAGTCAGCGATCCGAAGGCAAGCCGTATCGCGAGGCGACGGCGTGGCGTCTCGCGGCTGCGCTGCCCGACGATGTGTCGACGTTGATGGTGGATACGGCGACACCTGGCCGCGCGCCGCAGCTCGTGTTCTCGGGACTGGACTCGTCGGTCGCCGGCGACATCGAAGCGGCTTTCGCGCAGGCGGGCCACACCATCGTCAGCAACTCGCGCAATTACCGGATGGAAGCGGACGTCCCGCTGCTGATTCCCGAGATCAACGCCGATCATCTCGCGCTGTTGAAAGATCAAAGCGCTCGCGGCTGGAAAGGCCGCATCGTCACCAACCCGAACTGCGCGGTCGTCGTGCACGCGATGGCGCTCGCGCCGCTCCGTCAGTTCGGGTTGAAGACGACGACCATCACGACGTTGCAGGCGATTTCGGGTGCGGGCTATCCGGGCGTCGCGTCGTGGGACATCCTCGGCAACATCATTCCCTACATCGGCGGCGGCGAAGAAGAGAAAGTCGAGACGGAGACGAAAAAGATCCTCGGCTGCCTCTCGGGGAATCGTGTCGAACCGCATCCGATCGTCATCAGCGCGCAGACCACCCGCGTCGGAGTACAGAACGGGCACACCGGATCGATCTCCGTCGGCTTCGAGCACACGCCCGATGCCAATGCGATCCTCGATGCGTGGCGCACGTTCAAAGGACGGCCGCAGGAGCTCGACCTGCCGTCCGCGCCGCCGAATCCGATTGTGTATCTCACCGAGCAGAATCGCCCGCAGCCGGCGCTCGACGCCAATCGCGATCGCGGGATGACGGTCAGCATCGGCCGTCTGCGTCCCTGTCCGGTGCTCGACTACAAGTTCATCGCGCTCGGCCACAACACGATCCGCGGCGCCGCGGGCGCAGCGATCTTGAACGCCGAGCTGATGCATCGCGAGGGGCTTCTGTGAGTGTGGTCATGAAGTTCGGCGGCACGTCTGTCGCCGATCCCGACGCGGTCACCCGGCTGATTGGCATCGTGCGGCGGCAGCTTGCGACCCAGGTGTCAGACACCAGTCAGACACGTGTCAGACTGGTGTCAGACACGTGTCAGACACCGGTCGTCGTCGTGTCGGCGCTGTCGGGCGTCACCGACGCGATGATCGACGTGACGCGGCTGGCCGAGGAGGGCGACGGCGAGCAGGCCGCGATCGCGCTGCGTGCGCTGCGCGAGCGCCACGTGAGCGTCGCGTCGGCGGTGACCAGGCAGAGTCGGGACACCGTGCTCGCGGCGGTTCGTGCGGAGTTCGAGGAACTGACTGGCCTCGTTCATGCGCTCGCGGTGCTGCGCGAGGTTTCGCCGCGATCGCTCGACGCCGTCATCGCCACGGGCGAAGTGCTCAGCAGCCGCATCGTGGCCGCGGCGCTCGCGGACCAGGGGATTCCGAGCGCATGGGTCGATGCGCGCCGCGTGCTCGTCACGGACGCAGAGCACACCGTTGCGTCCCCGGAGATGATCGCCACCTGTGAGCGCACGCGTGAGCTCATTGCGCCCGTGACGAAGAGCGGGCAGGTGGCGGTCCTCGGCGGATTCATCGGCGCGACCGCGAGCGGCGTGACGACGACGCTCGGACGCGGGGGATCGGATTACTCGGCGTCGATCGTCGGCGCCTGCCTCGGCGTCAGCGAAATTCAGATCTGGACCGACGTGGATGGCATGCTGACGGCAGATCCTCGCGTCGTGCCGCTGCCGCGGCTGGTGCCGCAGTTGTCGTTCGCCGAAGCGTCGGAGCTGGCATACTTCGGCGCGAAGGTGCTGCACCCGAGCACGATTCTGCCGGCGGTCGGCAAGAACATCCCGGTGCGGATTCTCAACTCGCACCGGCCGGAGAGTCCTGGCACGGTCATTACCGCCGACGGCCATCCGGCCAACGGTCAGCTGACGGCGATCGCGTGCAAGCGCAACGTCACGGTCATCGACATCACGTCGACGCGCATGCTGATGGCGCATGGCTTCCTCCGCCGCCTCTTCGAGGTCTTCGAGCGCTTCAAGACCGCGGTCGACGTGGTGACGACCTCGGAGGTCAGCGTCTCGGTGACGGTCGACGACACCCGCCGGCTCGACGCCATCATCGACAACCTCCGCAACTTCGCCGAGGTGAGCTCGGAACCGGAGATGGCAATCATCTCCGCGGTGGGGGAGAATCTGCGATCGGACCCGACGCTGTTCGGCCGCGCGGTCACGTCGCTGCAGCGGATTCCGCTCCGGCTCGTGTCGCAGGCGGCCGGCCGGCGCAACATCACATTCGTGTTGAGAGACGCCGACCTACCGAGCGCAATGGGCCAGCTACATGAGACCTTTTTCGAACAACGGGCTATCACGAAGACACGATGAGCAAACGCGCCACCACAGTGGACACGGGGGACACGGAGGTTAGGGCGTGTACGCTTTTTCCTCTGTGTCCTCCGTGTCCCCCGTGGTGGAGAGCTTGACGGGCGTGTCGTGAAGATCCTGCTGGTTGGCCACGGCAAGATGGGACGCATGGTCGAGTCGCTCGCCAAGGAGTACGACTGCGAGGTCGCGGGCGTCATCGATGATCAATCGCCGGCGCACGGCGGCGGGCCTGACGCGGATCGATGGAAGGGCGTCGACGTGGCCGTTGACTTCACCACGCCCGACGCGGTCATGACCAACGCGCCTGTCCTCGCAAAGCGGGGCATCCACCTGATCATCGGGACGACCGGCTGGAGTCAGCACGAGAAGGCTCTGCGGCAGATCGTCGCCGACGCCGGCGTCGGCATCGTCGTCGCGCCGAACTTCTCGACTGGTGTCGTGCTGTTCGAGGCAATTGCCGCGCGGGCCGCGCAGCTCTTCGCCCGGCACACGGACTTCGGCGCGTTCCTGCACGAAGCGCATCATGCGGCGAAGAAAGACGCGCCGTCAGGCACGGCGCTGTCGCTCAAGCGCGCGATGGAACAATCGGGATTTCCGAGGCCGATCGACGTCTCGTCCACGCGCGCCGGCTTCATTCCCGGCACACATACGATCGGCTTCGACGGTCCCGCGGAAACCATCACGTTGTCGCACGCCGCCCGCGATCGCACCGCGTTCGCCCGTGGCGCGCTGACCGCAGCGCGGTGGGTTCAAGGGAAGCGCGGTTGGTACACAATGAAAGACGTACTGGGAGTTCAATCATGATGCGAACGCCTTTCACCGGAGTCGGCACCGCGCTCGTGACGCCGTTCACCACGAATGGTGCGCTCGACGAAGCCGCGGTGCGGCGTCTGGGCCGCCGGCAGATCGACGCGGGGGTCCATTTCCTCGCGCCCTGCGGCACGACCGGCGAGAACCCGACGCTGACCGAGGTGGAACGGCTCCGCATCGTCGAGATCCTCGTCGACGAAGCGAACGGCAAGGTGCCGATCCTCGCGGGCGCGGGCGGCTACGACACCAAGGAAGTCATTCACCTCGCCGGTGAGATGATGAAGCGCGGCGTGTCCGGCTTTCTGTCGGTGACGCCGTACTACAACAAGCCGACGCAGGAAGGGTTGTACCAGCATTACAAAGCGATCGCGGACAGCACGCCGCTGCCGATCGTCGTCTACAACGTCCCGGGCCGCACCGGCGTCAACGTCGAGGTCGCGACGCTCGTGCGCCTCGCGGAGATTCCGAACATCGTCGGCGTGAAGGAGGCGTCCGGCAACGTGACGCAGATGTGCGAGATCTGCCGCGCCATGCCGGCGGAATTCATCGTGCTCTCCGGAGACGATGCGCTGACGCTGCCGCTGATGGCGGTGGGCGGCCGCGGAATCATTTCGGTCGCGTCGAACGAAATCCCGGCCGAGATGGTGCAGATGGTGGAGCTGGCGGCGCGCAACGACTTTGCCGCGGCGCGGAAGATACACGCGCGCATCGTGCCGCTGATGCTGGTCAACTTCGTCGAAGCGAACCCGATTCCGGTCAAGGCCGCGATGGCGGCGATGGGGCTGCTCGAGGAAACGTACCGCCTGCCGATGGTGCCGCCGCAGGCCGCGTCGCGCGAGAAGATCCTGAAGGTGCTCAAGGAGCTCGCGCTCTTAAAAGCAGCCTTTGTGTGACTGAAGCAGCAGCGCCCGCGGCCACACCGAGCCGAGGCCAAGCGAAGCCGAGGCGAGGTGTCGGCGTCAGGTCGCGGCGGCGGTGGGGCCCCGCCGCCAGTGAAAAAAGTGACTCTGCAGACGGACATTGAGTGTCTGGTCGCGGCCGGCGCGGCCGCGGATCGCGAGACTGCGCGCGCGACGTTCGCGCGGCTCCGCGAGGCGCTGTCGGCGGGCCAGGTCCGCGCGGCCGAGCCCGACGCGTCGAGTCCGGTCGGCTGGCGCGTGAACACGTGGGTGAAGCAGGGCATCCTCCTCGGGTTCAGGTTCGGCGACATCGTCGACGTGTCGATGGATCACGGACGCGTGCCGTTCTACGACAAAGACACGCTGCCGCTGAAAAAACCGGGACTCGCCGCCGGCGTCCGTCTCGTGCCAGGCGGATCCGCCGTTCGCGACGGCGCGTACCTCGCGCCCGGCGTGATCTGCATGCCGCCGATGTACGTGAACATCGGCGCGTGGGTCGGCGAGCAGTCGCTGATCGACTCGCACGCGCTCGTCGGCTCGTGCGCGCAGGTCGGCGCGCGCGTGCACGTCAGCGCCGCGGCGCAAATCGGCGGCGTCATCGAGCCGGTCGGCGCGCTGCCGGTGATCATCGAGGACGATGTGCTGATTGGCGGCAATACCGGCGTCTATGAAGGCGCCATCGTCAAAGCGCGCGCGGTCATTGCGGCGGGCACGATCCTCACCGGATCGACGCCCGTGTACGATCTCGTTCGCGGCGACATCATCACACCGACCGCCGACCGTCCGCTCGTCGTGCCCGAAGGCGCCGTCGTCGTGCCCGGCGCACGCGCGGTGACGGCGGGCAAGGGCGCCGACTGGAACCTCTCGCTCGCCACGCCGGTCATCGTCAAGTATCGCGACTCGCGCACCGACACCCGCACGGAGCTCGAGGCGTGGATCCGGTAGCGACCTTCTCGGTGAAAGATGCAACCACGAAGAAATGCAACCACGAAGACACGAAGCACCTCTAGTACAAGAAAGCATTTTCTTCGTGCCTTCGTGCCTTCGTGGTTGCGTTTAGTTATCGAACGTATGCCGCCACGGATGTCTGCCACGAAGTCGCCAAGTGGGTCTGCGGACTCTGCGTGCTCCGCGTTGATCGTCGTGGGCAGGATCGCAGCGTGACTGCGGCCGCCGTCGACATCGTCGCGCTGACGCGGGCGCTCGTCGACATCGATTCGACCACCGGACGCGAGGGCGACGCCGGCCGCTGGCTCGCCGGCTACCTGCGCGAGCGCGGCTTTTCGGTCACCGAACAACCCGTCGACCACTCGCGCTTCAACATCATCGCAACACCGAAGTCTGAAGTAGGAAGTTTGAAGTCTGACGAACTTCAGACTTCCGACTTCAGACTTCAGCCTTCGGTTGTGCTATCAACCCACTTCGATTGCGTGCCGCCCTTCTTTCCGAGCCGTGTCGACGGCGATCGACTCTACGGCCGCGGCGCGTGCGATGCGAAGGGCATCCTCGCCGCGCAGGTCGCGGCGGCGGATCGGTTGCGGCGCGACGGCGAATCTCGTGTGGGCCTGCTCTTCGTCGTCGGCGAGGAACGCGGCAGCGACGGCGCGCGCAAGGCGAACGACGCCGCCAATGGTTCGCGATACCTGATCGACGGCGAGCCGACCGACAACCGGCTGGGCCTCGCCACGCGCGGCATCCTGCGCGTGAAGCTGCGCGCCGGCGGACGCGCGGCGCACTCGTCGTCTCCCGAGCTCGGCGACTCGGCGATCGACAAGCTGATCGACGCACTCGTGGATCTCCGATCGATCGCGCTGCCACACGACGACGTGCTCGGCCGCACGCATTACAGCATCGGCTTGATCGCCGGGGGTGTGGCGCCCAACGTGGTGTCGCCGTCGGCCGACGCGGAAATCATGTTTCGTACGGTGAGCGACGGAGCCGAGGTGCGAAAGGCGATCAGACGTCTCGAAGACCGCGTGACGATCGAGCACGTCATCGAGGTGCCCCCGGTGAAGTTGACGACAGTGCCGGGCTTCGAGGCGGCGGTATTTCCGTACACGACCGACATCCCGTTTCTGACCGGTTGGGGTGCGCCGCTGCTGTTCGGTCCCGGATCGATTCGCGTCGCGCACGCAGCCGACGAGTACGTCTCGATCACGGAGCTGCACGCGGCGGCCGACCATTACGTGACGCTCGCGCGCGCTCTCTTGGCACAGCTATCGAGCGCGAGGCTTTAGATCGGTTTTCGGTTCGCCGTAGCGGCGCTGAATCAACACAAAGGACACGGAGGACACGAAGGGTAACGCCTTCGTTTTCCTTTGTGTCCTTTGTGTCCTTTGTGTTTGATCAGCGTGTCCAATCACGCAAGCCGAAACCGCGAAATGGTCGTTAGCCGAGCATCGGAGTCTCACGACGACGTCCACCGTCATGACCGAGCCCCGCGCCGAATACGGAACCCGCCTCAAACGCTGGCGAGAGCGGATCGCGGATCTCGATCGCCGCCATCTTCTTCTCTCGAACGCGCGCCTGGTCGCCGCAGCGGTCATCGCGATCGTGCTGTGGCTCGCGTTCGGTCGCGCCGCGGTGTCGCCCTGGTGGATCGTCGTCGCGGCTCTCGGCTTCGGCGCACTCGCGGTCGTGCATGCACGCGCACTGCAACGCATCGAGCGCGGGCAGCGCGCAGCGGCGCTCTACGAGCGGGCGCTCGAGCGCCTGAGCGGGCGATGGCAGGGCACGGGTCGCGCCGGCGATCGCTTTCTCGGCGACCATCCGTACGCGCGCGACCTCGATATCTACGGTCACGCCTCGCTCTTCGAGCTGCTCAACACCGCGCGCACCGAGGCCGGCGAGGAAACGCTCGCAGGCTGGCTCGGCACGGGCGCCGTCATCGACGACGTGCTCGCGCGCCAGGCGGCGGTGGACGAGCTGAGGCCGAAGCTCGATTTCCGCGAGGATCTTGCCGTGCTCGCCGCCGAAGGCGACGTGAGCCGCACCGGTGCGCTGGCGCGATGGTCGGCGTCATCGCCCGTCGGATTCTCAGCCATGGTGCCGGCGATGCTCGCGATGTGCGCCGCAATCACCGTGGCGCTCGCCCTGCTGGCGTACTACGACATCGTTCCGCCGACGCTCGCCATCGGGTGGCTGTTCGTCGAGTACGCGGTGGCTCGCATCTGGCGGCGGAAGCTCCAGGTCGTCATCGAACGCGTCGGTCGGCCGGTCGACGATCTCGCACTCGTCGCCGAGCTGCTGTCGCGCATCGAGCGCGAGCCGACCGTCGCGCCTCGGCTCGTCGCCCTCAACGCGGCGCTCTCGACCGACGGCCTCGTCGCGTCGCGCGCCATCGCGAAGCTCACGCAGCTCGTCTCCCTGCGCGAGTCGTCCACGCATAATCTGCTGTTCGCGCCGTTCACCGCGGCGCTCCTCGTTCCCGATCAGCTGACCATCGCAATCGATCGCTGGCACGCCGCGCACGGACACGGAGTCGAAGGCTGGTTGCGCGTCGTCGGCGAGCTCGAAGCGTTTTCCGCCATGGCGACGTACGCGTACGAGCATCCCGCCGATCCGTTTCCGGTGCTCGAGCCACACGGTCCGGTCTTCGACGCCGATGCGCTCGGCCACCCGCTCATCCGCGAGGATCTGGCGGTGCGGAACGACGTGAAGCTGGGAGACGCCGGCCCGCGCGTGATCGTCCTGAGCGGATCGAACATGTCGGGCAAGAGCACGATGCTCCGCGCGGTCGGCGTGAACGTCGTGCTCGCGCTTGCCGGCGCGCCGGTGCGGGCAACGCGCCTGCGCATGTCGCCGCTCGTTGTCGGCGCGACGCTCCGGATCACCGACTCGCTCGAGGAAGGGCAGTCGCGCTTCTACGCGGAGATTCTGCGCATCCGCGCGATTGTCGACCGGGCGCGCGGATCGGTGCCGCTGCTGCTCCTGCTCGACGAGATCCTGCACGGCACCAACTCGCACGACCGCCGCATCGGCGCGGAGGCCATCGTGCGCGCGCTGGTCGACGCCGGCGCGATCGGCTTCATCACGACGCACGATCTCGCGCTCACCGAGCTGCCGTCGCGGCTCGGCCCGTCGGCGGTCAACATGCACTTCGAGGATCGCATCGAGAACGGACGGATGGTGTTCGATTACCGGATGCGGCCGGGAGTCGTCGAGCACAGCAACGCGCTCGCCCTGATGCGCGCTGTGGGACTGGAGGTGTAAAGTAGGAAGTCTGAAGTAGGAAGTCTGAAGTACGAAGCGCGGTTGGCCTGGATGTCTAGTCTAGCAGCCCTGAAGAGCTTGTAAGCATCAACGTTGAACGCAAAGATCGCAAAGCGCGCAAAGCATCTTTTCGAAAGTTTCTTCTTTGCGGTCTTAGCGGCCTTTGCGTTGACGTGATTTCTTCACATTCTTTTGGCCTGCTGTCGTGGGCAACGTTGTTGCAGAGATCGTCGCCATGATCGAACAACCATCGATACCCGACATCCGTCCACCCGACCCCATCGATAAGCCGCCGCCGGACATCAAGCCGGTGCCGCCGCCGGATATTCCACGCTCGTCGACCCGCAAGGGACGGCCAGCGCGGGATGGCCCGTCACATTGAAGAGCTGCGTCAGCCGCAGCATCATGTTCCGCACCGGCTGCTCCGATCCGCTGACCATCACGGTGTTCGCGCCAATCAGCGGCGCCGCAATCGGCATCGTCGGCAGCACGAGCGCGTCGTGTTGCGCGAGCGCCGCGTCCACCTCGCGCCGCAGGACCTCGCGGCCCGCCAGGGCTCGCACGTAATCCTCGGCCTGCACGTAACGACCCGCCTCCAGCCTCAAACGCACCGGCTCGGTGTAGCGCTCCGCCATGGTTTCGAGCGTGGCCGCATGATAGGTCGCCGCATCGGCAAAGCTGATGTGGACATACACCGGCACGATGTCCGCTGCGTGATGGATCTCGATGTCGTCGACGCGCGCGCCCGCCTCGCGGAGCCGCTCGAGCGACGCGTCGAACTGCGCGCGGACCTCGTCGTCCAGGATGTCGCAGAAATATTTTCGCGGCACGGCCAGCCGCAGTCCGCTCACCGGCATCGGCGCCGGAGCGATCGCGCCGGAGTCGCCGAGGAGCGCGTGATACACGAGGCAGGCATCGGCGACGGTCTGCGCGAGCGGACCGACGTGATCGAAGGTCCGCGACATCGGCACCACGCCGTCGATCGACACCTCGCCGTGTGACGGCTTCAAGCCGACCGTGCCGCAGGCCGCAGCGGGAATCCGAATCGATCCGCCGGTGTCGGTGCCGACGCTGGCGAGCGCCATGCCGGCGACGATGCTCGCGGCCGAGCCGCCGCTCGATCCGCCAGGAGATCGCGAGGGATCGTGCGGGTTCCGCACGGGACCGAACGCCGAATCTTCACTCGTCGTGCCGAACGCGAACTCGTGGAGGTTGGTCTTGCCGACCACCACCGCGCCTGCCTGACGGAGATGGGTGATGGACGGCGCGTCGCGCTCGGCGATGTGGCCCTCCCGCACACGCGACGCGGCGGTCGTCGGCACGCCGCGGATGTCGATGAGATCCTTGATGGAGATCGGTGCACCGTGCAGCGGACCACGGTCGTGGCCGCTCACGATTTCGCGATCGGCCTCGCGCGCCTGCCGCCGCGCCTGGTCGGCCAAGACGAGGATGAACGTGTTCAGCCGCGCGTTGTCCGCCTCGATGCGCTGCAGGCACTGCTCGGTCATCTGCTCGGACGTGATCTCACGCGCGCGCAGCTTGCGGCCGAATTCTTCGATCGTGAGCGCTGTGTTCATATGCATGGCGGGGCGGACCCATGTATCCGCCCGGGGCCGACCCTTCGACGCTCGTCCTGAGGCCGTCGAAGGACGGGCGCTCAGGGCAGGCACGCGGGTCGGCCCTACTTAGTCGCGTCGTCGTTGAAGTCAGCGGCGCGCAAGGCTCTCGTCGCGCGGGCAAGCGCTTCGAGCAGCGGCTTGAGCGCCGGCAACCCGCGACGGTCCGCGTCGGCAAGCGCTGCTTGCAGCCACTGGTCGATCGTCATGATGCGTTCGCCTCTTCGGGTCCGCCTGAAGGCGGACCGCACAATACTCGTGGCGTCCGGCTCTAGCCGGACCTCTTCACCGAGATGGACACGCCGTCGCGCAGCGGAACGACCGCCGTGACCAGTTCGGGGTGGGACGCGACGCGCTGGTTGTACTCGGCAATCGCGCGCGTGTCTTTCTCGTTGCGGACCGGCTTGGGCAGGAATCCTGGCACGACCTCGCCGTCCCACAACACGTTGTCGGTGACCAGCAGGCCGCCGGGCCGGAGCAACGACACCAGTCGATCCAGCATCGGCGTGTAGAGCTGCTTGTCGCCATCTTGAAAGATCAGATCGAATGGTCCCGACACTTTCGCCAGCAGCAGCTTCGCGTCGCCGACGATGACGTTGACGCGATCGGCAAGACCGGCACGGGTGAAATTCTCGCGCGCCTCGCGCGCCCGATCCTGATCCATTTCCAGCGTGAAGAGCGAGCCGCCTGGCGGCAGTGCGCCCGCGAGCCAGATGCCGGAGTAGCCGGTCGCCGTGCCGATCTCGAGGATGCGCGTCGCGCTGACGGCCGTCGCGAGCACGCGCAGCAACGCGCCGACTTCAGCATCGACGAGGGGGAGGTTCCGCTGCGCGCCGGCACGCGCGATGTCGTCGAGCACCGCGCCATGCGAGCGGTTCAGCGTCGCCAGATACCGCTCCACGGCATCAGGAACAATCACTCCCATAGGCGGTATTCTAGTGGACCGTATCAGCTGAAGGAGTACTAGTCACAACGAGCCTTCGACCGCGATTTTCGGGCCGTGACAACGCGGGGTGCGAGCGGAGCGGCCCGGTAGTAATTCGTAGGAGATACGCCACAAGTCGCTGCTGGTCATGAGTCATTGGTCGTTGGTCCTTGGTCGACCAACGACCAACGACCAACGACCAACGACCAACGACCAACGACCAACGACCAACGACTATATGCGGCACACGAAGATCATCGCGACCGTCGGGCCGGCGAGCGATTCCGACGCCATGCTCGACGCGCTGATTGTCGCCGGCACCGACATCTTCCGTCTGAATTTCTCGCACGGCACGCACGACACGCATCGCGCCACCTTCGCGCGCATTCGCGCGGCGGCCAGGCGCGCCAAGCGCGAGGTCGCCGTGCTGCAGGATCTCAGCGGTCCGAAGATCCGCACCGGCCTGCTCGAAGGGCACACGCCGATCCAGGTGAAGCCCGGCGATCGCCTCCGCATCGTCACCGGGGACATCGTCGGCGGGCCTGGAATGATTTCGACGACGTTCGAGGAGCTCGCGCGGAGCGTCCGGCCTGGAGACCGGCTGCTGCTCGCCGACGGATCGGTGGAGCTGCGCGTCGACGAGTCCGACGGCCGGGAAATCCTGACGACCGTGGTGGAGGGGGGACCGATCGGCGAGCACAAAGGGATCAACGCGCCCGGCGTGCCGCTTCCCGCGTCGGCGATCACCGCGAAGGACGTCAAGGATCTCGAGTTCGGCCTCGCGCTCGGCGTCGACATGGTCGCGGTCAGCTTCGTGCAGTCGGCCGCCGATCTCGAGCAAGCGCGGCGCCTGATGGGGGCGTCGGGGGCGGCGGGCGCCGCGGACGTGCCGCTCATCGCGAAGCTCGAGCGGCCACAGGCAATCGACCATCTCGACGGGATCCTGCAGGCGAGTGATGCGGTGATGGTCGCGCGCGGCGACCTTGGGCTGGAGATGCCGTTCGAACGCTTGCCGCGCGCGCAGAAGGAAATCACGCGCCAGGCGCGGCTTCAGGCGATCCCGGTGATCGTCGCCACACAGGTCCTCGAGTCGATGACGATCGAGGCGCGCCCGACCCGCGCGGAAGTGAACGACGCGGCGAATGCCGTGGCCGACGGCGTCGACGCGATCATGCTGGCGGGTGAGACCGCGGCCGGCGTCCATCCGGCACGCGCGGTTCAGACGCTCGACGCGATCATCCGCGACGCCGAGGCGGCGCCGGTGTACGAGCAGCGGACGATCTTTCGTCACCCGCTGCACAAGGATCACGCGCAGGCACTGTGCGAAGCGGCGGTCACGCTCGCCAACCGCGGCGATGCGCAGGCGATCGTCGCCGTGACGCGCGGCGGCCGTACCGCGCGGCGGTTGTCGGCGCTCCGCCCGCGCGCGCCGATTTTCGCGATCACCGAACGCGACGACACCGCCCGGCGGCTGTCCATCTACTGGGGCGTCATGCCGCTGTGCACGCAGATCGGCGAGCACGTCGACGCGGCGGGCGCGCTCATCGGCGAGCAGCTCGTCGCGCGCGGCTTCGTCGCGCCGGGCGCCGCCGTCGTCTTCGTCAACATCGGCGCCGACCTCACGCGCGCCGACGCGAATTACCTTAAGATTCAGCGTCTCTGATGCCGCCGTCCCGCTACGCGCCGATTGCCGCGGTCGTCCTCGCCTTCATCGCTGCGGCCCTCGTCGTCCGCATCGCTCACGCGATCATCGGTCGGCTCCTCAATGCGCTCGACATCGTCAGCAGCGAGAACCGCGCGGTCGTGCACGCGCGCGCGAAGCAGCTGACACGCGCGCTGACGCTCCTCGCGTACGGCGTCGCGGTGGTCGCGAGCCTCTCGCTCGCCCTCTCGCGCTTCGGCATCGCCGAGCCCCAGTGGGATCCGCGCCTCGCGGCGCATTGGTCCGTCACCCACGGCATCAACCTCATCATCATCATCCTCGGCGCGTTCATCGCCATCCGCGCCGCGAACCTGGTCATCGACCATCTGCAGTTCAAGCTTGCGCGGAACAAGGCGACGACGGATCTCGAGTGGCAGCGGCGCGCGACGACGCTCGGACGGATCCTCACCAGTCTGGTCACCGCCGTTGTCGGCTTCATGGCGATCCTCATGCTGCTCCGCGAGCTGGCGATCGACGTAGTGCCGATCCTCACGGGCGCGGGCATCGCGGGGCTCGCGATCGGCTTCGGCGCGCAGAATCTGGTCCGCGACGTCATCTCGGGCTTCTTCCTCATCCTCGAGGATCAGGTGCGCATCGGCGACCTCGCGCGCATCAACGGTACCGGCGGGATCGTCGAGCAGATCAATCTCAGGACGATCCTGCTGCGCGACGGAGAAGGCGCCGTGCACGTCTTTCCCAACGGCACGATCACCGCGCTCGCGAATCTCAGCAAGCAGTTCGCGTACGCGGTTGTCGACATCAAGGTCGCGTACACCGAAAACCTCGATCGCGTCATGGGGACGATTCGCGAAGTCGGCGCGTCGATGGAGCGGGATCCGTCGTGGGGATCGCTCGTCCAGGGGCCGCTCGACATCCTCGGCGTCGTGTCGCTCGACGGCGGGTCGGCAACGATCCAGGTGAAGTTCAAGACCTTCCCGCTCAATCAGGGCAAGGTCGCCAATGAGCTCCGGCGCAGATTGATGGCGACGTTTGTTGGACGAGGCATCAAGCCCTACGCGTGAGATTGCAGAATTGCAGAATGACACGATTGCAGGACGGGAAGGCCGGAAGGCGTTCGTTTAATGGAATTCATGTGCTCATGGGTTCGACTCCCGCCTGGTCCACTCGGCCACGGCGATCTGAGCACGATGATGAACTGCCGCACGCGCTCACTCAGGGCGAGCGTGGTGTGCGGAGCCCGCTCGACAGGCTTGCGCCGAGTCCGGGACCCCGTTGTTGCGGATATCCTGCGAGACGCGCAGACTCGTTTCTTCGCTATCGAGATCGGCCTATTTCCACTGCTTCCTCGCCAG
>MNEX01000149.1 GCA_001917905.1 Acidobacteria bacterium 13_1_40CM_65_14
ACCGTCGCAGTCGTCGCCGTGGCCGCACGGAATCCACACGATCAACAGCATTGGCGGCGTCACGGTTGTCGATGGGTTGCGGGTGGAGCGGCGGTGGAGATAACGGAGTTGGACGGAGGGAACGGTATCACACGGAGAAACGGAGGAACGGAGACGAACGGAGGGTTCGTCTCGTCGGCCTGCACGGGCAGGCCGACACCGTCGAACCGACCGCCCGTTCGTTCTGCGGTCCTGCTAATTGACAGAAGCTTTCTCCGTTCGTCTCCGTTTCTCCGTTGCTCCGTGTGAATCCGTTGCCTCCGTCCTCTGAATTCTGCCTCCGTTACCTTCTGTAATCAGGCCGCGACCAACTGCGTCTCGACGAGCTGCCGGTAGAACTCGCACGTCTGCAGCAAGTACTCATGCGATCCCGCGGCGACAACCCGGCCGTGATCGAGGACGATGACGCGGTCGACGTTGACGACCGTGGACAGGCGGTGCGCGACGATGAGTGTGGTCGGATGGTAATCGAGGGCCCGTAATGCGTCCTGCACGAGCGATTCGCTCTCGGCGTCGAGCGCGCTCGTCGCTTCATCGAGCATCAGCACGGGAGGGCGCCGCAGCACGGCGCGAGCGATCGCGAGCCGTTGCCGTTGGCCACCCGACAACTGCACTCCGCGATCGCCAATCGGCGTCGCATAGCCCTCGGGGAGGCGCGCCACGAATTCCTCGACGTGCGCGATGGCGGCGGCGGCACGCACCTCGTCATCGGTCGCCTCGGGTTGACCGTACCGAATGTTGGCGGCGATCGATCGTGAGAAGAGGACCGGATCCTGCAGCACGACACCGATGCGGGCGCGCAGCCACGATGGATCGATGTGACGAAGATCCACGCCGTCGAGCAGAATGCGTCCGCGATCCGGGTCGTAGAAGCGAAGCAGCAGCGCCAGCAGCGTCGACTTGCCGGACCCCGATCGGCCGACGAACGCGATCGTCTCGCCCGGCGCGACGCGCACGTTGACGTCGCTGACGGCGGCGACGTCGGGTCGCGCTGGATACGAAAAATCGACGCGATCGAACGTCACGTGACCCGCCATGCGGCCCGGCCGCTCGCCGCCTTCGAGCGTCATCGCGGGAGACCGGCCGAGCAGCGCGACGATCCACTCGGTCGCACCGATCGCACGCGACGCGTCGTTCCAGAATTCCGAGGCGTTCCTGAATCCGCGCGCGACGAGAAACGCGTACAGGATGAACGAAATCAGCGCGCCGGCAGTCAGGCTTCCGCCGACGATCAGCCGTCCGCCGATCCAAATGGCCAGCACCGCGGCGCCTTCGCCGGTGAGAAACGCGATGCTGCTCGCCGCCGAGGCCGCCAGAATCTTGTGCTTCGCGATCTCGACCGCCGCGGCGATCGCGCGCCGATGCCGCGCCGCTTCGGCCGATTCCTGCACGAACGCCCGCACCGTTCGGATGCCGCCGATGGCCTCTTCCGCGATCGTGCCGCACTCGGCGTACGCCTCTTGCATCGCTGCGGTCTCGCGTTTCACCCGCCGGCCGAGCAGAGCGGAGGCGATGACGATCGGCGGGACTGAGAGCAGGACGATGGCCGAGAGACGCGGCGACGTGTAGAAGAGGAGGACCGTGCCGCCGACACCCCACAGCACGTTGCGTAGCGCGTCGGCCAGCTCGTCGCCGAACACGCGCTGGAGCGACGGGACGGCGGCCGCCAGGCGCGACGTCAGCTCGCCAGTCGTCCGGCTGTCGAAGAACGCGATGTCCTCGGTCAGCAAGTGCTCGAACGCCCGCTGCTGGAGATCCGCGGCCATCCGCTCGGCGGCGAGGTTGAAGAGGTAATTGCGCAGCAGCGTGGCCACCGCTTCGCTTGCGAGCAGAGCAGCCATCAGCAGACCGAGCCCATTGATGCGATCGAGGTGACCGCCGAGGATGCCCTGGTCGATCATCAACCGGATGATCTGCGGATACGCGAGCGCGGCCGCAATGCCGACCGCGACGAAGATCGTTCCGATCGCGTACGTTCGCCACTGACCGCGGAGAAGCGCCCACACCATGCGAGGCTCAGCTTAGCACTGCACAGGCGGGTACAATCGCGTCCGTGACGCTTGTCATGCTCGTCATCGGCGTCGGCGTCGCGGCGCTTGTGATCGTCGCGCTCGCCGTGTACGAACGCTTCGCGGGCGAGCATCCCTTCGCCGACACCCTCTACGACCTGTGGCTGCGGCGGCAGGATCTCGTCGCGCTCGATCGCGCCGCCGCTGAGAATCCGCGGCGCGCCGATGTCGTCGTCACGCTGACGACCTTGCCGAGCCGCGTCGATCGGATCGAGCTGACGCTGAAGAGCCTGCTGCGGCAGAGCGTGAGCCCGCGGATGATTCGGCTCAACGTGCCGCGCGCGAGCCGCCGCGAGCAGGTGTCCTACGACATCCCACGGCGGCTGCGATCGCTGCGGTCGGTGACCGTCGTCGAGTGCGACGACTACGGGCCGTCGACGAAGCTGATTCCGGCGCTGCTCGATGCGTCGCCTGACGACCGCCTCCTCGTGGTCGACGACGATCGCGTATACCAGCCGTCGTTCATCGAACAGATGGTCGATCGATCGGATCGCCATCCGGACGTTGCCGTCGCCGCGAGCGGATGGGATGCGCCGGCCGATCTCACCGATCGGCCATCGACGCTGGTCGCGACGCTCGCCGGTCGCGCGCCGGCGCCGATCAAGTGCACGCGGGTCAACGGCGCGCGTGACGTGGACGTGATGCAGGGCCTCGCGGGCTACCTCGTCAAGCTGCGCTTCTTCGATCGTGCGGCAATCGCGGATTACGAGGACGCGCCCGAGGCGGCGTTCTTCGTCGACGATGTGTGGATCAGCGCGCACTGCCGCGCGCGGAAAGTCGTGTTCGAGGGGCGCCGCACGAACTTCGCATCGCTCTTCGACGCGCGCTTCTACAAACGGTCGAGCGTCGCGCTCGTCAACCGCGGGACCGGTACGCTCGACAGCCGCAACAACACGATCATGCTGCGCCATTTCGCCGACCGCTGGCGCGCATTCCCGCCATGTGTGTCAAAAGGCCGCCCGGCGTCGACAAAGGCCGAGCACGACCTGTCGCCTCCGCGCTGAAAATCCCGTCAACTGCCGTCGAGGCGCCGGCGGCATCGGCGTTGCTCCGCCACGCGCGAGGAGGAACACGCCGATGCGACGAGTGATGAATCACGTGACACGAACGGTTGCGGTGCTCGCGATCGCCGCGGCCCCGACGCGTGCGTTCGGGCAGACGCCGCGAGCCGCGGCCGCTGCTCAGCCGAATCCCGCGGCCGAGCATTTGAGTGCCGCGCGCGGCGCTTTGAATAAAGTGCTCAACGCGCCGGCGCCGAGCGGCGACGCGTTCAAGAAACTCACGGATATCAAGACGCATTACATCGCCCTCGAGAAAGCGGCGAGCACGGCGTCGCCCGAATGGAATACGCACTACCAAGAGATCGATCGGCTCGTCGGGGAGCTGCTGGCCGGACCGTCGTCATCGGAAAAACCGGTGGGCACGAGCGGCCGAGCGGGCGCGCCGGCTGCGAAAGGCCTGGATCCCGGAATCGCGGCGAACCTGCAGGACTTTCGCACGCATCTGAACGCGTTCAGCGCCGCGATGTCGCCAGCGAGCGCGCCGGCGTCGCCGCCGGCCACGCCGCCTCCAGCGTCGCCGCCGGCGACGGCAACCGTGTCACCGGCGCCCGAGACGCCGAGCGCTCCGGCAGCGCCGTCCGCGCCGGCCGACGATGCGGCCGTCGTCGCGCAGGTGGATCAGGTGATGGCGCTCGTCGACAACGCGCTCGCCGCAAACGCGCAGCAGTCGACGATCACGATCGATCGCGCGACGCTCGAACAAATCAAGACGCAGCTCGAGCAGATCAAGCAGAAGGTGAAGAAGCCGTAGGACTCAGCGCTTACGAGATGGACGGCGCGGGCTGGCTGGTCGTTCGATTTTCGATCGGCCGGCCGCGCGCTTCTTGACGGCATCCTGCCAGGCGAGCGTCATCGCCTCGCCGAGCGTATCTTCGTCGACCGCGGTCAACTGTACGCGCGTGCAGCCCTGGCGTCCCCACGCGCCGTTCTCGGGCGTGAACGACGAGGGATTCTCGCGCACGAACTTTTGCTGCGCGTCCGGAGTCAGCTTGACCATCCCGTACTTATTGTCAGGATGAAGCGTCGCGAAAATGCGGCCGTTGACGCGGAAGTCGGGATGTCCCATGTGCGCGCCCTCGATGGCGTCGGTCATCCGCAGCGCGATGCGGCGGAAATCGTTAGCCCTCAGCATGTGCGGATGCTACAGTACGGGAGTGACTTTTTCGATCGAGCTCGAGCGCGAGGACGACGGCCGATGGTTGGCGGAAGTGCCGACGTTGCCGGGTGTCATGTGTTACGGCGCAGACCGCGATGAGGCTGTCGCAAAAGTCCAAGCGCTGGCTCTCCGCGTCATCGCTGAACGCCTCGAACATCGAGAAGCTCCCGCTGAATTCCTGAACGTCACCTTCCAAGCCGCTTGAGCCACTGGCCGTCGGCCAAAGCCAGGCGCGTCCTCGCCGCCTTGCTCAAAATCGGTTGGCAACTAAAACGCCAGTCGGGATCACACCGAACGCTTGCCCGCGCCAACTGGCCCGACTTCGTGTTCGCCTTTCATGACGATGAGGAGATCGGGCCGCGGATGTTGGCCAGAATTGCGAAACAAACGGGCCTCACGCCCGAAGACTTGTAAAGAGCCGCGTCGATGGTCGTTTCCGACCACGTGCGCCGAGGCGCTCGGTGCAGCGGACCTTACGCGCCCTCGTCATCGTCGGATTGATCTGATGAAATGCCCTTCGTGAGTCGCCAGATTCCGATCGCGCACGCGGCGCCGACGATGGCGCCCGCGACGACGTCGAGCGGATAGTGGACGCCAAGGTACACGCGCGAGTACGCGATCGCAGCGGCCAGCAACCACCAGACCACACGCCCCGCCGGCAACACGCGCGTGAACACGAACGCGCCCGCAACCGCCGTCGCCGTGTGGCCGGACGGAAACGACGACGTATCTGAGTGGCGTCCGATCACGAGGATGTCCGGCGTCCAGTGAAACGGTCGTGCGCGATGAATTGCCGGCTTCAGGACGTAGTCGGTGACGACCGTGGTGACGATCAGCACCAGCACCAGCCGCCCGAAATCGCGCCACAGGAATCGCCTGAAGAGGGCGAGGATGAGGGCGATGAACACCCACACGCCACCGAACAATCCAGCGGCGCTCAGCAGGAAGATCGGCTGATCGAGCCAGGCGATGCGGTGCGTGACCACCCATGCCCGCAGCGCGTGATCGAGACGGAGAAGCTGCGCCCGCATCGCATCGCGACGTCTACCGGTGTAGACGCCTCTTGATGTCGGGCCAGAACTCCTCGAGCAGATTGGCGCCGAGCCGGCCGAGCAGTCCCGTCGCGCTCCGCACGACCGTGTCGCGCGTCGTCGTCGCGCTCGGCGGCAGCCACGCGTTCTCGACGATGTTGTTGACGACGTTGCCCGCGTATCGGCCCCACGCCGGCGCGAGGCGACCGTCGCGTCGTTGGGCCAGCACGACGGTCTTGGCCGCGTAGGCCGCGCGCCATCGCAGACTGCCGCGCCGCGCGGGAATGTAGCGCGGCTCTTCTCCCCAGATGGCGCCGAGACCGGCTTCGACGCTGTTGGAGATCGTCACATACGCTTCCCGAGACACGTACCGTTTGCCGACGCCGCTCCAGCCGCGGCCCCATTCCTCGGGCGTGTTCCACGCAGTTTGCCACGCGTCGGCGATGACGCCGACGCCGAGGCCGCGAAGACCGATCGTCCCATCGACGACCCATTCCGCGCGCTGCGCGCCGGTGATCGGCACGTAGTCGTCCGTCGTTGCCGGTGACTGCGCAAAGGCGGGGGAGACGGCGAGCGCGAGGCTGCTGAGCATGATCGCCGCGAGACGCGAGATTCCCATATCGACCAGACTACACGACCACATCGACTACGAAGCTCGAGCAGACCGTAAAGATCCTAGTGTCGCAGCCCGCTTGCCCTGAACCAGTAACGGCAGCCACGATGAACGCAAAGCGCAAAGGCCGCAAAGAAAGCTTGCGTCCTTTGCGTTCCACGTCCAGCCGGTACTGTTTCAGCGAATATGCTCCACTACACGCGAAAAACGTACATCGCGGCGGGATCGCGCTCGTGGTCGGGCGGGTAGCTCTTGCGCTTGTCGGCGAAGTAGCGCTCGCGGAAATCGCCGTCGCTCGCGCGGTTGTAGGTGAGATAGATGTTGCGGCGCGGGTGATCGCTCAGGTTTGGCTTCGACTGATGCGGCACGAAGCAATCGAAGAACGCGGCATCGCCAGGCTCCATCGGATACGCGATGAATTCCACGCCGTCCAGCTCATGTCCTTCGAGCGGCTCCCACCTGCGGCCGATCAACCCGCGCGTGTGATGACCGGACGCCAGCTCGAGACAGCCGTTCTCGGCCGTGTTCGGATCGATCGCGATCAGAACCGAGATGAAGTACGCGGCATACGTGTCCCAGCCCGGCTGGATATCCTGATGCGGCGTGAAACCGCCGCCACCCGGCATCTTGAAATTGATCTTGTCCTTGAACAGGACCGCGCCCTCGCCGAGCAGATCTGCGACCGGTTCCACGACCGCGGGACAGCGGACGAGCGCGCCGAGCTCGCAATGATACTCGGCGAACTTCTCGATGCGCGACAGCACGCGCTGACCTGGATCGCGCAGGCTGTCTTCGAAGTACGCCATCTGCTTGCCGATTTCCGGCGGCCGGTGCATGAGGTCGTCGATCCACTGAGAGTGCCGTCGCACCTCCGGACGCGGAAACAGACCGCGGACGATGAGGAAACCGTCGCGATGGAAGGCGTCGCATTGCGCCACGGTCAGCGTACGAAGACGCGGCATCAGTGAGCCTCGAACCGTGACGGCGTGGGAAACCATCGCTCGAGCGCGTCGCGCACGAGCCCGACGACACGCGGATGCGGGAGGTCGCCAAAGTTGTCGTTCAGACAAAAGAATTTCGGTCGCTGAAGGCGAAGACGGAGCAGACCGGCGCGCTGAACGATCAGGAGGTTGTTGAGCGGATGATACGCGGACTGCCGGCGCGCGTCCATCGACGCCACCGCGGCGCCGCGGCGTTCCTCGAGCAGAAAGTGCGGATACAGGTGTTCCGGCGCGACGTTTTCGGTCGCGCGAAAGCGGCTCCCCGATGTGCGCGCAAAGGCGTCGGGCCACGACGCGAGCATCGCGCACCAGCTCTCGGCGTCGATCGGGACGGCCGTGTGACTCACCGCGCGGCGCGGCTTCGCGCCGTAGCGCTCGTCGAGCAAGTGATTCGAGTAGGCCAGCGCGCGATTCCACGGACTGAGGCGCGCGTCGAATCGATCCGCGGGCGCGCGCGTCGCCCGTCGCTTCAACCGGACCCGCGGCCGCCCCTCCTCGTCGAACACATCGGCCGGCTGGATCGGCGCGCCGAACAACTGATCGTCCTCGACGTACAGAAACCGCTGCGACAGCCCGTCGATGCGGTGCAGGTTCGCCACGATGGCGAACGAGTTGAACGTCGGCACGTCAGACGAAGGCATGAACTCGTCGTGGTGCACCAGCCTCACGGCGCCGGGGTCGAGCCAGACCGGTTTCTGCGGGCGGCACGTGACCACGAACACCTGCCGGATCCACGGCGCAAAGCGCTCGAGCGATCGCAGGTTGTATTTCAGGATGCTGATGTTGTCGCGGTAGCGGTTCGGATTGAGATCGTGGGCGTCGGCGGCGTGGCGCCGCAGCAGGCCGTCGTATCCCGGCCACGTGCCGTCGACCCAGGTGTAAACGGCGTCTATCGGTTCTGCGGCGCGCGGAACCCGTTGACCCATGACCAGATGCCGAGAAAGTTGTCCTGCAGATCCTCGAGCAGGCTGCGCAGCCGACTGTAGCGTCGCGTCGCGCCTTTGTCGCCGCGCCGCGGCGTGCGGAACGCGGGGCCGTAGCGATGGTGCAGCACGCCCTCGATGTCTTCGGGCACGCGCACGGTGGCGCCGAGAAACGACGCCGTCACGGGTCGAGCGACGAGCGCGGCCGGAATGTCTTCCTGCGGCGACGTGACGGCGCTGCGCAGCAGGGCGCCGTCGGTGCGATACGGATACACGTCCACGTAATACCGCGTCCGCGTGTCGTAGATGCGAATCACACGGCGCGATCGGCCGCCGCGATCCGTCAGCTCGTAGCCGTCCGCCGCGAACGCGCTCGCGAGCGCCATGAGCCGCGGCCGTTGCGACTCGAGAATCCCGAGGTCCGCGTCCTTGTCGCCGCGGATGATGTCGCCTTCACGATAGAGCCCGAGCAGCGTGCCGAAGTCGCACCAGTAATCGATGCCGTTGACCTCGAGGAGGCGGCAGACGCCCGGCACGAGTCGGCGCAGCGCGGCGCGCCGGTACGAATCGATCACGGGCGTCAGCGCGAGGACGGCGCTCGCCAGCGCGATGGGCGTCGCGACCGCGATCTCGACGGTGCTCGTCGGGCTCATCGCCTGGGATTCTACTCCGGGAGCAACCGCTGGTAGATGGCGTCGAGCCGGCGCGCGATGACGGGCCAGTCGTACGCGCGCGCCGCCTGCAGTCCGTGCGCGCCGAACGTGCGACGAAGATTCCCGTCGCCGAGCAGCGACACGAGCGCCGCGCCGATTGCGTGCGCGTCGCCGGCAGGGACGAGCGTGCCGCAGTCGGCGTCGCCGACGAGCGTCTCGTACCCTTCGATGCGGCTCGCGACGATTGGTTTCTCGCACGCCATCGCTTCGAGCAGCACGATGCCGAAGCTCTCGCCTCCGGTCGCCGGCGAACAGACGACGTCGCTCGCTTGAACGTATGCCGGCAGCTCCTCGTCGTCGACGCGGCCGGCGAAGTCCACCTGTGCGCCCGTCGTGCGCGCGAGCGCGACGAGCGCCTCGCGCTCGGGTCCGTCGCCGACGACGATCAATCGCGCCTGCGGCAGGTCGCGCTGCACATCGATCATCGCGCGAATCACGTGATCGACGCCTTTGCGCGGCTCGAGGCGTCCGACGTAGAGCACGTGCGGCGTGCCCGCGACGATCGCCGGCGGCCGGCGTCGAGGCGCGCGAAACGCGTCGACGTCGATCGCGTTCGGCACGATCTCGTAGTCGCCAGGAAAGTGCGCGGCCACCGTGCGACGCGCGGCCTCCGACACCGCGATGCGCACGTCGACGCGGCGGATGAGCGACTGCAGCCAGGGGCGCACGGCCGGATACCACCGGTGGCCGTGCTCGCGATGCACGTGAAACGTCGCGACGATTCGCGAAGGCGCGTAGCGCAGCGCGAACCACGGCAGCAACGGCACCAGTGGCTCGTGCACGTGCACGATGTCGAACGGCTCGCTCTTGAACAACGTCGCCACGCGAGAGCGGCTGCGCGGATCGAGGCCGAGGCCGGACTCGGTGCCCCCGAAGCTGACCGTGACGCTCCGGCTGAGCGCTGTTTCGCCCTGGTCGAGCGGCGCGGAGGCCGGTCCGAAGATGCGGACCGGATGTCCGAGTTGGCGGAGCGCCCGGGCCTGCGCGCGGATGTGCGTGGTGACGCCGCCGGCGCGCGCGAGATCGTAGGGCGCGAAGAGCGCAATCCGAAGCGGCCGCAAGGGCGCGGATGGTAGCACAACCATTCGAGTCACGATCCTTGCATCAGGGGCGTGGCGTGGAACGCCGATCACGCCTGCCGTTGCTCGTTGTGGCCGCGCTGGGTGTGGTTTTCGGCGACATCGGCACCAGCCCGCTCTATGCGATCCGCGAATGCTTCGCCGGCACGCATGCCATTCCGGTGACGACTGCCAACGTGCTCGGCGTGCTGTCGCTCATCTTCTGGTCGCTCATCATCACCGTGTCGGTGAAGTACCTGCTGTTCGTCATGCGCGCGGACAACGGCGGGGAAGGCGGCATCCTCGCGCTCGTCGCGCTGGTGCGCGGGAGAACGCAGGCGAGCGCCGTCCTGATCTCGATCGGCCTGTTTGGCGCGGCGCTCCTGTACGGCGACGGGATGATCACGCCCGCGATCTCGGTGCTGAGCGCCGTCGAAGGACTCAGCGTCGCGACCCATGCGTTCGAGCCGTACATCGTGCCGATCACCGTTGTGATTCTGTTGGCGTTGTTCTTCGTGCAGGACCGCGGCACCGCCGGCATCGGCGCGGTGTTCGGCCCGATCATGGTCGTCTGGTTCCTCACGATCGCGGGGCTCGGCGTCCATGCCATGGCCGGGAACGCGCGCGTGCTCGCGGCGGTCAACCCGGTGCACGCTGTGGAATTCTTCGTCGTGCATCGGTTCCGCGCATTCATGACGCTCGGCGCCGTCTTCCTCGCGATCACCGGCGCCGAGGCGTTGTACGCCGACATGGGGCACTTCGGCCGCGCGCCGATTCGGATCGCGTGGTTCGCGCTGGTGCTCCCCGCGCTCGTGCTCAATTACTTCGGGCAGGGTGCGCTGCTGCTCACGCGCGAGGAGGCGCGCGTCCACCCGTTCTTTCACCTCGCGCCGGAGTGGGCGCTCTACCCCCTCGTCGCGCTGGCGACGGTCGCGACGGCGATTGCGTCACAGGCGATCATTTCGGGTGCGTTCTCGCTGACACAGCAGGCCATCACGCTCGGATACTCGCCACGGTTCGACATTCATCACACCTCCGCGGAAGAACGGGGGCAGGTCTATATCCCCGAAGTCAACTGGCTGTTGATGCTGGCGACCGTCGGTCTCGTGTTCGGCTTCCGGTCGTCAACCAACCTCGCGGCCGCCTACGGCATCGCCGTGACGACGACGATGGTCATCACGACGATCCTCGCCTACGCGGTCGCGCGCGACCGATGGGGATGGAGTGCGTGGCGCGCCGGCGCGGTGACCGCGATCTTCCTGCTGATCGATCTCGCGTTCTTCGGCGCGAACTTGATCAAGATCGAGTACGGCGGCTGGTTTCCGCTGGTCGTGGCAACCGGCGTGTATACGGTGATGCGTACGTGGCACCGCGGGCGACAGCTCGTGGCCGAGCGTCTGCGCATGGCGGAAGTGCCGCTCGGCGCGTTCTTTCGCGAGATCGCCGCGCATCCGCCCGTGCGCGTGCCCGGCACCGCGGTCTTCATGACCGCGCGCCCGCAAGGTGTGCCGCCGATCCTCGTGCATCACCTGAAGCACAACAAAGTGCTGCACGAGTGCGTGGTGCTGCTGAGCGTGTCGATCGTCGACACACCCACGGCCGGGGATACTGATCGTCTCGAGGTGCACAAGCTCGAGTACGGTTTCTATCGCGTCATCGCGCGTTATGGGTTCATGGAGACGCCGGACGTCCCGGCGTCACTGACGGCGGCAAATCTTGAAGCGGTGACCGCTTGCAGTGACGACGTGACGTACTATCTCGCGGACCTCACGTTGTTTGCGACCGATCGCCTCGGCATGGCGAGATGGCGCGAGCATCTGTTCATCTTTCTCGCACGCAACGCCCGCCGCGCGACGAATTTTTTCTGTCTCCCGCCGGATCGGGTCGTCGAGATCGGGATTCAACTCGAACTGTGACGGGAGCACCCTACCGCGAAGGGATCCCGTCGACGTCCACGGCCCGCATCGGCGATCGGAATTCGACCGTCGTTGTCGAACCATCGGCGGCACGGATTCGGAGGCCGCGCTCGGCGCCTTCGTCGGTCATGTCGATCGCGACGTCGACCGGATCGACCACGTGAGTCACGTGATTTTTCGGGTGCTCGCCGATCATGATGTCGACGCGACGGTTGGCCGGCGAATCGGCGCTCACGCCTTGCAGCGGGAGATCGCGCGCTTCCGTGCGCACGGTGCCGTCGGCGGCGGCGACTGCGACGCTGACGATCCAGCCTTCGTGCTGCGTGCTGAAGCTATCGAGCTCGCCGCGCCATTCGTCGCGTGGAATGTTGCGAGTCATCGTGCTCTCCTAAAAGCAACCGCGGAGATCGCAGAGCGCGCAGAGTCATCTTTCTCGGCGATCTCAGCGCGCTCAGCGGTTTCTCGATCCAAGATGCATCGTGAACCAATCCGCCGCGAGATGCGCGACCATCTCGAGCGCGCCGGCTTCCTCGAATAAATGTGTGGCGCGCGGCACGATTTCGAGACGCACTTCCGCGCGCATCTGCGACATCGCGCGTTGGTTGAGCTCGATGACCCCCTCGTCGCGCTCGCCGACGATGAGCAGCGCCGGCGCCATCACGCGCGTCAGCGCCGCGCCGGCGAGATCCGGCCGGCCGCCGCGTGACACGACTGCATGGACGCTGTGCGGCTGTTGCGCCGCGGCGAGCAAGGCCGCGCCGCCGCCGGTGCTCGCGCCGAAGAGGCCGACCTGGAGACCGCGCAGCTCGGGCACGCGTTTCGCCCAGCTGCACAGCGCCACCAATCGATCCGCCAGCATGCGGATATCGAAGCGAAGCCGTCCGCTTCGCTCATCGAGCTCTTCTTCTTCCTCCGTCAACAGATCGATCAGCAGTGTCGCGAGACGCTGCTGGTGGAGCGTGTCGGCGACGTAGCGATTTCTAGGGCTGAAGCGGCTGCTGCCGCTCCCGTGCGCGAACATGACGAACCCGCGCGCCTGCTCCGGCACCGCGAGATCGCCGGCGAGGGCGTTTGGACCCATCCCGACCCGGACCGGCCGGGCCGCACGCAGAGCCGACCAGGCCGTTGGGGATGTGCTCACAGGCCTGTTGGAAATGTTTCCGCCGGTTCGCCGGTTTCCCAGCCGGCCGTGCGCTCGAGCGGTTCGAGCGCCGTGGTGTCGTCGACGTGCAGCACGAAGTCGAACTGATTCGGCAGGCGCGCGACGAAGTAGTGGCTGTTCCGTTCGGTACGCGGGAGATAGATGACGCCGATGGCGCGTTCGAGCCGTGCCGTGGCCAGGGCGCTCGCCAGCACGACATCGTCGCGCAGCGGCAGCAGCATCCGGGCGATGCCCGTGTCGTGAAGCAGCCGCTCGTGGCTGCCGGTCATCGACGGCCGCACGATCTTCCGCTCAGCCGGATGATCCCATTCCGACGCCGCCGTCACCGTGCCGGTGTGCGTCGTCTGTCCGATGAGGACCGCGTCGGTTCCGAACCGTTCACGAACCAGTTGACCGACGTTCAGCTCGCCGCGATCGCCCATCTCGGTGGCGCGCGCGTCACCGAGATGCGAGTTGTGGGCCCACACGACCACGCGCGGGGGAAGTCCTTCAGCACGCACGAACTCGATGAGTGCCGTGAGCGTGTCGGCCATGTGCCGGTCGCGCAGGTTCCATGATTCGTCGCGCGATCGGAACATCGAGCGGTAATACTGCTCCGCGTTCTTCACGAGCCGCGCGTTCTGCTCGGCATAGAAGAACTCGTCGCGCGCGACGCGGCCGTCACGCGACGCGTATTCCGCGCGCTTGCGCTGCAGCTCGACGAGCTCGGCGATCACCTCACGCTCGCAGGTCGGCGACAGCCCGAACTCGGTCGCGTACCCGTAGGCCTGCGGCTCCTCGCGAAATTGGTCGAAGCAGGCGTAGCGCTGCCGCGCGCGCGCGGCGCCCTGCGGATCCACCTTCGCGAGATACTTCAGCACCGCCTCCATCGACGTCCGCAAGCTGTAGAGATCGAGGCCGTAGAATCCGGCGCGCCGCTCCGGCGGCTGCGTATCGTTGTGCGCACGCAGCCAGGACACGAAGTCGACGACGTCGGTGTTGCGCCACATCCAGGTGGGGAAGCGGCCGAAATCGCCGAGCGCCTCGACGCTGTCGCGATCGTCGGACATGCCGCGGACGTACCGGTTCACGCGGTAGGCATCGGGCCAGTCGGCCTCGACGGCGACCGCGGAGAATCCTTTTTCCGTAATCAGGCGATCGGTGATGACCGCGCGCTCCTGGTAGAACTCGTGCGTGCCGTGCGTCGCCTCGCCGATGAGCACGAGCCGCGCGTCGCCCATCGCGTTGATGAGCGCGTCGTAATCGCGCGCGTCGCCGTTCAGCACTTGCGCGCGTGTTCGAATGGTTTCTCCAGGTGTAGGGGCCGACCCCTGTGTCGGCCCGCCCTTCGACGAGCTCAGGGCGCCCCGAGCCTGTCGAGGGGCGGGGCGGACACGCGGGTCCGCCCCTACAGTGCTGACGCTCGCCTCCGAGCGCGCCGGTTCGCGTGCAAACGCGCTCGCCTGCCTGAGCAGCGCGATGACCTCATCGTCCGTGGTCTGATCGAACCGCTCGTACCAGAGGCCCACGGCCTGGAACGGCTCTGGCGTCTGGGCGCAGACGACTTCGTCGGCAATCCGCTGCAGGCGCGCGGCCGAGTCTTTCGCGCACACGGGCGCCGCGACGACGACGCGTGCCGGCTGATAGACGCGCACCGCCTCGATCGCGGCCTCCATCGTCGCGCCGGTAGCCAGCCCATCGTCCACGAGGATCACAGTGCGGTCGCGCAGCATTGGCAGCCGGCGATCGCCGCGGTAGAGCCGGTCGCGCCGTTCCAGCTCGAGCCGCTCGCGCACGGCGACCTGTTCCACTGCGGTCCGTGGAATGCCGAGCTGCGCGATGACGTCCTCGCTCAGGACGCGGACGCCGCCGCTGGCGATGGCGCCCATCGCGAGCTCGGGATGACGCGGAACGCCGAGCTTGCGGACGAGGAAGACGTCGAGCGGCGCATGCAGCGCCTGCGCGACTTCGAACCCGACGGGGACACCGCCGCGCGGAAGCGCCAGCACGACGACATCGTGGCGGTTGGCGTACTTGGACAACGCGTCGGCGAGTTGCCGTCCGGCTTCAACACGATCTTTGAAACGCATGAATCGTCGCTTTCCAGTTTTCGGTTGCAACCCATATGCCCGCTTGTCCGCCGCATATCGGTGGCGTCCGGCTTCAGCCGGACCTTGTGTCTGTCGTGCTGGGGGCTTACGATGACCTCCTCATGAAAAAACTCTCCTTCGTTGCCGTCGCGCTCTGTCTCCTCGCGGGCCCTGCAGGCGCGCAGACCACTGCGTCCGGCGAGCTCGGCACGATCCAGTTTCCCACGTCGGCGGCGGGCGCCGCGCAGAGCGCCTTTCTCACCGGCGTGAAAGCGCTCCACAACTTCGAGTTCGATACCGCGGCCGATGCGTTCCGTGCGGCGCAGAACGCGGATCCGGGCTTCGCGCTCGCGTACTGGGGCGAGGCGATGAGCTTCAACCATCCGTTGTGGGCGCAGCAGGACATCGCGTCCGCCCGAAAGGTCCTCGAACGGCTTGCGCCGACCGCCGCCGCGCGATCGGCGAAAGCGCCGGCCGGGAAGGAGCGCGACTTTGTCGAAGCGGTCGACGTGTTGTACGGCGTCGGCGACAAGTACGCGCGCGACGTCGCGTACTCGGCGGCGATGAAGCGGATGTATGACAAGTATCCGGGCGACGACGAAATCGCGACGCTGTACGCGCTGTCGCTGCTCGGACTGGGCCGGCCCGGCGAGAGCAATCTCCGCAACGCCATGCAGGCGGCGGCGATCGCCGAAGGGATCTTCCAGCGCAACCCGAAGCACCCGGGCGCTGCGCACTTCATCATTCACTCGTTCGACGATCCGGATCACGCGATCCTCGCGCTGCCCGCCGCGCGCGCGTACGCGAAGATCGCGCCGTCGGCCGCGCACGCGCTCCACATGCCCTCGCACATCTTCGTGCAGCTCGGTCTCTGGGACGACGTCGTGGCGTCGAACACGGTCGCGTACAAGGCCGCGGTGGATCTCGCGGAGGCGAAGAATCTGCCGCGAGGCCGCGAGGATTTCCACACCCTCTCCTGGCTGCAGTACGGCTATCTGCAGCAGGGGAAGTTCGACGAGGCAGACAAGACGCTCGCCGCGGCGAGAGCGGTCGCGGACAAGGACAAGAGTCCCGGCGTCAGCAACGGCTACGCGTCGATGAAGGCACGCCAGATCGTCGAGACGGGGAAGTGGGAAAAGATCGCGATCCCGGCGGCCGCGGTCCGTGACGGCGGCGCGCCCGGATACGACGGCAGCGCGGCGTACGTGCTCGCGGCCGGCCTCGGCGCCGCGAAGCTCGGCGACCTCGAGACCGCGAACATCGCGCTCGAACGGCTGCGCGGGCTGCGGACGCAGGCCGAGTCGGGATCGAACGCGTACCGCGCGAAGCCGTTCGCGATCATGGAAAAAGAAGTCGCCGCGACGATCGCGGCCGCGAAGAAGGACGCGGCGGGCGCCGAGCAGCTGCTGAAGGACGCCACGGCGATCGAGCTCGGCCTCGATGCGCCGTCCGGACCGGCTGACCCGATCAAGCCGTCGTTCGAGCTCTACGGCGAGCTGCTGCTCGATCAGGGTCGAATGAAGGACGCGGCGGCGCAGTTCCAGCAGTCGCTCGCGCGCACGCCGAATCGCCGCTTGTCGGTGCAAGGGCTGCAGCGAGCGTCGGCGCAGCGTTCCACCGCGGGACAGTAAACGGAATTGACTCCATGGTGACGTTCTGTTCTAGATACGCGCGAGCGGTTTACACCGCGAGCGCGTCAGGCGTGGGGGCCCATGGTGACGTTCTGTTCTGGATACACGCGAGCACAACGGTGCGAGCGTGTCAGCGCGTGGGGGTGGGGCCCCACGCGATATGAAAAAGAAGCGCCTGCGGCTATGCCGAGCGGTCTGCCGCGAGGCATCAGCGTCAGTTCGCGGCGGGGGTGGGGCCCCGCCGCCAGTGGAAAAAAGAGGACTGTTATGAAGCGTCTTGTCATCGCCCTCGCGATTGCCGTCGCCGGCAGCCTCGCGCTTCACGGTCAGGAAACGCGATCGGCCACGCTGCTGACGACCGAGCACTATCTGGATTGGGAGCGCGTGCGCGACGCGCAAATCTCGCCCGACGGCGCGCGCATCGTCTACACGCGCGAGCACGTCAACACGCTCGAGGACAAGTGGGACGCCGAGACGTGGGTGCTGAACAGCGACGGGTCGCAGCATCGATTCCTCGTCAAGGGATCGAGCGCGCGCTGGTCGCCCGACGGCAAGCGGTTGCTGTATCTCGCCGAGGGTGAACCGAAGGGATCGCAGATCTTCGTCCGCTGGGTGGACGTCGACGGTCCGGCGACGCCGATCACGCACGTGATGGACACACCGCGCAACATCGCCTGGTCGCCGGACGGGAAATCGATCGCCTTCTCGATGTTCGAGCCCGAACAGGAGAAATGGACGATCAGCCTGCCGGCCGAGCCGAAGGGCGCGAAATGGACGCCCGCCCCGCGCGTCGTCGGCACGCTGCATTACCGGCAGGATCGCGTCGGCTTCCTCGAGGATGGCTACACGCACCTGTTCGTGGTGCCGGCCGAAGGCGGCACGCCGAAAGCGCTGACGTCGGGTAAATGGAGCGTCGGCGCCGGCGAGCTGCGCGGCGCGGCGACGATCGACTGGACGCCCGACAGCAAGTCGATCGTGTTCGACGCCGTTCGAGAGGGCGACGCGGATTTGAAGTATCAGGTGTCGCAGCTCTACGTCGTCGACGTGACGAGCGGCGCGATTCGCGATCTCGTGACGAAGCCCGGCTCGTGGGGCGATCCGTCGGTGTCGCCCGACGGCAAGCTCGTCGCGTTCACCGGCTACGAGCCCACCGGCCGCACGCATACCGTGAGCGATCTGTTCGTCGTGCCGATTGGCGGCGGCGCGATTCGGAAGATCAGCGGTGATTACGATCGCAATCCCAACAACCTGCAGTGGGCGCCCGAGGGCACCGGCGTGTACTTCGACGCCGACGATCGCGGATCGAGGAACGTCCAGTTCGCCCCGCTCAACGGCGGCCGCGTGGGGGCCGTCACGACCGGCACGCACGTGTTGACGTTCGATTCGGTCTCGAAGGGTCTCGTGGCGGCCGGGACGTCCGCCGACTTCGATCATCCGCAGGACGTCGTGATCTACAACCTCAAACAACCCCGTCAGATCACGAAGCTCACCGACGTCAACGGCGACGTGCTCGCCGGCAAGCAGCTCGCGAAGATCGAAGAGGTCTGGTACACGTCGACGGGGAACACGAAGGTTCAGGGCTGGATTGTGAAGCCGCCGGCCTTCGACGCCTCGAAGAAATATCCGCTGATCCTCGAAATCCACGGCGGACCGTTCTCGATGTACAACGTCGCGTTCAACTGGATGTTCGAGAATTTCGCCGCGAACAACTTCGTGGTGCTCTACACCAATCCGCGCGGCAGCACGGGATACGGCAGCGCGTTCTCGAACGCCATCGACCACAACTATCCCGGGCCCGACTACGACGATCTGATGGCCGGGGTCGACACCGTGGTCGGCAAGGGCTACATCGACACGTCGCGAATGTACGTGTCGGGTTGTAGCGGCGGCGGCGTGCTGTCGAGCTGGGTGATCGGGCACACCGATCGGTTCGCGGCGGCTGCCGTGCGATGCCCGGTGATCGACTGGATCAGCATGGCGGGGCACACCGACATCCCGCTCTTCACCTATAGCTTCTTCAAGAAACCGTTCTGGGAAGGCCCGTCGGACTGGCTCGCGCACTCGTCGGTGATGTCGGTCGGAAAAGTGACGACGCCAACGCTGCTGATGACGGGCGTGCTGGATCGACGCACGCCGATGCCGCAGACCGAGGAGTATTACGCGGCGCTGAAGGTGAAAGGCGTGCCGGCCAAGCTGCTGCAGTTCAACGAGGAGTACCACGGCACAGGTACCAAGCCGTCGAACTACATTCGCACGCAGCTGTACATGATGAGTTGGTTCAACAAATACACGCGCCAGGCCGGCGGGAGGGTGTCAAGCCCCACTTCCGTGCCATAAGGTCTGCGTAAAAGATTGTCTCGGTTCGCGGTTGAGTGTATCCCGTCTGGTATAACTTGAGGCCTCCCCAGTTAGTTGGAGGCCCCTGTGCGCCGTTTCGCCTGGACGGCTGTTGCCGTTCTGTGTCTTTTGTGGCCAAGTACGGTTCCTCGAGGAGATCAGCCGCCGCCGGGTAATCCGAGAGTCGGGCAGCGCGGCCTGCTCGCGAGGCTGAGTGCCGCCACGTTGGTCGCGGTGCTCGAGGCCAACACCGGCGAGGATGACGACGCCGGGGCGCGTCTCGCCGGCGGGCAGTCCCAAACCTCGATTGCCGTCGACAGCACCGGCCAGCACATCGTCATCGGCTTCAACGACACCCGTGGATTCAACCTGAATCCGATCCGGCTCTCAGGCTTCATGTACTCGGACGACGGCGGCGCGACCTTCACGGATGGCGGCCAGCTTCCGTCCCCGGCGACCAGCTCGATTACGAACACGCTCACGGGCGTCACGACGTTCTATCCGCAAGTGTTCGGTGATCCCGAGGTGAAATACCTCGGCGGCTCGAACTTCGTCTATTTCTCGCTCATGCTCAAGAAGTTCACGGCCACGGGCTTTGCGCAAACGCTGTGTGTCCACCGCTCGACTGATTATG
>MNEX01000229.1 GCA_001917905.1 Acidobacteria bacterium 13_1_40CM_65_14
ACTCGCAGAACACGCAGAAAAACCTTAAGCATTTTTTCTCTGCGGGTTCCGCGGTTTCTGCGTTGTACGTGATTTGTTCACACGCTCTAAAGCCGAGCGGCAGCGGCTCAGTGTTTAGCAAGCCAGTCGTTTGGGCGCATCGCCAGCAGCCGGTAGCGAGCTCGGACCTGCACGACCCGCTCGTAGTACTGCGCCTTGGGAAACTCTTTGCGCAGGAGCCGTTCACGTAGGCGGCGCAGTTCATAGCGATACAGATCGCTGACGAAGTCGTGCACCAGCTCCGGTCGCGTTCGATCCCTCGGCTGCACACCGTGCTGCCACAACTGATCGAGGATCTCCGCGCGATACCGGTAATCAGGCGCCAAGGGCGCCCTTCACCGCGTCGAGCGTGGCGTCCAGTTTGAGGATGTGGTGGGGCCGCGCCAGCGCGTCGGCGAGCGGCTTCGGCTTCTCGATGGGACGGCCGATGATCGGCTCCACGATCTCCGCGAACTTCGCCGGATGCGCGGTGGCCAGAAAGATCCCGACATCTCTCATTTCTCGCGGGGCCCGACTCTCTTCACGGCGCCGGGGCCCCACCCCCGGCGCGGCCGGCTCACGGCTGCCGCTCGCTGACGCGCTCGCACCGTGGTGCTCGCGCGTATCAAGAACAGAACGCCGCAGACCGAGATACCCGATAGCGCTGTGGGGATCGAGCAAATAGCCGCGCGTCTCGTACACGCGACGAATGGTGTCGCGAACCTCGTCGTCTGTGTGACGCGTGCCGATGATGTCGCGGCGCATCGCGTCGAGGTCGCCGGCGTAGAGCCACGACATGCGCTCGAAGTTGCTCGGGCTGCCGACGTCCATCGCGTTGGCGAGCGTCGGAACGGACGCGCGCGGCTCGAAGCGGCCGGTGGCCAGATAGGCCGGCACCACGTCGTTGACGTTGGTTGCGGCGACGAACCGCGCGACCGGCAGGCCGGCGCGCTTCGCCATCAGGCCGGCGGTGAGGTTGCCGAAGTTGCCGCTGGGCGTGGAGAAAACGGGATTCGTAGGGGCCGACCCATGTGTCGGCCCGAGGGGGACACCGGCGTCCGCCCGTACACGTTGGAGCTCCGCGAGCGCGTGGAAGTAGTACACCATTTGCGGGAGCAGGCGGCCGACGTTCACCGAGTTGGCGGACGTCATCGGCATCCGCCGCCGCAGATCGCGATCGCCGAATGCCTGCCGCGTCAACCGATGACAATCGTCGAAGCTCCCGCTGACGGCATACGCCCGGACGTTCCCGACGTTTCCACTTTGGCCTTCGGGCTCGTCGTTGAACATCGTCAACTGCGCTTCCTGCGTCGGGCTGATGCGGCCGTCCGGATACAGCACGACGACGCGCGTGTACGGAACGGCGTGAAAGGCGTGCGCTACCGCGCTGCCGGTGTCGCCCGATGTGGCGACGAGCACGGTCAGCGGCTCCTCGGCCATGTGCAGCGACGCCATCAGCCGCGCCATCACGCGCGCGCCGACGTCCTTGAACGCGAGCGTCGGACCGTGAAACAGCTCGAGCGCGTAGACGCCCGATTCGACCTCGACGAGTGGAATCGGAAAGTCGAGCGCCGCGGCGATGACCGCTTCGAACACGGTCGCGTCGAGCTCGCCGCGCGTGAAGGGACGCAGCGCGCGCATCGCGGCTTCCGTCAGCGTGCGGTTTTTCAGCCGCGACAGCTCGCTCTCGGTCCACGGCTCGATCGTTTCGGGCACGTAGAGGCCGCCATCCGGTGCGAGTCCTTCGAAGAGCGCGGTCTTGAAGGAGACCGGCGGGGTCTGACCGCGGGTCGTCACGAAACGCATGTCTAGTGGATGTCTACGCTGATTCAGTACCGACAAGCAGCCACGAACATACGAAAACTCGAACGCACGACAACGAAAGCGCGCAAATCTTTTTCGTGGTTTCGTGATTTCGTGGTTTCGTGCCTAAAACCGCAGTACGAATGAGGGTCCCGAAATGGAGCATACACGCCACTACTTGCTAGAGGACGCGCGCGCCTCTGGGCGAAATCGCTGAGACGTAGGTCTGAGCCTCGCCGCCGATGGCCGCCTTGACCGCGTCGGTCATCGCGGCGGCCACTCGACGCGCGATCGTCGCGTCCTGGCAGAGCGCGAACAGGGACGGACCGGATCCGGACAAACTGCAGCCGAGCGCGCCCGCGTCGGCGGCGGCCTTCTTGATCGTCGCGAGGCCCGGCACGAGCGGTGCGCGGCGCGGCTCCGCGATGGTGTCTTCGAGCGATCGCGCGATGAGCGCGAAATCGCTGCGATGCAGACCGTCGACTAACGCGCCGAGATTGGCCCACTGGCGGATGGCATCGCCGAGCGGCACGGTGTCGCCGAGGAGCGCGCGCGCTTTCGCGGTTTCGATTTCGAGGTCGGGGTGCACGACGACTGCCGTCAGTCCGTTCGGCACCGGCAGGCGAACGACATCGGGTGGATTCGGCGTCCGCACGAGCACGAAGCCGCCGTACAGCGACGGCGCGATGTTGTCCGCATGGGCCGATCCGGCACCGAGATGCTCGCCCTTCAACGCACACGCGAGCAGGACGTCGAGTGCGCTCTTCGCGCCGACCAGCGCGTCGACCGCGACAACGGCCGCGACGGCACTTGCCGCGCTCCCGCCAAGCCCGCTCGCGAGCGGCAGACCTTTGCGAATGGTCAGCCTCACGCCGCGCCGCTCGCCGAGATGCGCCAGCAGCGCCTGCGCCGCGACGCCCGCGGTGTTTCGTCCCGCTTCGCGCGGCAAGCGCCCATCGTCGCCGATGATGTCGTCAATCGTGACCCCCGCGGGGGCGAACACCGCGGTTACCTCATCGCCCGGCGAGTCCAGCGCGAACCCGAGCACGTCGAAGCCGCAGGCGACGTTCGAGACGGTGGCAGGCGCAAAGGCTGTCACGGCATCCACGCCCACATACTAGCCACGAAGCCCCGAAAACACGAAAACGCGAAAACGTACCCAACCTGAAAGCGCCTTGCAGCATTACAACTCGCCACCACGGAGGACACAGGGGACGCAGAGGCCATGTACTTTTTCTTCAGGTTTGCAGCCTCCTGTCCTCCGTGTCCTCTGTGGTGGAGAGGTTGCGGCGGTAATCTCGCAACCAGCTCTAAGGTTTTTTCGTGCTTCGTGCTTTCGTGGTTTTCGTGATTTCGTGGTCAGGCGAGTATTTCAGCTAACGGCGATATCGTTGCTGAATCGTCGGAATGAGGTACTCGCGGAACGCGCGCTCGAAATCGTACGTCGGCGCGAAGCCCCAATCGGCGCGCGCGGCGGAGTCGTCGACGTCCGCCGGCCAGGAATCGATGATGCCCTGTCGCTTCGCATCGACCTGATAATCAATCTTCGCGTTCGAAAACGCCGCGACGACGACGTCGCGGATCTCGGCGGCGGATCGACTGAACGCGCTCAGGTTGTACGCGGTCCGTGTCAGCCGCGCGCGCGGCGCGGCCGCGAGCGTCAGCAGCGCGTCGACGCCGTCGGGCATCGCCATGAACGGAATCGTCGTATCGGGGCGCACGAAGCAGTGGTACGGCTCCCCTTTCGCGGCGGCGTGAATCATTTCGGGCCCGTAGTCCGAGGTACCGCCTGACGGCACCGTGAGCGCGGAGATCAATCCTGGAAAACGCATCGACCGGAAATCGACGCGCGGGATCGCGTCCACCGACAGCTGCTTGTAGTGCCGGGCGTAGTAGTCGCCCAGCAGCTCGCAGTACAGCTTGTTGCACCCGTACATCGTCTTTGGGTGCGTGAACTCGTCTTCGCGCACGCGGCCGACGCGCATCTTCGTGTCGAGATCCGGCAGACCGAACGCCGCAATCGACGAGGGATAGATGAACGTGACGGGCCGGCCGTGCGACTCGCCCTCGTGCTGCGCGAACTCGAGGAGATTGAGCATCCCTTCCACGTTCACGTGATGCGCGGTGATCGGCGTGAACTCGGATCGCGTCGAGAGCAGCGCGGCGAGATGGAAGACGCGCTCGACCTCGAACTCGGCGAGGATGCGCTCGAGCAGGTTCACGTCGGTGATCGATCCGGTGAACTCGCGCGCGACCAGCGGCGCCAGCGACGCGTCGAGCGGGCTGACGTCGATGGTGATGATCGGCGAGCCAGAGGCGCTGAGACGTGTGACCAGGCCGTGGCCGATCTCGCCGCCCGCGCCCGTAATGAGAACGACCGGTTTACGCAACCTCGGCACCCGCGAGATCGCGCGACGTGTCGGGCTGACCTGCGGTCATCAACATGTTCAGCGCCGTGTACACGACGACGAACAGGACGAGCCAGCGGACGGCGGTGAGCGACAGCGACGTGACGAGGAAGGCGGCGATGAGCACGGCCGGCACCGCGCCGATCGCGAGTCCCCACGTCGCCTGCACGTGATACCTCCGCGTGCGCACGAACCGCATGCTCGCGATCGGCATGAGGAACGCACACGAGCCCATCATGATCGGGAACGCCGCGGTCGGATTCATCCCGAGCAGGTAGACGAGAATCATGCACGGCCCGTAGAGGCCGATGCCGAGCATCATCAGGACGCCGAGGACGAAGTTGCCGCCCAGGCCACTCCAGAGCCGCGCGCCGCTCAACCCGAGCGTATCCCCGCCCGCCGGGAACAGATTGAACAGCGTCATCAGCAGCAGCACGGCGGCGCCGAGCAACGCGAGCCCCATGCCGATCTGAATCTTGCGCCGCGGCCAGTGCACGACGACGCCGACGCCCGCCAGCGATCCGAGGACGGCGGCGACAATCATCAGGACGAGCGTGCGTGATTCCACGGGCACGATCTTCGTGTAGATGAACGCCTGCGTGATCGTCGGCAGCGTATGCCCGACGTTGAGCGTGCCGGGCATCAGCTTCACCGGCACCATGTTCTTCAACTTGTAGATCGACGTCGTCGTCGCGAACGAGCCGATGCCGAGCGTGTCGAAGAACGCGGTCACGAAGCCGACGAGCTGCTGAAACCAGGTCGGCTTGACGAACCCACCGCGGACGAGCGTGATGAGATAAACGACGAGAACGATGCCGAGGCCGGCGAAGAGAAATCCCTTAACAACCATGTCTTATTCTCGCGGGGCCCCGCCCCCGCTCGGCGCCTGGGCTCGGGCCGCAGGCGCTTCACCGCACGAACTCATTGGTATAGGTCTTCGACAAATCGATGGTCGCGTTCTTCACTTTGTCCATCGACTGTGCGAGCACCGCGTGCACGGCCTTCGCGCCCTCCGCCTGCATGATGCCGTCCGGCGAATACATCGCCATCGTGTTCTTCAGCGCGTCCACATACAGTGCGCGATCGTCACCGCGAAAGTCGGCCGGCGTCTTGTCGGCAATCTCTTCAGCCGAGTGCGTCTGCATCCATTCGAGGGTCCGCCGAATCGCGCGCGCGAGGCGGGACGCCGTGTCGCGATTCGCCCGCACCCACTCGGCCTTCGCGTACAGCACCGATGCGGGATACGTGCTGGTGCCGTACGTCTGCTTCACACCTTCAACGTGACGCAGATCGACGAGGACGCGGACAGCCGGCGCGCGGCGCTGAACAATCGTGAGCGCGGGATCCGTCATCACTCCGACATCCACCTTGCCGCTCTCGACCGCGGCCACGGCGGTGGCCGACGCGCCGATGCCGGTCACGCTGACCGAGTCGACGGGAACGCCGTGCTTTTGGAGTAGATACGTCAGCAGCATTTGCGTCGATGATCCGGCCGCCGTCACGCCGGCGATCTTGCCTTTCAAGTCTGAGATGCTCGTGACGGTTGCGGCGCTCTGCGGCGACGTCACGAGCACGAGTCCAGGAAACCGCAGCATCGTGACGAACGCGACGAGCTCGCGTTGGTCGGCGGCCATCTGAATCGTGTGGTCGTAGAACCCGCAGACCACGTCCGCGCTGCCACCGACGAGCGCCTGCAGCGCCTTCGCACCGCCCGCATGATCCTGCAGCTCGACGTCGAGGCCTTCCTCGCGATACAACCCGAGCTCGCGCGCGAGCGTCGTCGGCAGGTACACCAACTGGTTCTGGCCGCCGATCGCGATCCGCACTCGACGCGCGCCTGACTCCGGCGGGCGCGCACACGCCGAGCACTGAATCAACACAAAGGACACGAAGGACACAAAGGCAAAAACCCGTAGAACGGGTTGCAGAGTTACGCTCTCCACCACAGAGGACACAGGGGACGCGGAGGCGAAGCCTGTTTTGTACAGGTTTTGACCTCCTGTCCTCCGTGTCCACCGTGGTGGAGAGGTCTCGATTGAATCAGCGCTCATCTCTCTTCCATCGCAACAACCATCGCTCCAGCCGCGTCACCGCGGCGCTGACGATCACGACGACGACGCCGAGAATCGTCATGCCGGCGAAGACGCCGGTCGTGTCGAACGTACCCTCGGCTTGCGAGATCACGTAGCCGAGTCCGCGCGTCGACCCCAGATACTCTCCCACAACCGCACCCACCATCGCGAATCCGAGACTCGTGTGGAGGCTCGAGAAGATCCACGTGAGCGCGCTCGGCACGAGGACATGGCGGACCAACTGGCGCTCGGTGGCGCCGAGCATGCGCACGTTGTCGATGAGGACCTGGCTCGCGTCGCGGACACCCTGATAGGTGCTGAAGAACATCACGAAGAAGACGAGCGTCACGGCGAGCGCGACCTTCGACCAGATGCCGAGGCCGAACCAGAGCAGAAACAGCGGCGCCAGCACCACGCGCGGAATCGCGTTCAACATCTTTATATAGGGATCGAACACTCGGGCGACCATCGGCGACCGCGCGAACACGAACCCGAGCGCGATGCCGAGCGCCGCGCCGACGACGAGGCCGAGCAGCGATTCTTCGAGCGTGACGATGAGGTGAGGCCACAGCGTGCCGCTCGCAATCCACGTGGCGATGCGGCGCGCGATGTCGCTCGGCCGGCTGACGAAAAACGGATCGAGCAGCTTCAGCGAGACGAGGCCCTGCCACAGGGCGAGCGCGACGACGCCCACGAGGATCTGCCAGGCGACGACGGACGCGCGCCTAAAGCGCGAAGCCTGAAGTCTGAAGTCTGAACGGTCTGCAGACTTCAGACTTCCGACTTCAGACTTCTCGCCGTTCTTACGCATGACGCTGGCTCTTGACGACTTCTTCGCGCAGCACGGCCCACAGCGCCCGGTACAGATCGACGAACGCCGTCGTCGTGCGCAGCTCCATCAGGTCGCGTGGACGATCGAGCGTGACCGGGTGGCGCGCGACGATGCGGCTCGCCGGACCGGCGGAGAGCACGACGACCTCGTCGGCCAGCGCGATCGCTTCCTCCAGATCGTGCGTCACGAACAGAACGGTCCGTTTGAACCGCGGAGCTCGCTGAGCGCGCAGAGCATGGTTGTTCTCAGCGTTCTCTGCGAGCTCTGCGGTTGCTTCATCCCACAACGCGAGCAGCTCGCTTTCCATGCGCTGCCGTGTGTGGACGTCGAGCGCGCTGAACGGCTCGTCCATCAGCATCAGTCCGCGATCGATGATCCAGTTCTGCGCCATCGTCACGCGCTTGCGCATGCCGCCGCTCAACTGCGCCGGATAGTGTGCCGTGAAGGCGGTGAGACCAACGCGTGCAAGCCAGGCGTCAGCCCGCGCGTGCGACTCCGCGCGCGCGACGCCGGCGAGCGTCAGGCCGAGCGCGACGTTGTCGCGGACCGTCTTCCACGGCAGCAGCGCGTCCTGCTGAAACATGTAGGTCGCGCGCCGGTTCAGGCCGACGAGATCCACGCCGTCGACGCGGACACGGCCGGACGAAGGCGGCAGCAGGCCCGCCGCCACGTTGAGGAGCGTGGACTTGCCGCAGCCGCTCGGTCCGACGATGGCGACGAACGCGCCGGCCTCGACGGCGAGCGAGATGTCCTCGATCGCTCGATACGTGCGGCCGGCGGGTGTGACGAAGTCGCGGCAGACACGATCGAGCTCGAGTGCGGGCATTTCTTTATACGCGTGGGGCCCCACCCCCACGCCTGACGCGCTCGGGCCGCAGCCCTCGCGCGTCTCCAGAACAGAACGTCACCACAATCCGATCCGTACGCCTGACGCGCTCGCACCGTGGTGCTCGCGCGTAACCAGGACAGGACGTCACCGCGGTGTGCCTCCCCGTGCCTCAATGAACTCTTGCGCGACCCGCGTGACCTCGTTTGCCGTTGCGCCCTCGCTGTGAGGACTATGCCCGCCCTCTGGCAAAATCACGAACCGGGTTGTAGGGGCGGACCCCTGTGTCCGCTCCAGATCGACACGCGGGCCCGCGCCTGCGAGAGCCATCCGCAGCGCGTCGAGCTCGCCCGGCTCGGTGCGCGGATCGCGCGCGCCGTGGACGACGAGCACGGGCACGGTCAGATCGCCGAGGCGGCCGTCGTAGAAATCCTCCGCCGGCGACGCGACTTGCTCCGCGATGCGCAGCCAGGTGCGCGAGTGCATGTCGATGATCTGCGGCCAGCGATCGCCATGCTCGCGCGCCATGACCGACGCGACGCCGCCGCCGAGCGCCTGCGGGTTCGCGATGATCCCCTCGAAGAAGGCGCGCGAGCTCGGCTTGTACTTGTCGTAGTGCGTCGCTTCGACGATCGCGCCGGCGATCCGATCGGGCGCGGCGAGGCCGAGCAGCAACGCGATGATCGCCCCGTCGCTGTGTCCCCAGAGAACGGGCCGTTCGATCCCGAGCGCATCGATGACGGCGCGCGTCTCCTCCATCGCGCGCCGATGAAAGTCGGTCGGCAACACGCGGAGTGACCCGGACCCTCCATACCCCGATCGATCCGGGATGACGATGCGGTGCCGCGACCCAAGCGTCTCGATCTGCCGATCGAACGGATAGATCTCGTAACCCCAACCGCCGTGGAGAAAGACGATCGGCGGCCCTTCACCGACATCGCGGTAATGAATTCGAACCGGCGACACGCTCGGCGCGAGCGGAGAGGATGGAATCTCGGCGAATGCCAAATCGCAATCCACGGCAGCGCTCAACGGCTGCGCTACCGCTGCTGTAGCGCAGGCCTTCAGGCCTGCCAAGAGGAACGCCTATGCTAAGGTACGACGCGCCAAGTTATGAAGAACGCTCTTATCGCCTCGCTCGTGTGGGCGGCAGCCGTCGCCGCGCTCTCGGCCGCGCCGCTCACACCTGAACAGACGCTCGACCGCCGGTCGATCGGCGACCTCGAGTTTTCGCCCGACGGATCGCGTCTGGTCTTCACGGTCACCGATCCGCCAAAGGCATCGTCGCGTGCACGCGCGCTCTGGCTGCTCGACGTCGCGAGCGGTCGGCTGCGCCAGCTCACGTTCTCGGGCAAGAGCGACAGCTCGCCGCGATGGTCGCCGGATGGGACGTCGATCGCGTTCACCTCCGATCGTGACGGCGCGCCGCAGCTCTATCGGCTGTCGCTCCGGGGCGGCGAAGCGGAGAAGCTCACGGACCGGAAGGACGCGGTCGGCGCGTTCCGCTGGTCGCCCGACGGCCGGCGCATCGCGCTGCTGATGACCGAGCCCAAGGCGGACGCGCAGCAGAAGCGCGAGAAAGACAAAGACGACAGCCGCGTGGTCGACAAAGACGATCGACGCGCCCGCGTCTGGATCCTCGACGTCGAGACCAAAGCGCTGAAACAGCTCACGTCGGGCCGCTGGCAGATCCGGCAGATCGAGTGGCTGCCGGGCGCCGCGGCCCCGAATGGGCCGCGCGACGTCTGGAATGACCGGCTCGTTGCGATCGCGACGTCCAGGCCGGAAATCGATCAGTGGACCGATCATCTCTACACGATCAACCTCGATAATGTCGCCAGGGGCGACTTCAACGAGATCGCCGCGCCGCGCGGACCGCTCGGCGGCCTCGCGGTCTCGCCTGACGGCAAGACCCTCGCCTACGTCGGCGCTCGCGTCGACGGTCCCGAGGTGCACGATCTCTATCTGCAACCCGTCGCCGGCGGATCTCCACAGAACGTGACGGCCGCGACGATCGATCGGCCGGTGGCGCAGCCGCGCTGGGTCGACAATCAGTCGCTCGCGGCCAACGTCGCGCACGGGTTCAAGAGCGCGATCACCCTCATCGGTCGCGACGGCAAGACGACGACGCTCGGCGGCATCGACGTCAATCCATCCGCCTTCGCACGCGCGCCGTCCGGCACGTTCGCCTTCGCCGGCGAAACGGCGACGCGCGCGCCGGAGCTGTGGGTGAAAGCGCCGAACGCGCCCGCGCGCGCGGTGACCACGTTCAACGAGAAATGGGCATCGATTCCGCTCGTCGCGCCGGAGCTCATCAAGTACAAGAGCACTGACGGCGTCGAGATCGAAGCGGCGTTGTTGGTCCCAACGGATGTCGCGCGGCAGAAGCTGCCATGTGTCGTGCTCGTGCATGGCGGTCCGACGGGCCGCTGGTCCGATGCATTCGAGGCGTGGGGACAACTGCTCGTCTCGCGCGGCTACGCGGTGCTGTATCCGAACGTCCGCGGATCGACCGGCTATGGGCAGCAGTTCGTCGAATCGAACCGCGCCGATTGGGGCGGCGGCGACTTCAAGGACGTGATGGCCGGCGTGGACGCGATGATCGCGCGCGGCATCGCGGATCCCGGTCGCCTCGGCATCGGCGGCTGGTCGTACGGCGGCTACATGGCGGCGTGGGCCGTCACGCAGACGACCAGGTTCAAGGCCGCGGTCTCGGGCGCGCCGGTCATCGACATGGCGAGCGAGTTCGGGACCGAAAACGGATCGGCGTACGACGAGTGGTTCTACGGCACGCCGTACGAGAAACTCGACGGGTTCATCAAATCGTCGCCGATGACCTACGTCAAGCACGTCAGGACGCCAACACTGCTGCTCCAGGGTGAAGACGACACGACCGATCCCATCGGCCAGAGCCAGCAGTTCTATCGCGGGCTGAAGCGGTACCACGTCGAGTCGGACCTCGTGCTCTATCCGCGCGAAGGGCACGGCCTGCGCGAAGAAAAACACCTCGTCGATCGCCTGACTCGCATCGTCGCCTGGTACGACACGTATCTGAAACCCAGCCAGCCGGCGACCGCGCAGCGGTAACTCTTCGTACAGAATCGATGGACGCCCTCCCGCAGGCCCTCATCGAGAACAGCACCGAAGCGGTCGTCATGCTGAACGCGGACGGCACGATTCGGTTCGCGAGTCAGGCGTCCGTGCGACTCCTCGGCTACTCGCTCGAAGAGCGCGTCGGCCACGACGGCTTCGAGCTGGTCCATCCAGACGATGTCGCGCGGACGCGCGCGGCGTTTGCCGAGGTGCTGCGCCAGCCGGGCGTGCCGCTCGAGACCGAGCACCGCATGCGGCACAAGAACGGCGACTGGCGCGACATCGCCTTCATCGCGGTGAGCCGGCTCGACGATCCTGACGTCCGCGCCGTCGTCGTCAATTACCACGACGTCACCGAGCGTCGCCGCGCGGAACGGGCGGTGCGCGACAGCGAGACGCGTCTGCGTCGCATCGTCGAGCACGCGCAGGATTTGATCTACTACTGCGATCCCGCCGGCCGCTTCACGTACGTGAATCCGACCGCCGAGCGTGTAATGAAGTACTCGCAGGACGAGCTGCTGGGCCGCCACTTCATGACGCTGATCCGGCCCGACTACCGCGACGCGGCCGTGGAGCTCTACACGCGGCAAATCGTGGAGCACGTGCCGAACACGTACTTCGAGTTTCCGTCGGTGACGAAGGACGGCGACGTCCTGTGGATCGGCCAGCACGTGCAGCTCGTCTACGAAGGCGAGACGATCGTCGCGGTCCACGCGATTGCGCGCGACATCACGCGGCAGAAGAACGCGGAAGAACGGCTGAGGCGATCCGAAGCGCGCTACCGCTCGCTGATTCAAGGCGCGGCCTACGGCATCTACCGGTCGACGTTTCAGGGCGAAATCCTCGACGCCAATCCCGCGTTCGCGCGCATGCTCGGCTACGACTCGGTCCAGGATCTGCTGACGCACAACATGCGCGAGCTGTATCGCACGCCGGCCGAACGCGTCGAGCTGATCAGGCGGTTCGCCGGCGAGCAGTACGGAGACGCGGACGTCGCATGGCAGCGCAAGGACGGCACGCCGATCCTCGTGCACCTCACCACGCGAACGGTGGACGTCGAAGTGGGAGTCGGCGGCTTCGAGGGCATCGCCGAAGACATCACCGAGCGGCGCGCGCTCGAGGAGCAACTGCGCCAGGCGCAGAAGATGGAGGCGGTCGGCCGGCTCGCTCGCGGCGTCGCGCACGATTTCAACAACGTGCTCGCCGCCATCATCGGCTCGAGCGATCTGCTCACGGCGAGTCTGCCGCACGACGATCCGAGGCGCGAGGAGGCCGAGGAGATTCGCAAGGCCGCGGAGCGCGGCGCGGCGCTCACGCGCCAGCTCCTCGCGTTCAGCCGGCGCCAGGTCCTGCAGCCGGAGGTGCTGGATCTCAAGGTCGTGGCCGAGCAGCTGCACGGGATGCTGCAGCGCATGGTCGGCGACGCCATCGCGATTCACACGCGCGCGAGCGACTGCCCGGCGCCCGTGCGCATGGAGCCGGGTCAGCTGGAGCAGGTGCTGATGAATCTCGTGGTCAACGCGCGCGATGCGATGCCGGACGGCGGGACCATCGACATCACCATCGACCCGGTGAGCCTCGACGAGCGATCGGTGCTGCGCTATCCGGGAATCTCCGCCGGCGACTACGCACGCATCGCGGTCCGCGACACCGGCGTCGGCATCGCCGTCGAGCAGCAGGCGCACGTGTTCGAGCCGTTCTTCACCACCAAGTCGCCGTCGAAAGGCACGGGGCTCGGGCTGTCGATCATCTACGGCATCGCGAAGGAGAACGGCGGCGCGGTGACCTTCTCGACCGCGGCCAACGAAGGCACGACGTTCGAGGTGTTGTTGCCGTTGGTCCAGTCGTAGGGCGAGGGCTTCAGAGATTGTGAACAAATCACGTTCACCGCAGAGACCGCGGAGTCCGCAGAGAAGAAAAACCCAAGGATTTCTCAGCGTGCTCTGCGAGCTCCGCGTTTAAACGTCGTGTTTTTTCACAGCCGGATTCGTCCGGGTCAAGGATGACGATTAAGGCGGAATGAACGGCTGTGTCCCCTCGCTCGGCTAAAGCCTTCCAAGCTTCGCTCACTCGATCGGGCGAGCTTCGGCTTGGCAAGCGCGCGACGACAGTCGGCGACGGCGTTCACGTTCGCCGACGCGATCGTCATTGATTGTGTTCTGCTCGGCGAGGTGATAGACGATGAGCGCGCGGCCGGCAATGGCGTCGGGCAGCGATGCGAGGCTCGCGAGGTGCCGCGCCTTGCGATCGACGTCGAGCGAGACGACGGTCTTCGGCCGGAATTTTTTCTGCTGGGCGATGAGCAGCGCCGCCTGCACCTGATCGTTGGCGGCTTCTTCGTCTTCCCAAAACGCGCGCGCGGCGCGCTGCCGCTGCTCCAGGGTCATCTTTTTCCACACGCGCGACGGGGTCAGCATGGTCTCGGTCGTCATTGTTGTTATTCTAGAACCGGTTGGAGGCACATGCGACAGCTGAAGCTCACCGCGCTCCTCGCGCTGGCGCTCGCCAGCGTGCTCGTGGCGCAGACGCCGGGCACACATCCGATCAGCGGACGCCGGTTCGCGCCGGTGATGGGGTGGCAGGGCGCGGACTGGCTGGAGCGGAACGAGCGGGTCGACGAAGAAGAACCCGACGTCGCGATCGAGGTGCTGAAGATTCCGAAAGGCGCGTCAGTCGCCGACATCGGCGCCGGCTCCGGCTACATGACCGTGCGGCTCGCGAAGCGCGTCGGTCCGACCGGTACGGTCTACGCGAACGACGTGCAGCCGCAGATGCTCGAGATGCTCCGCCGCCGGTTGGAGAAAGAGAAGATCGCGAACGTCACGCTCGTGCAGGGCGCGGTCGACGATCCGAAGCTGCCGCCCGCGTCCGTGGATCTCGAGCTGATGGTCGACGTCTACCACGAGTTCTCGCAGCCGCAGGCGATGCTGCGCGGGCTGCGTCAGGCGCTCAAGCCCGGCGGACGGCTCGTGCTCCTCGAGTACCGCAAGGAAGATCCGTCGATCCCGATCCGCCTCGAGCACAAGATGACCGTCGCGGAAGCGAAGATGGAAGTCGAGGCCGAAGGCTTCACGCTGTCCAAGGTCGACGAGTCGCTGCCGCGCCAGCACATTCTGATTTTTACGCTGCGATCACCCTAGAACCGTTGCCGCCTAGCACTCTGGGGGCGACATCGCCGGATCGTCTTTGCCGCGCGCGGTGATCTTCCGCGACTCGTTCGTCTCACGCCTCGTGCCGTTTCTCTCGGAGCACTTCAGCCGCGCGGTGTATCTGTGGCAGAACGCTTTCGATGCAGACGATGTGCTGCAGGAACATCCCGACGTCGTGATACAGGAAATCGTCGGGCGACATCTCTATACGTTCATCCCGTCGCCCGAGCTCGTGCCCAAGTAGAAGGCAACCGCGGAGCACGCTGAGAGCGCAGAGTATTCCTCTCTGCGGGCTCTGCGATCTCTGCGGTTGCCTTTACCGCACGGTCGGATACTTGATGCCCAGCTGCTCGAGGTAGGTTTTGTACTTGGTCGGATCGAAGTAGTACTTCTTCATCTCCGGCCGGTACTGCTGGAGGATCTTCTCGTTCATCCACACGGCGGGCTGATCGCTGTCTGCGATGAACGGAATGTATTTCTGATCCTTGGTCTGCACGTTCCGGAAGTAGTCCCACGCCTGCTGCACCAGCTCGGGCCGCATCAGCATGTCGATAATCGTCATCGCCTGGACCTTCGCGCCGGCGGTGACGCCCTTGTGCGCAATCGGCGTCGCCATCGCGATCGCGTTCGCCCAGTTGTGACCCGGTGTGCCCGGGATGTTCGCCGGATAGCTCAGCGTCACCGTCGGCAGATTCCAGGAGACGTCGCCGATGTCGTCCGACGGTCCGCCCATGTTCTGTTCAGGGTCGAGACCGCCGCGCAGCTGGCCGATCTGGGTGGCGAGTCCGGTTTGCGGCTGCTTCAACTCTTTCTGCAGCGCTTTCGCGAGCGTAAGATCCGCTTCGTCCCACGTCGGCAGCCCAATGGTCTGAATGTTCGCGTACATCGTTTCGGCGACGGTCTTGTTCATGTGCTGCGGCCACGCGGACCCGAGGATCCGCGAGCTGACCTCGGTGTTGGTCATCATCGCCGCAGCCTTGGCCATCGTGTCGCCGATCTCGCGCAGCTCTTTGATGTGCGGGTAGTCGGTTTCGCGGAAGTAGTACCACACGCTCGCGTTGGGCGGGACGACGTTCGGCTGATCGCCGCCGTTGATGATCACGTTGTGCGAGCGCTGCTGCAGACGCAGATGCTCGCGGCGGAAGTTCCAGCCGACGTCCATCAGCTCCACGGCGTCGAGCGCCGAGCGGCCGCGCCACGGCTGTGCAGCGGCGTGTGCGCTCTCGCCCTTGAACGTGTACTCCACCGACACGAGACCGGTGCCGGAGCCTCCGCCCCAGCCGACGGCGAGATTGTTGCCGACGTGGGCGAAGAGCGAGACGTCGACGTCGCGGAAGAGACCGGCACGAATGAAATACGCTTTCGTGCCTACGAGCTCTTCGGCGACGCCGGGCCACAGCTTCAACGTCCCCGGGAGCTGCTCGCGTTCCATGATCTTTTTCACGGCGAGCGCCGCGGTGATGTTGAGCGGAACGCCGGAGTTGTGCCCTTCGCCGTGTCCGGGCGCCCCCTCGATGAGCGGATCGTGATAGGCGACGCCGGGCTTCTGCGACGCCTGCGGGATGCAGTCGATATCGGATCCGATCGCGATGACCGGCTTGCCCGATCCCCACGTCGCGGCCCACGCCGTCGGGATGCCGGCGTACGCGCGCTCGATCTTGAAGCCGTTTTTCTGGAGGATGTCGGTCAGATAGCGCGAGGTCTCGGTTTCCTGGAATCCGAGCTCGCCGTAGCTGAAGACCTGGTCGACCATCTGCTGCGTCATCACGCGCATGGTCTCGACCTCCGCCGCCGCCTCGCGCTTCAACTGCTCGACGCGCGGCGGTCCCGGCGGCGTCGGAGCGGTCGGCGCCGGCGGCGCCCCGCCGCGTCCTCGCTGCGCGCTCACGCTGACGACACACAGCACGATCAACATCAGACTGATGCGAAAAGATCTCGTCATCTTTTTTTTATCTCTCGCGGGGCCCCACCCCCGCTCGCTGACGCGCTCGCACTGTGGTGCTCGCGCGTATCCAGAACAGAACGTCACAGCCAGGCCGCCTTAGTCTGCGGCCGCATTATAGATGAACGCTCGGCGTCACAATCCCGTCTAACGGTTTCGCCAGCCCTTCCACTCAGGTCACGTCATGGTTCGGAGAAGCGCGATTCGATTCGGGTTCGCCATCGTCGTGTTCGTTGGCGGCGTCCGCGTGGCCGCGGCTCAGTCCCAGACGACAACGTCGCCCTCCGCCGACCCGGTGCTCGCGGGCTATCTGCGTCTCTACAGCGGCGACCGCGACGGCGCCTACAGGCACTTCGAAACACTGCGAGCACGCGAGCCCGAGAATCTCGCGTTCTGGTATGGCCAGCTGTTCGCGCATGAGTCGCGCATCGATCTCCGTCCGGCCCTGCAAACTTCGTTCGAGCAGGGCATCGATCAGCTCCTGGCAAAAGCCGATGATCGATACAGCCGCACGCATGCGGATAGCGAGGCGCTGTTCTATCTCGCGAACGGCTATCTCCTGCGCAGCCGCTACCGGCTGGATCACAGCAAGGGAATCTGGGGCGCGGCGCGCGATGCGGCGAAGTCGAAAAGCTACTCGGACGAGTACCTGAAGCAGCACCCCGAGCACGGCGACGCGTACCTCGCGCTCGGCCTCTACAACTATTACGTCGACATCGCGCCGACCTTCATCAAGGTGCTGCGCTTCATCCTGTTCCTCCCAGCGGGCAGCCGGACCGAAGGCTTGAAGCAGCTCGAGCGCGCCGCACGCGAAGGCAGTCTGTTCGCGCCGCTCGCCGACGACGTCCTCTCGGAGGTCTACGGCACCTTCGAAGGGCGCGTGCCCGACGCGGTGCGCGTGGCCGAACGGCTGCAGCAGCGGTTCCCCGACAATCCCGACTACCGGATGGATCTCGCGCGGCTGTACGCGAACTCCGCGATCGAATCGTTCGGGCGTGCCGCGGATCAGTATTCGGCGATCCTCGCGCGCGCCACGAGCGCGTCGCCCGAGGATCTTCGCGCGAAGTATCGTGCGACGCTCGGACTCTCGGATCTCCGCCGATCGCAGTGGCGGCTGGACGAAGCCATCGGTCTGTTGACGCCGGTGATCGACGCGAAAATCGCCACGCCCGACTGGGTGATGCCGAACTTCCTGCTCCGCCGCGCCAACTACCGCACGCTCTTGAACGACGCTGGCGCTGCAGACGATGCACGTCGAGTCCTCAGCAATGGACAGATGAGCACGTTCCACAAAG
>MNEX01000248.1 GCA_001917905.1 Acidobacteria bacterium 13_1_40CM_65_14
TTTTTGCCGATAACGCGGAAACAGGCGCGTTTTCCAACCCTGACCCCGAGATCGCGATTTGCTGGGAAAGGCAGCGAAGGAGTCGAGCGCTATGGCGAATCTGAGGATCTACCTTCCAGGGATGAGCGTGCACGTCATTCGACGCGGCAACAACCGCGGGGCCATCGTTCGCGACGACATTGACTATCGGGTGCTCCTCAACTTCGTTGAGCACGCCGCCGCGGATCGCGGCGTTTCAGTCCACGGCTATGTCGTCATGACGAATCACTATCACCTGATCCTGACTCCGCATGAATCGCGGGCGCTGCCACGTATGATGAAGACGATCGGTGAGCGGTACACGCACTACTACAACCGCAAATACGACCGCATCGGCACGCTCTGGAGCGGTCGATACAGGGGCATCGTGATCGCAGACGAACTCTACTGGCTGACGTGTCTGCGGTACATCGAACAGAATCCGGTGCGCGCCAACATGGTCACCACTCCGGATCAGTATCCGTGGTCGAGTTATGCCTTTCACGCGAAGGGCGATTGCTCGAAGTGGCTGATGATGCATGACGTGTATCTCGCGTTGGGCTCGACACCCGAGCGGCGCCAGGTGGCGTACCGAGCGATTTGTGGAGTTCAGCTGACTGATCCCGAGCTCGTCAATCAGCGGCACCCCGCGCCACTGGAGATTCCAGTCGCGGTCTGACTGCCGGGCGCCCTAGTCTGACGTTCGGCCTGACTACACGGCTTTCCTGCAGCTGTTTCTCAACGGTGGCCGTCATGGCGCGACGCGTCTCGTCAGCGAGCGCTCGCTCCGCTCGATGATGTCGAATCAAATCGGCAGCCTCGTCGTCGCGCAGCAGCCGTCGGCGGTTCCAACACTCGCGCGGCCGTTTCCCATCGGCGCCGGCAAAGACAGGTTCGGCTTCGGATTTCAGATCGAGACGGCGCCGGTCGCCGAGAAGGAGATCGTCGTGGTCGTCCTCATGCAGCTGCTGCCGTACTACGACGAGGCGTCGTTGAAGATCGTGCGGGGCTTCGAGCATCTGGTATATCAACAGCTTCGCTGACTGTCGTCAGCGTGTCACCACTTGTCACGAGTCGGAGTAGAGTCCGACTCCACTCCGACTCGAGTCGGACTCCACTCCGACTTGTCACGAAATCGGCGGACCCCACAGGCTGCGGCGGATGAAGACGCCGGTTTCGGTCCGCTCGAACAACTCGGCGCGCGTCAGTGCTTCCAGAACCGTTCGCACCATCTCGGGCGACAAGCCCGTTTGCGCCACCAAGTCGTCAGGCGTGATCGTGTCGCCCGGCTTGATGTTGAGCAGAATGTCGTGCAGGCGATCCCAGCCCGTACCGCACGTCTCAACAGCAGTCATGTCGCCCCCTTGCTCGGCGATATGCGCAACCGTCGTGCCCGCGCATGCCGTTCGCGAACTCAGTCAGTTACGCTCGACTGCTCGGGGTGGACTTCGTGACGTGAGCATTTCTTACATGACACAGCCGTGTTAGCACTGCCGCTCCCCACATCGACATTCACAAGGCGCCGAGCCATGCGCACGCGAACGTCGCTGTGGATCCTACTGCTGCGCTGATCGTCATCGCTCGGCGGTAGACGACTCCTCGCCGCGCCGCCGCAAGATCCTGTCAAACCACCGCCATCGCCGGCGGCGCACAATGTGAGTCTGAACATCGACGCTCAGCTTGATGTGCTCGCCAAAGCAGGTCAGCTGACGGCTGCTGCCGCCATGCATCTCGGTGCCGTTCGACTGCGACTGGTGCGCGCGCTGATGCTCAACGGCAGTCGCACGGCGGACAGCCTTTGTCGAAGACGATCTTCCAGGCGCCGCCAGGCTCCCGGCGCCAGACCGAGTTGAACGTACCGACGCGCTTGCCGTTCGGATCGCGGACCGGTCCACTGCTGAGCGCGAGCGCGCCCGAGTCCAGTACCTCGACGCGATCGGGATCCCAGGAGAACGGCGCGCGCGGGCCGTCGTAGAAGCGCTTCCATCCGGACGCAATCGCCGCCTTGCCACGAAGCGCCTCTCCCTCGCTCATGAACACGGCTTCGTCCGACAGGAATGATATGAACGCCGCGTGATCGCGATCGGCCATCGTCTTGGCGAACGCGCGCTCCGTGTCGCGCACCTGATCCGCGAGGGTCGCGAGGTTCGCTTGGGTCGGCAGCGATGCTGGCCCGACGCCGATCAGCGCGAGGACCAGTAGCAGCAATCCTCTGGTCATGCGGCCTATTGTGTCCTCAGCGCGATGACCGGATCCACACGGCTCGCCCGTGATCCAGACTTCGAGCCGCGAGCTCGGCGCTGAGCCAGGCCTGCGCGCGCTGAGCGGCCGTTGACCCGAAGTGCGTACTCCAGTCTGATACCAGTCTGACTGCAGTCTGACTTCAGCACGGACTCCAGTCAGACTGCCACGCCGACTGCGAGTCAAGGCGGAACTGCGGTATCGTCACGCTGTGAATCTCGAGCAGAGACTGGACATGTACGCCGACCTCACGGTCGACGTGGCGATCAATCTGCAGCCGGGACAGCGGCTGCTCATCATCGGTCCGCTGATGAACGGCGGCGTCGCGCTCGAGGCGGCGACCATGGTCCGGCGCATCGCCGCGAGCGCGTACCGCGCGGGCGCGGAGCTGGTCGAGGCGATCTGGGGAGACGAAGCGCTGCAGCTCGTGCGATTCCACCACGCGCGCAAGGAGACCCTCGGCGAGTTTTCGGCGTGGCTGCCACGCGCGCTCGAAGACCACGCGAAGGCGGGACACGCCGTGCTGTCCGTGTACGCGAACGATCCCGATTTGCTGCAGCACGAGCCGCCGGATCTCGTGGGCGCGCTGCAGCAGGCGACGTCTCGCGCGGTGGTGCCGTTCAGAGAACACATTTCCCGCAACGCGACCAACTGGGGCGTCGTCGCCGCGGCGAGCGAGGCGTGGGCCGCGAAGGTGTTTCCTGAGGTGCCGCGCGACCAGCAGCTGTCGAGACTGTGGGACACCATCGCCACGCTGTGCCGGCTCGATCGTCCCGATCCGATCGCGGCGTGGAAGGCGCATCTCGCCGCGCTCGCCGCGCGCAGCGAATACGTGAACCGCAAGCGATACACGGCGCTGAGATTCGCGGGACCAGGGACCGATCTCACCGTTGGACTTCCGGCAGGACACATCTGGGTGAGCGGCGCGTCCGTCACGCAGTCCGGTATCCGCTTCGTCGCCAATCTGCCGACCGAAGAAGTGTTCACGATCGCGGATCGCAATCGGGTCGAAGGCACGGTTCGCGCGACCAAGCCGCTCAGCTACGGCGGGACGCTCATCGACGATTTCAGTCTGCGATTCGAGGGCGGGCGTGTGGTGGACTTCAAGGCGGCGCGCGGCGAAGCGGTTCTTCGTCAGCTCGTGGAGACCGATGCGGCCGCGGGGCGGCTCGGCGAGGTGGCGCTGGTGCCGCACAGCTCACCGATCGCGCAGTCCGGGCTGCTGTTCTACAGCACGCTGTTCGACGAGAACGCGGCGAGCCACGTCGCGCTCGGGTCGGCGTACAAGTTCACGCTCACTGGCGCGGACGCGATGAGCGACGCCGAGTTCGAGCAGGCGGGCGGCAACCGCAGCGCCATCCACGTGGACTTCATGATTGGGTCGGGTGAGGTGGACGTCGATGGCGTGCTCGACGCGGGATTGCAGGAGCCGCTCATGCGCGGCGGTGAATGGGCGAGGGAGGTAACGTCGTGCGAACGATCCTGATGATCGCGATGGCCGTGCTCGCGGCATTCTCGACGTTGTCTACGTTGTCTGCGGGCGCGCAGCCGGCGCAGGTTCCGACGTTTCGCGTGGACCCCGCGTGGCCGAAACCGTTGCCGAATCACTGGATCGTCGGCGCGGTCGCCGGCGTTGCCGTCGACGCGCGCGACCACGTCTGGATTACGCATCGGCCGTCGACGCTGCAGCCCAACGAGACGCGATCGATCTGGCGCGCCGCTCCTCCCGTCCTCGAGCTCGATCAGGATGGCAACCTCGTATCGTCGTGGGGTGGACCGGGGACGGGCTACGAATGGCCGCAGCTCGAGCACGGCATCTACATCGACCGTCAGGATCGTGTGTGGCTCGGCGCCGGCGGCGACAAGGACGCGCACATTCTGAAGTTCACCCGCGACGGCAAGTTCCTGATGCAGATCGGCCGTCAGGGAAAAGGCACCGGCAGCAACGATACGCAGAACCTCGGCGCCGCCGCGAACATGATCGTCGACGCGGCGGCCAACGAGCTGTACGTCGCCGACGGCTACGTCAATCATCGCGTCATCGTGTTCGACGCGACGACGGGCGCCTACAAACGGCACTGGGGCGCGTACGGCAGGAAACCCGACGATGGGTATTTCCTGCGGGCGGGGGAGCGTCTGCCGGGCCCATTCAACGGCGCCGTGCAGAACGAAAACAAACCCAGCCAGTACGATCCGAACGGCCCGCCGCCGCCGCAGTTCCGCATCGTGCACGCCGTGCGGATGTCGAACGACGGCCTGGTCTACGTGTGCGATCGCACGAACGATCGGATTCAGGTCTTCCGGAAAGATGGGACGTTCGTGCACGAAGCGTTCATCGCGAAGCACACGCTCGGCAGTGGGTCGGTGTGGGACATCGGGTTTTCCATCGATCCGGAACAGACGTTTTTGATCGTGCCCGACGGCACCAATCAGCAGATCTATATCCTCGACCGCCAATCGCTGCAGGTCGTCAGCACGTTCGGCAGCGCCGGTCATTGGGCTGGGCAGTTCTACGGCGCACATAACCTGGCCGTCGACTCGAAGGGCAACCTCTTTATTACTGAAACGTACGAGGGCAAGCGCGTCCAGAAGTTCACGTACACGGGTCCGAGTCGATGATGAGGGAATGGAACATGCACCGCTGAGCGTTTCGAAGGAGCTACACATGGCCGACGACCGAACCCGCGACGAGCAGGAAGCGCCCAGTTCAGCTGAATCCGAGAAGGGTGCCGAGACGACTCCGAGCCCAACGGCCGAGCAAAAGGAAATCGACGAGGTCGTGGCCGACGAGTTGCGCGACGACCGGTTCCAAGCCTCCGACAACTAGTGGCGTGTATGCTCCATTTCGTGACCGTCATTTCGTACTGCGGTTTTTAGGCACGAAACCACGAAATCACGAAACCACGAAAAAGATGTGCGCGCTTTCGTTTTCGTACTTTCGAGTTTTCGTGTTTTCGTGGCTGCTTGCCGGTACTGAATCAGCGTAGTCAGTCCACGGTGTCGCGTCTCCGAAGTTCGTTGTTGCACCGAGGGTGGCACCAGAGTTACCCGCAACTGGAGTTACCAGGATGTGTAACCGGTCTTTTCAGACCCGTTGCACGAAATGATCAAGATCACAAACTGTGATCTTGAACCGCGGCCGCGGGCGGGACAAGCTCGTGCCGTGAAGAAACGCCGCCGGCGTGAGGCCCGCGCCGAACTGGTCTCGGTGGATCGGGTCATCGTCGCCGTGCGCGGACACCGCGTGATCCTCGCGGCCGATCTTGCGCGCATCTACGGCGTGGAAACCCGGACGCTCAACCAGGCCGTCAAACGGAATGCCGCCCGTTTTCCCCCGGACTTCGCGTTCAGATTGACGCGGAAGGACGCGATACAGATCCAGCGTTCAAGATCACAATCTGTGATCTTGAAGCGCGGCAAGAACATCAAATACGCCCCGCTCGCCTTCACAGAGCACGGCGCCCTGATGGCGGCGTCGGTTCTGAACAGCCCCCGCGCCGTGGAGATGAGCGTCTTTGTCGTCCGCGCGTTTGTACGTCTGCGTGAGCTCGCCCGGAATCACGTCGAACTGGCCACCAAGCTCGACGCACTCGAGCGCAGAGTGGAGGGCCACGACGAAGACCTCGAGGAGATGTTCGAGGCACTTCGGGCCTTGATCGCGCCCGCCGGCAGACCGCCCCGACAGATTGGGTTCGGACGCTCGCCCGCCAGGCCGTCACCACACGCCGCAGCCCGTTGAATCGGTTTCGCCGTCTGCAGGATCGCGCGAGCCGGCGGTGGTCGTTGTCCGATTCAACGAACCTGTGGTACACACACACGACCGTTCGCACGTTGTGGAGGCCCGCATGAGCCGCACGGTTTGTCATCCGCTTCTCGCCTCGCTGGTTTTCATCCTCACCGCGTCCGTCCCTGCATCGGCGCAGCTCGACACGGGATCGATTGTGGGAACGGTTCGCGACCAATCATCGGCGGTCGTGCCCGGTGCGACCGTGACCGCCAGGCAGGAATCGACCGGCACGCTGGTCACCGCGGTCTCGTCCGAGAAAGGACAGTTCGTCTTTCCGAATCTGAAGGTCGGGACGTACACGATCAGCGCGGAGCTCGCCGGGTTTCGCAAATCGGTGCAGACCGGCCTCGTGCTGCACGTGCAGGAGCGGATCGAGGTCGACGTCCGGATCGAGCTCGGCAGCGTGACCGAGGACGTCGTCGTCCGCGGTGAATCGCCGATGCTCCAGACGCAGACCGCGGACGTCGGATACGCCGTCGATCAGCGGCAGGTCACCGATCTTCCGCTCCTCGGACGCCGCTACTCCGAGCTGGCGTTCTTGACGACCGGCGTCGTGACCGCGCCGGGCGGACTCACCGGTCGCGGTGAAGACGGCCTGTTCAACGTGAACGGCAACCTGGCGACCTGGAACAATTTCATCCTCGACGGCGGCGACAACAACTCGGCGTCGACCAACCTGCAGGAGCGCAGCACCGAAGTCGTGCAGCCGCCGGTTGACGCGCTCGAAGAGTTCCGCGTGCAGACGCGGACGTACTCGGCGGAGTTCGGCAAGGCGGCCGGCGCCGTCATCAACGCGTCGATCAAGCAGGGATCGAATGCGTTTCACGGCAGCGGCTTCGAGTTCTTCCGCGACGAGCAATTCAACGCGAACACGTGGGAGAACAACCGCGCCGGCCGGCCAAAGGGGCAGTTCAATCAGCACATCGCCGGCGGCACGCTGGGTGGGCCCATCGTCCGCAGCCGGACGTTCTTCTTCGGCGACTACCAGGCGACGCGGACGAACAAGGCGCTCACACAGCAGGCGACCGTGCCGACCGATCTGATGCGGCAGGGCATTCTCACCGAGTTGACCGGCAACATGATCGCGGCCAACGCGTTCGTACCGGCGGGATGCGTGAACGCGGCGACGAAAACGATCACGCCGTCGTGCATCGATCCGGTCGCCGCGTCGCTGCTCAAGCTGTATCCGCGCGCGAACGTGCCGGCGGCGCTGGCGAACTTCGGCATCGCGGGCGGATTGGTGAGCCCGAACTACATCTCGAATGGCATCCTCAAGAACGACGTCGACCAGTTCGACGTGCGTGTCGACCAGAATCTGTCCCGCCTGAACGGCCAGGTCTTCGGCCGCTACAGCTTCATGGACGTGACGCGGAACGAGCCGCCGGTGCTCGACGATCCGATCGCGTCGGGCGATTTCTCGAGCAACACGTACAACCGCGGGCAGAGCGCGGTCGGCGGATGGTCGCGCGTGTTTGGCGGCGAGATCTTCAGCGAGCTGCGCGTGGCGTGGAACCGCATGTCGTCCAGCTCGCTGCAGCCGTCGTTCGGCACGCCGGCCAACGCGCAGTTCGGGATCAAAGGCATCCCCGACGATCCGCGGTACAGCGGCGGCATCCCGCACATGAACATCTCGCGAATGACGCGGCTCGGCGGACCGTTCTTCCGGCCGCAGTACCAGACGTCGCAGGTGTTTCAGTTCTCGGAAAATGTGACGTGGAGCCGCAGCAGCCACACGTACAAGTTCGGCGCCGAGCGCCGCCGCGACAAGGTCGACTACATCGATCTGCGCGCGCTGAACGGCGTGGTGAACTTCACCGACGGCCGTTACTCCGGCTTCGGGTTCGGTGACTTCCTGCTCGGCCTCGCGAGCAACCAGGGCCTCACGCTCTTCCGAGAGGCCGATCTGTATTCCGACGGCTGGCAGTTCTACGGTCAGGATTCGTGGCGGCTCGCGTCGAACGTGACGGTGAACTACGGCCTGCGCTACGAGTACTTCACGCCGATGCAGGACACAGCGAACCTGATGACGAACATCGATCCGGCCACCGGCGCCGTCGTGACGTCGACGGCGGACGGCAGCATGTACGACCGCACGCTGATTCATCCGGATCGCAACAACGTCGCGCCTCGGGTTGGCGTCGCCTGGAACCCTTCGTCAAGGCTCGTCGTCCGCGCCGGCTACGGCATCTTCTATCAGGAGTACGACCGGTACGGCAGCGAGAGCCAGCTCGCGCTGAATCCACCGCAGCTCATCGACGTCAGCCTCGTCGCGAATTCGGGCAACGATGCGCCGCCGATGATCCTGCGCAACGGGTTCGCGCCGGTGTCGGCCGCCAACGTCGACAAGACGCGCGTCCAGTGGCGCATTCAGGATCCGAATCAGAAGACGCCGTGGGTCCACCAGTTCAGCGCCGGTCCCGAGTATCAGATCGGCGCCAGCACGGTGGTCGGCGTGGAGTACGTCGGCAACCTCACGCGCAACGGCCGCAAGCTGCGCAATCTGAATCAGGGGATCATCACGCCGCAGAACACGGTCGTCTTCCCGTACGCACAGTACGGCTTCGCGAACGCCTATCTCGAACAGATCGCCACCGACGGCGAGGCGAACTACCACTCGCTGCAGACGCGGGTGCAGCGCCGCTTGAGCCGCGGCCTCGCGTTCACGACGTCGTTCACCTACGGCCGCGCGCTCGGCAACTTCCTCGATCATTTGAGCGCGGACGGCGGTGGCGAGAGCGGCAACTTCCCGAAGAACGTGTACGATCTCGCGGCCGATTATGGTCCGCTGTCGATCGACATCCGCAAGCGGTTCGTGACGAGCTTCATCTACGAGCTGCCGGTGGGGCCGGGCCGCGCGAAGCAGCCGCACGGCGTGGCGGGCGCGCTGGCCAGCGGCTGGAACGTGAACGGGATTCTGACGATCAGCGACGGACGCCCGTTCAGCATCACGTCGACGGACCGCGTACAGACGGGGTCGGGGCGCATCAGCCGCGCGAATTGTCTCGGCGATGCCGTGCCGGGCGGCTTCGATCAGACCATCGATCACTGGTTCGACACGACGAAGTTCGCCGAGCCGGCGGCGCTCACCTACGGTACGTGCTCTCCGAATTCCGTCGTCGGTCCGGGATCGAAGTCGATGAACCTGTCGCTCTTCCGATTGATTCCGTTCAATGGCAGCAAACGGCTCGAGCTGCGGCTCGAATCGTTCAATACGTTCAACTGGATCAACTACGGGCGGCCGGGTCAGAGCGTGTCGAACGCGGCGACGTTCGGGAAGATCTCGTCGACGCAGGGGGATCCGCGGGAGCTGCAGTTTGCGGTGAAGCTGTACTTCTGAGCGCCAGCGGCCACGAGCACACGACAGCTCGAACACACGAACACACGAACACACGAAAACACGAAAACACGAAAGCACGAAACCACGAAAGCACGAAAACGAAACAGGACGATCAACGCGGAGTCCGCTGAGGACGCAGAGCAAGTCTATGCTGCGGTCTCTACGAGCTCTAAGAGTGCGTTTCCAAATTACCTCGCCACCACGGGGGACACGGAGGATAGGAGGCTCAAACCTGTTCAAAACGGGATTTTTCCTCCGCGTCCTCTGTGTCCTCCGTGGTGGAGAGCTTAATTCTGCAACGCGCTCTAAGTTCAACGTCGTGTCGTTTCGTGGTCTCGCGGTTTCGTGACTATGCGTGCCGCGCAAAGAGAAAGTACGCGGCGACGCCGGCGGCCACGACTCCGACCGCGAATAGCATCCCGCTGACCGGCGCCGACACGAAGACGTAGATCCACAGCCCGAGCGCGACGAGCGCTGGAACCGGATACAGCCACATCACAAACGGCTGCGGCACGTCCGGCCGGTAGCGCCGCAGCAGGATCACGGCGGCGCACTGCCAGATGAACTGCGAGACGATCTGGACGAGGATCAGCCAGCTGACAATCTGTCCCAGCGAGAAAAAGCAGAACGGGATGGCGAGCGCGCCGAGCGTCACCAGGGAGACGTGCGGAAAGTGTTTCGTCGGATGGACGCGCGCGAAGACCCGAAAGAACTGACCCTCGCGCGCGGCGGCGAACGGAATGCGCGAGTAGCCGAGAATGACCCCGTACAGCGAAGACGCGGTCACGAACAGGATGAGCGCCGTCATCAACTCGGCGGCTGCGCGTCCCGTCGCCGGATTCGAGAACGTTCGCTCGATGAAAACCGAGGCGATCGCGCGCGACTGCTGCGCCTCGGTCCACGGAATCACGCCGATGATCACCGTGCTCATGACGATGTAGAGCACGACGACCATCAGGATCGACGACACGATCGCGCGCGGCACGTGCGCCTCGGTCCACGGAATCACGCCGATGATCACCGTGCTCATGACGATGTAGAGCACGACGACCATCAGGATCGACGACACGATCGCGCGCGGCACGTTCCGCTCCGGTTTGCGGATCTCTTCCGCGATGTTGCAGACGTTGTTGTAGCCGCCGTAGTTGTACATCGCGAGCAGCGCGACGGCGCCGACGCGCGCGAGCAGACTGCCGTCAAACGTGTACGCCGGCGCGGGAAAGTCGAACGCCTGCGCGAACGAGAATCGCCACAATCCGGCGACGACGACCCAGCCCACCGTGAGTGCCACGACGGCGAGCATGATGACCGACAGGCGGCCGACGTCGCGGATGTGTCGATAGAGCAGCGCGGTCATCCCTGCCGCCACCGCCGCCGCCGCCGCGTCGTGCGTGGGCGGGCTCATCGTCGTCCAGTAGAAGCGCAGATAGTCCGCGAACCCGACGGCGCCGCTCGCGATCGACAGCGGCGCGACGAGCATGACCTGGAAGATGAACAGGAAGCCCATCAGCGGGCCGAGGCCGAACGGCTTGTACGCCTCGCGCAGGTAGACGTACGGTCCGCCGCTGCCCGGCAGCGCCGCGCCGAGCTGCGCGTAGACGAGTCCGTCGCACAGCGCGAGGACGGCGCCGGCGAGCCACGCATAAATAATGTGCGGGCCGCCCATCGCGCTGAGCATGAACGGGATGGTCAGGAACGGTCCGACGCCGATCATCACGAGGATGTTGGCGGCGATCGCCTGGAGCAGGCCAAGGCCGCGATCGAGATGGATTGATTCGGTATTCGTCGAGGCTGTCGTCATCACGCTGCGATCGGACCCACGTACGTTAACCGCGGAGCACGCAGAGTCCGCAGGGAAAACCTCACGTCACGCTGCGATCGCGATCACAAATGCAAGAACACAAGAACACAAAGGACGCAAAGGACACAAAAGAAACGTGACGCACTGACAGCACGTGTCGCACGCCGCCGCTTGCGGCGGCGCCGCACACACCGAACGGCTGAAAACAGAAACAAGCCGAAAATCACCCGTTCGCGTTTTCAGCCGTTCGTGCGTGCGGCCGGTCGGCCGGCCTCTGGCCGGCCGACGTGCGACGCGTCTCTGCGAGTTCTGCGCGTTCTGCGTTGATCGTCGTATCTTCGTGCTTTCGTGCTTTCGTGCTTTCGTGCTTTCGTGGTTTCGTGGTTTCGTGGTTTCGTGCGTTGGAAACGCGCACGCTCGCCTCACCACAGCGGCTGCAGCGCGCCGACGAGCCTGTGTGCGAGCGCGGGTTCGGCCACCAGCGGATTGTGAGTCAGCGCGCGCTCCGCGGCCGCGACCGATCGCGTCAACGCCGCGGCGACGGTGAGGCGTTCGTACTCCTTCACGCGCACGAGCAGATCGCGCGCATGGTCGGGGACGCGTCTGACGTTCAGCGGATGTGCGCCGTTGACGTTCACCACGCACGGCACTTCGACGACGTCGTGGTCCTCGAGGTCGTGGAGCGTCCCGTGACTGGGAACGTTGAGAGGGATGATCGCGTTCGAGTTGAAGTGAATCGCGCGCACGACGCTCAGCGCGATCTTGTCGTATCCGGTGAGCGCCGCCGACGGCGGCGGCGCGATCGGTTGCGACGCGCCAGACTCGATTTGCATGTAGCCTGCGCTTCGCGCCTGGACGTAGTGGTCGTACACGAGCCGTCGATCGGCGCCGCCGCCGGCGAGATCGCGAAAGAGCTGATCGTTGAGCTGCGCGATCGCGTCTCCGCGTGTCCGGCCCGCTTTCTTGACGTTCTCGATCGCCGCCTTCGGAAAGTAGTAGTAGAAGAGGTATTCGGTGGGCAGCAGACGCTGCGTCTGCAGGAACGCCGGATCGAACAGCGGCGCGCGATAGATGCGCGTCAGCAGCGCCTGGTCCTGCCACAGGCGTGGCAGCTGCGGCTCGCCGTCGCAGTACACCTCGCGGAGCCAGCCAAGATGGTTGAGCCCGAAATAATCGAAGTCACAGCGCGACGAGTCGAGTCCCAGCACGTGCGCGACATCCTCGAACAGCTCGGTCGGCGTATCGCAGATGCCAATCACGCGCGCGGCCGTCGCCATCGTCATCGCCTGCGTGACGATGCCCACCGGGTTCGTGAAGTTGATGACCCACGCGCGCGGCGCCTCGCGCGCGATCACGCGCGCGTACTCGACCGCGTGCGGGATCGTGCGCACCGCCATCGCGAAGCCGCCGGGCCCGACAGTCTCCTGGCCGACCGTGTCGTGCGCCCCGGCAATCGCTTCGTCCCTCGCGCGCGCAGCGATGCCGCCGACGCGAATGCTCAGGAAGACGAAGCTCGCACCGGCCACGCAGGCGCGGACGTCCGTGTACGAGCGCACTGAGCGCGCGAACGAGGCGGCCAGCGACGCGATGATCGAGAGGCGGGCCTGATCGACGTCGAAGAGCGCGATTTCGTCGACCGGCAGGTCGGAGTCCGTCAGTCCGTTCACGAGCAGAGGCGTGCGAACACCGCCGCCGCCAATCACCGCGATTTTCATGACACCTTTCTTTATGCTCGCGATCGCGGCCGTGAAAGGGCCGAGTTGCGTGGCGGCAGACCCGCGATGCCGCCGGCGCGACGAGTTGACAGTGCGCCGATGTGATTCGCGAGCCGAAGCGCCGCCTGAAGATTGGCGCCGCACAGTCTTGCGGCGAGAAAGCCCGCGTTGAACGCATCGCCGGCGCCGGTCGTGTCGACCACGCGTGCACGCGCGGCGGCCGCGCGAAGATTCACACCGCCGCCGACGATGCGGCTGCCGGCCGCGCCGAGTTTGATGACGACGGGCCTGGAGGCGTGACGCCAGCGATCGAGCGCGTCGCTCAGCTTCGCCCGCCGCGCGTACATCAACGCCTCGTCTCGATTCAGAAACAGATAGTCGACTGATGCTGCCAGCGTGCGGAACTGCGGATCGCGCACGAGCCGCGGGTTCCAGCCAAAATCCCACGAGCTCGTGATGCCGCGGCGGCGAAGCGCACCGATGACGGCGATCCATGGCCGGCACGGTCGCGGGTAGAACGCAAGATGCACGTGACGCCCGCGGACGCGCGGCAGCAAGCCCCGAATCCGGTCCGGCAGTTGATCGTTCACGCCGTTGAACGTCAGGAAACGGCGATCGCGCCGCGTCGACAGCGCGACGGTGATGGCCGCCGGTTCGTCGCGGCGCCGAAGGTTGCGCACCGAGACGCCTTCGTCCTGAAGCAGCTGGGCGCCTTCCTGACTGAGTGCGCTCATGACGGCGCAGCGGAGGCCGAGCCGCGCCACGGCGATCGCAGTGATCACGGCGCCGCCGCCCGGAGATCGCGTGAACGCCTGAGTCTTGACCTCCTCGCCGCCGCTCGGCAGCCGGTCGAGCGCGTAGAAGATGAAATCGTCGAACGCTTCGCCGGCGGTCACGAGATCGAACACGACCGGAAGGTATCATAGGGCGCGTATGACGACGAACACAGCCAAAAGCAACCGCGAAGCACGCCGAGACCGCAGAGAAAGGCTCGCTCGGCGAACTCTGCGTGCTCTGCGGTTGGCCATCGTGTTCGGGTGTGTCGCGACGATCGTTGCGAGCGACTCGTTGCCGCAGGATCGCGGCGCCAGCGGCACGTGGCAGAAGCTGCTCAAGCTGCGCACCATCGCCAGCGTGATGCACACGACCGCGCATCCCGACGACGAGCACGGTGGGTTGCTCGCGATGCTGAGCCGCGGCGAAGGTGCGCGGCTGTCGCTCCTCACTCTCAACCGCGGCGAAGCGGGCGACAACGCGATCGGGTCTGAGCTGTTCGACGCGCTCGGGCTGATTCGGACCGAGGAACTGCTCCGTGCGGATCAGTACTACGGCGTCGATCAGCAGTACTTCACGACCGTCATCGACTATGGATTTTCGAAGCGCCTCGAGGAAGCGCTCGTCAAGTGGGGACGGGAGAACGTGCTGCGCGACGTCGTGCGCGTGATTCGGATCGAGCGCCCGCTCGTGCTCATCGCGCGCTTCCAGGGCAACGAGCGCGACGGCCACGGCAATCACCAGACG
>MNEX01000018.1:0-19465 GCA_001917905.1 Acidobacteria bacterium 13_1_40CM_65_14
GCGGTCAGACTCTGACGAACCGCCGCCCGGCGTTCAGGACGGACGCGAACGATGACCCGCTGCGATCCAGACGCAGGATCGTCCAACACCGCGCGCAGCGCAGCGTCGAGCCGCGCCGCACGATGCGGCGAGACGCGAGCGCCCGCGGCTCGCATCGGCACGCCGGTGCTGGCGAAGATGGCGATGACGATCGCGATGCCGAACGAGATCTGTCGATGCACTCGGTTCATAAAATGAGCAGCCTCAAAGCGCGGCATTCGAGCACCGCTGTGATCGCCGACGGCACGAGCACCGGCTCGCCGGCCGTCCTTACCGAGCATCAGGCGACGTCGCCGTTGTGCCCCAGAGAATCGTCTCGTCATTTCCCGACGTGCCCCACAGAATCGTCTGGCCGCTGGCATCCCGCATCGACGTGCCCCACAGGATCGTTTCGTAGTCGCAATACGCGGCGAGCCCGCCGTACTGGAGCCGCTTCGGCTGTATCGACGCCAGCGGATTGGTGAGGCCGATCAGGTTGAGATCGCCGTAGTGCAGGAGCGACGGATTGAGCCAGACCAGGGGCGCTTCGAGCGCCGAAAGGAGCCGGATGCCGAGGCCGCCGTACAACCGGAAGCCGAGCGTGCCCGCGTCCCAGAACGACGCACCGCTCGTGGTTGTCGCCAGGCCGCCAACCACGGTGTTCAGGAGCGACCCGGTCAGACCGTTCGCGGCGATCTTCCGCGACGCCCAGAAGTTCACGCTGCCGGCGCCGCCGCCCATCAAGCCGGCGTCAGCCATGAACGTGGCGCCGTTCTGCACGGCGAGCTTGACCTGCGACGGCGTAAGGCCCGGGGTCCCTTGCAGCAGCAGCGCGACCCCACCGGAAACCATCGGCGCCGCCATGCTGCTCCCGCTGAGGTACATGTAGGCGTTGGTGCCGGTGCCCGCGACGTGGATCGTCGGATACAGCGTTGGCAGCAGTGAATTGTTTGCCTGCAGCGAAATGATCTTCACGCCCGGCGCGGCGACGTCGGGCTTGACCGCCAGGTCGTACGCCGTCGGTCCGCGTGAGCTGAACGTCGCGACCGTATCGTCAGTTCGCGCCACCGTGCTCCACGTATTCAGGGCGCCCACGGTGATCGCGTAGGGCGAGTTGCCCGGCGACGCGATGCCGCCGAGAATCGTCTTGCCGTCGGCCGACATCCCGTAATTGCCCGCCGCCGCGGCCACAACGATTCCCGCCTGCACGGCTTTGCCGACTTCCTGACAGAGCGGATCGGTGGTGCACGACTCCATCACCGGATGACCGAGCGACAGATTGATAACGCGGATGTTGTATTGCTGCTTGTGAGCGATGACCCATTCGAGCGCGTTAATCACGTCACTCACGTGGCCGCTGCCGTCGTTTCCGAGCACCCGCACGTTCACCAGCTGCACGCCCGGCGCGATGCCGCCGGTGTACAGACTCGTGACATTTTTCGCCGAGCCGGCGTTGCCGGCGATGATGCCGGCGACGTGCGTGCCGTGGCCGAAGCCGTCATTGACCGAGGAGTCGCCGCTGACGAAGCTGATGTTGGCAACAACCTTGTTCGCCAACGCCGAATGCCCCGCGATCCCCGAGTCGACGACGGCGACGCCGATGCCCTGCCCATTCACGCCGGGAATGGCGCCGATCCCAAGAAGTCCCGGCTTACCCGCGCGCGTTTGATCCGCGGCGGTCGACTGATTCGACACCGACATCGATGGGCGGACGACTGCATCGCCCGACAGGTTGTCGATCGCCGATTCGGCGCTCAGCGCCTCGAGCTCCGCGCTGTTCGCCAGAACGACTGCGGCCCCGGACAGATGCGCGACGATCTGCAGACGATGGCGCGCCGCCAACGCGTCAAGACCGGCCTCCGATCCGCGCACGATGACTCGCGCGCGCGCCTTGGTGTGCTGCGCGACGTGCGCGACGAGATCACTTGACAGGTGCGCGCGGCGCGGCTCGTTGGCCCCTCGGAGTCCCAGAACGGACGTCGCAAGGAGCGCGACAACCACAGCAGTGCGGATGCGAAGTCTGGACATTAGTTTTGTGAGCTCCGTCATGATGTGACACAAACGTAAACGTAGAGACACGCGCTGCCTAACTGGCAAGGGCCGCGCCAAAACGCTGAGGTAGAAACGCGCCCTGGCTAACTTACAGACTGGCCGTCAGATACGCGCCGAAGACGAATGCGGGATTGTGCAGTCTGCTATGGGCCGGATCGGAACAAATGGAACACGGCCGCACCGCCGTTTGCGAGCGAACGCCTTGTGAGGCAGTCAGTTAGATGGGAATGTTCCGTTCAGAGACATGGTTCAGGATTGCTCACACCGTGAGCGCTTGCAGCGCCTTCGCGACGCGGACGTACTCCTGATAGCGGCGCTGATACAGATCGAGCTTCTCACGCTCGATCGCGTCGAATCGCGCACGCGCGAGCGGCGGTGCCGACACGGTATTGGTCGTCCCCAACTCGTGCTCGAGCGCGGCGGCCTTCAACTTGTACTCGGCGTCGTGCGCGCGCTCCCACACCAGCCAGTCGGCCGTCCAGTCCGCGTGCGCCGTCTGCAACTGGTCCTTCGTGAACGGGAACGTCCCGCCCGCCGCGCGATCGAGCGCGGCGAATTCGGTGGGATACATCTGTCGAGCGGTCCTGGCGAGCGGCTGCCAGACGAGGAGCGCGCGCGGATCGCTCGCGCTCGCGCCGACGCCAGGGGCGAACAGCTGCAGCAGCGCGACGGCGCGCGTGCGCGCGGCCTCCTCTCTCGCCGCCTTCACCTCGGCGAGCAATTGCCTCGCGGACCAGTGCACGACGCCTGCAAGAATCAGAATCGCAACGACAATCATGTTCAGCGCGGCCGATTGAACACAAAGGAGACAGAGGAAAAGCGCTAGTACTTCAGCACGGCGTGAACGGTTTCGCCCTCGAGCTTCGCCCGTCCATTGAGCGCGACGAGCTCGATGAGGAACGCGAGCGCGTGAACGCGGCCGCCGAGCTGTTTGACGAGATTCACCGTCGCGCGCGCCGTGCCGCCGGTGGCCAGCAGGTCGTCGACAATCAGCACGCGCTGCCCTTGTCGTACCGCATCGTCATGGATTTCGAGACAGTCGGTCCCGTACTCGAGATCGTAGGTGCAGCGCACCGTCTGCGACGGCAGTTTGCCCGGCTTCCGCACGGGCGAGAATCCGGCGCCGATGCGATCCGCAACCGTCGATCCGAAAATGAACCCGCGGCTCTCGATGCCGACGACGATCTCGATTCCCTGATCCTTGAACGGGAGCGAGAGGCTGTCGATGGCGGTGCGGAACCCGACCGGATCCTGCAGCAGCGTCGTGATGTCGTAGAACAGAATCCCGGCTTTCGGAAAGTCGGGAACATGACGGATTTTCTCTTTGAGGTTGTCCATGCCTATCTGACATTGAATCCCGAGCCGTGATCCCCGGGCACGTCGTCGAACACCTCGAACGTGTCGACGCGTGCGCCGCGCGGTCCGTGGCGAATCGATTGCTCGAAGCGCTCGATCGACTCGACGTCGCCGTCAGCGGCGACTTCAACGCGGCCGTCGGGCAGGTTCCGCACCCAGCCGCGCACGCCTTCGCGGCGCGCCACGTCTTCGGCGAAGTACCTGAATCCGACGCCCTGCACGCGGCCGCCGATGAGATATCGCCGCGCGACGCGCATAGCGGGGTCGCGATTATACTGTCTTCCTTGAGCCCTGCGCGCGTGCCGGAAGAGTCGTCGTTCCCGACGCTCAAACGCCTCCTCGTCGGTAAACCGATCCCATCGCATCTCGCCCATCACGAACGGCTGTCTCGCGTCACCGGTCTCGCCGTGCTGTCGTCCGACGCGCTGTCGTCGGTGGCGTATGCTACCGACTTCATCGTCGCGACGTTGATTGTGGCGGGCACCGCCGCGCTCGGCTACGCGATTCCGATCGGCCTCGTCATCGCCGCGCTGCTGGCTGTCGTCGCCTTCTCGTACCGGCAAACGATCTACGCGTATCCGACCGGCGGCGGCGCGTACCGCGTCGCGAAGGAGAACATCGGCGAGAACGCGGGACTGACCGCAGCGGCGTCGCTGCTCGTCGACTACACGCTGACGGTGTCGGTGAGCATTTCGGCCGGCGTGCTCGCGATCACGTCCGCGTTTCCCTCGCTCGACGTGTACCGCGTCCAGTTGTGTCTCGTCTTCCTCACGCTGTTGACGCTCGGCAACCTGCGCGGCATCCGCGAATCGGGTCAGATTTTCGCCATCCCGACCTACTTCTTCGTCGTCAGCATTTTCGTGCTCATCGCGATCGGCCTCTACCACTACGCGACCGGCACGCTGACGTCGGTCGCCGCACCAGTCCCGGACAGCGCGGGCACCAGGCAACTCACCACGCTGTTGCTCCTGACCGCCTTCGCCAACGGCTGCACCGCGATGACCGGCGTCGAAGCCGTGTCGGACGGTGTGCCGGCGTTCCGGCCGCCCGAATCGAAGAACGCGGCCGCCACGCTCGTGACCATGGCGGTGCTCGCGATCGCGATGTTCCTCGGCATCACGTTCCTCGCGCACGCGTATCAGGTGATGCCGACGGAAAAGGAATCAGGCGTCTCGCAGCTCGGACGCGTGATGTTCGGCACTGGTCCCGTGTATTACCTCGTGCAGGCCGCGACGACGCTCATCCTCGTCCTCGCCGCGAACACGGCGTACGCCGACTTTCCGCGCCTCGCGTCCATCGTGTCGCGCGACCGGTTTCTGCCGCGCCAGTTCATGAATCAGGGCGATCGCCTCGCCTTCTCGAACGGCATCCTGGTGCTGTCGGCGTTCGCAGCGCTGCTCATGGTCGTCTTCAAGGGCGACACGCACGCGCTGCTACCGCTCTACATGATCGGCGTCTTCGTCTCGTTCACGCTCTCGCAGACCGGAATGGTCATCCACTGGCGCAAGAAGCGGACGCCGGGCTGGAAGACCAGCGCGCTCGTCAACGGCTTCGGCGCGGTCGTGACGGGCGTTGTGCTCGTCATCGTGGCGATCACGAAGACGCTCGAGGGCGCGTGGATCGTCCTGCTGCTCATCCCGATCATCATCGCGCTCTGCAAGGCCACGCGCCGGCACTACGATCACGTCGCGTCGCAGCTGACTTTGCGCAACTACACGCCGCAGCGGCGTGTGCACAACACGGTGCTGATGCCCGTCGGCGGTCTCCAGCGCGCGGTCGTCGAAGCGCTGCGCTATGCCGAGACGCTCTCGGATGATGTGCGCGCGGTGTACGTCGACGTGGATCAGAGCGCGACTGACCAGATGAAAAAAGACTGGGAGACATGGGGCGGGAAAGCGAAGCTCGTCATCCTGGAATCGCCGTTCCGGTCGGTGATGGAGCCGTTGCTCGAATACATCGAACAGGTCGAGAACGAGCGGACCGACGATTACGTGACCGTCATCCTGCCGGAGTTCGTCCCGGCACGGTGGTGGCAGCACCTGCTGCACAACCAGCGCGCGCTCCTGATCAAAGGCGCGCTGCTCTTCCGGCCCAACACGGTTGTGACGAGCGTTCCGTTTCACTTGGCGAAATGACGCTGGCGGGATTGGCGGGATTGGCCGATCCAGCCCTTCCCGCCTACTGCTGCGACGTCGTGGTTTTCGCTTCGACTTTGAGCGGTTCTGCCTTCAGCGGCTCTAGCTTCTCCTTCTGCAACAGCTGATTCACCGGCGGCATGCGTGTCTTCACGCCGGAATCGACCTTCGCGAGCTGCTCGTCGAGCCTGTTCGACAGCGTGCGGAACACCGAGTAGGTCTGCTCGGTCGGCCGCACGTCCGCGCTCTCGATGATGCCCTGCAGCGCGGCAATCTTGTTGTTCAACTTGATCGGGAAGTTGAGCGGATCCTGACTGCTCTGCAGCTTCACCTGATAGATCTCGCCCTCGACGGCGCTCAACGCCTGCTCGAAGTCGTCGAGCGCCCTGGCCACCGCGGGTTTCCCCGACGCCTTCGCCTTGCGATCCGCAATCTGCGTCTTGATGCCGCGGATGAGCAGCACGGCGTCGTTCGCCTGGCTCGCCTTGTCGCGGACTTTGATGGCGAGGTCGAACTGTTCGCGCAGATCCTGATCGGTCACGTCCTTCAGCAGCCGCGACTCGCGCCTGATGGCGAACGGCTGCGTCGCCGTCTGTCCGTCCGCGGTGACGCGCACCTGATACGTTCCGGGCGGCGCCTCCGGACCGCGCGTGTTGGCGGCCCACATGATGAGGCCGGGAAACTCGGTCGCACCGGGATACCGCATGTCCCAGGTCAGCCGATGCAACCCTGCTGTCACCGGCGGCTTCGGCTCCGGCGGACGCCGGCCCCCTTCTTCTTCTCCCCCCTCCGGGCGCGGCGGGGCGTTGGCGACAGCACTCTCCGGGCGCGGCGGGGCGTCAACGACAGCGCCCTGCGGCCGCGGCTGACTCTCAGCGGGAGGCGCGGGTAGCGGTATGCCGGTGAACGTACGAATCACCTTGCCCTGCGCGTCGAGCAACTCCACCGTGACTTTTTGCGCCGGCTGTTGCAGGTAGTAGTCCACCGCGACGTTGCGATCCAATCCTCGCAGCGCGTCTTCGGGCTTGTAGAGATGGAAGGTGCTCGTCGTCTGCAGACCGCCCTGCCGGAGCGGCGCGATGTTGTCCATGACGTAGAAGCCACGGCCGTGCGTCGCGATGATCAGGTCGCGCTGCGACGTCGTCTCCAGGGCGATGTCGTGCACCGGCGTGTCCGGCAGGTTCTGCCGCAGCGACTGCCAGTTCGCGCCGTCGTCGAACGAAATGTAGATGCCGTGCTCCGTGCCGAGATACAGCAGCTTCGCGACCTTGACGTCCTCGCGGATCGCGCGCGCGAAATCGTTGGCGGCGACGCCGGTGACGATCTTCGTCCACGTCGCGCCATAGTCGTCGGTGCGATAGACGTACGGCTTGAAGTCGTCCTGCTGATAGCGGTTCGCGGCCACGTACGCCGTGCCCGCGCGGAACGGCGAGGCTTCGACGAGGCTGATGCGTGCAAAATCGGGCAGGTCTTTCGGCGTCACGTTCTTCCAGGTCGTGCCGCCGTCGCGCGTCACCTGCAGGTACCCGTCATCGGACCCGGTCCAGATGACGTTGGCGTCCCGGGCCGACGGCGCGATCGAGAAGATCGTCGCGTAGGTCTCGACGCCGGTGTTGTCCTTCGTGATCGGACCGCCCGATGCGCCCATCGTCTTCGGATCGTGACGCGTCAGGTCGGGACTGATCTTCGTCCAGCTCTGACCTTCGTTGGTGGATTTCCAGAGATGCTGCGAGCCGACGTAGATGGTGCCCGGATTGGTCGGTGCGAGCACAATCGGGAACGTCCACTGGAAGCGCTCGGTGATATCGGCCGACGCGTAGCCCATCGGATTATCCGGATATGGATTGATCGCGCGCTCCTGACCGGTGCGCCGGTCGTGCCTCGTGATCAGACCGCCATAGCTGCCGGCATAGAAGATGTCGGGATTGCGCGGATCGTTCGCGATGTATCCGCTCTCGCCGCCGCCGACTGAATAGAACACCTGATCGGCGCCACCGCCCGATCCGCCCGGCCCGCCTTGCGCCTGCTGGCTGGACACGCACGCCGTGCTGTTGTCCTGCTGCGCGCCGCAGATGTGATACGGCACATGCGCCGTCGTGATCACGTGATAGAACTGCGCCGTCGGCATCGTCTCCGCCGTCCACGTGTCGCCGCCGGTGACCGAGACGTTAGCGCCGCCGTCGTTGGCTTCGATCATCCGGTTGGAATCGTTCGCGGCAATCCACATGTCGTGGTTGTCGCCGTGCGGCGGCCGCACCGTCGTCCATGTCTTGCCCGCGTCGATCGATTTGTGGAAGTTGACGTTCAGCTCGTAGACCGTGTCCTTCACCTTGGGATCGGCGAAGACGTGCGTGTAGTAGAACGCACGCTGGCGCAGATCGCGGCGGTCGTTCACCTTCTTCCACGTCGCACCGGCATCGTCTGACAGAAAGAACCCGCCGTCCTCGGCTTCGATCTGCGCGTAGACGCGACTCGAATCGGCGCCAGAGACCGTGACGCCGATCTTGCCGAGCATCGCTTTCGGCAGGCCAGCGTTACGCGAGATGTCCGTCCAGTGATCGCCGCCGTCGGTCGACTTGAAGAGACCGCTGCCCGGCCCGCCGCTCGACATCTCCCACGAGTTGCGGTACGCCTCCCAGAGCGCGGCGTAGATGACCTGCGGGTTGTTCGGATCGAGAATCAACTCGATCGCGCCGGTCTTGTTGTCGCGGAACAGGATCTTGTCCCACGTCTTACCGCCGTCCTTCGAGCGGAACACGCCGCGCTCCGCATTCGGCGCCGCATGATGACCGAACGCGGCGACGTACACGAGACCCGGATTGGTCGGGTGCACCCGGATCTTCGAGATGTTCTCGGTTTCTGTCAGGCCGATGTGCGTCCAGGTCTTGCCGGCGTCCGTCGACGTGTACGCGCCGTCGCCCTGGATGATGTTGCCGCGGATGTCCGCTTCGCCGGTCCCGATGTAAACGACATCAGGATTTGACGGCGAAACAGCGACCGCGCCGACTGACGAGCTGTGAATCAGACCGTCCGTCACTGGACGCCAGGTCGTGCCGCCGTCGGTGGTTTTCCACAACCCGCCGCCCGTCGCGCCCATGTAGTACTCGTTGGGCCGCGCGACGCTGCCGGCCACCGCAAGCGATCGGCCGCCGCGCGGCGGACCGAGACTGCGCCACCGCAGAGCTCCGAACGGGCCGGCGCTCGCCGGCTGACCCGCTCCACCGCCGCGCTGCGCGTTGAGGATCGTTGAATCGAAGACGAGGCCGATCAGGCACACGAGGATTACGACAAACGTTGCCATGCGTGACATGAGAAGAATCTTACCGCGCGCGCGTCACCACGACGAACTGTTCCGGGGTGATGCGGCGTCGCCAGAGGACGCGTCCGGACGTCGCCCACATGCCGTCGCGCTCGTAGACCAGCGTCAGCGGCACGCCCTGCGCGACGAATTCCTGGAAGGCGGCGCGACGCATGACGCAGTAGAACGGCTGAGGCGACGCGAAGAACGCCTCGGCTTCGCGTGGATCGTCGATGAAGTTGGTGTGCCGGCCGACATAGAAGCGGAACGCCGGGTTCCAGCGGTTCAAACGGTAGCTGGCGACGCGATCGTTTTCGCCGGCACGAGCGGCGACCCATCGTGCGACATCGGGCACGACCTTCCGCTGTTCGAGCGCCGGCATCACGAACAGGATGATGCCGGCATAGGTGATGAGCAGTGCGCTCAGCGCAATCCACGGATACTGCGGCGGCCTTCCTCCTGCGCGGCCGCGGACGTTGATGACTGCCGTGAGGAGCATGCCTGCCGCGGTGATCGCGATCGGCACGACGACCGCGAGGCGCGGCAGCTCGAGCCGCGCGATCAGGAAGTACCCGCAGCCCAGGCCGATGACGACCAGCAGCGGTCCCACCAGATGCAGTCCGGCGCGAGCGCCGGCGTGGCGCCGCGCGAGCGGATCGGCCCGGACGTCGGCCCACGCGCGGGCGCACAGCAGACACAACGTCGGCGCCGCCGGGAAGACGTAGTGATCGAGCTTGAAGCGCGAGAAGGTGAAAAACCCGACGACCGCCGCCGTCCAGGCCCACAGCAGAATCTCGAACGTGTCGAGCCGCTCGCCCTTGATCGCCGCACGAACGTCGTCCACCAGACGACCGACGACGAGGCCGGTCCAGGGCAGGAGTCCCGCGGCGAGAATCTGAAAATAAAACCAGATGCGCGGCTGATTCCCAAAACGGTTCGCCGCGTAGAGCCGCAGGTTCTCGTCGAGGACGTATCCATCGACGAAATCCTGGCGGAAGCGCAGGTACATGTAGATGAACCACGGCGCCGACAGGGCGACCACGAGGCAGAGTCCGAGAAGCCAGCGCAAACCGAGCAGCCGGCGGCGAGCGTCGGCCGACGCGATCGACGCGAGCAGCAGCGTCAGTCCGCACAACACGAACGCCAGCGGTCCCTTCGTCAGAACCGCGAGCGCGATCAGCACATAGCCGGGCCACTGCAGCCGGGGTCGATCGCGGAGCGCCGCGACCGTGAGCAGCACGGCGCCGCCGAACATGAACGCGGTGAACGTCGTATCGAGGATGGCGTAGCGCGACAGTGCGAAGACGCCGGGGCTCGCCGCGAGCAGGAGTCCGGCGGTGATGCCCACCGGCCTCGACACCGTGAGCGCGCCGAACCAGACGGTGATCGCAATCAGCGCCAGCGCCGCGAGCGCCGGAACGATCCGCGACGCGAACTCGGTCGGCCCGAACGCGACCATCGCGGCGCCCTGCAATTGATGAAAAAGGATCGGTTTATCGAAGAACGGCTGTTCGTTGTAGTACGGCGCCCACCAGTCGCCGGCAGCGACGAGCTCGCGGCTGGTTTCGGCATAGTGCGCTTCGTCGGGATCCCAGAAGGTCGGGGTGCCGAGGCCCCAGAACAGAACGACGAACACGAGCGCGGACGCCAGGAGCACGAGGGCGGTGTGCTCCAACCGCGTCGAGGCGCCGCGTCCTGACGTGGCATCGGCCCGACGCGGGTTCTCGCTATAATCGGCCGTTCGTTGGACCGATACGGGGGGCACGCGCTGTAGAGCTTACACGGTCCTGAGGTCGATGAACATATAGGGAACGGCGTACTCGTTGCTGACACCGACGAAGAACTCGATCACGCACTGCCCCGTCCTCATCGTCGAAGATGATGCGGATCTGCGGGAGATGATGGCGCAGCTGCTGACGCTCGAAGGATTCAAGGCCGCGACGGCATCGAACGGACGCGAAGCGCTGCAGTATCTCGAAGGCGGTGAGGCGCCTGAAGTCATCCTGCTCGATCTCATGATGCCGGTCATGGACGGCTGGGAATTCCGGCGGCGTCAGCAGGCCGATCCCGAGATGTCACGCGTCCCGGTCATCGTGCTCTCGGCTCTGGATCAAGGACGCGCCGTCGGCCTCGATCCGGCAGCGTTTCTCATGAAGCCCCTCGACTTCGATCGCCTGCTTCAGCTCGTGCGCCAGTACTGCGGCGAGCGGCCCAACTAAACGCTCTTGGCTCGGCTCACGCCTTCGCCCTACATCTGACGTTCGTGCCGCGAGGCTTCAGCCGAGCCGACCCCATAGCGCGAAGGCTTTAGAGCGTGTGAACAAATCACGTACAACGCAGAAACCGCGGAACCCGCAGAGAAAAAATGCTTAAGGTTTTTCTGCGTGTTCTGCGAGTTCTGCGTTCACCGTCGTATTTCTTCACAAGCTGTTTAGCCGAGCGTACCATCGTTGTCACGTGACTGCGCTCCGACGGCTCCGATCGATTTCGGCGACGCTCGCGAAAATTTTCGTCGGCCTGATCGTCGTCCTCCTGCTGCTGCTCGGCATCGGCCTGACCGTCCTCGAAACCGCCTGGGCGAAGAATCGCATCCGCGGCCTCATCGTCCGACAAGCCAATGAGTACCTGACGGCGACGCTCGCGATCGGCCGGCTCGAGGGATCGCTCCTGCGCGGCATTCAGCTCGGCGACGTGCTGCTGTCGCGCGACGGCAAGCCGATGATCGCGATCGACGAAATCTCGCTGAGCTACAGCATCCGCGAGCTGTTCCAGGCGGGCACCATCATCCGCCGCGTCCGCCTGACGCGGCCGCGCGTCATCGGCGCGAAGCAGAAAGACGGCCACTGGGACCTGAGCGCGCTCATCAAACGCGAAACGCAGGAGCAGGAACGCACCGGCCCGAACCGGCCGATCGAGGTTCAATCGATCGAGGTCGTCGACGGCGACGTGCTGCTGCGCGATCCGCTGGACTTCGGCGCCGCGCACGTGCCGACGCACTTCGCGTCGCTCAACGCGTCGATGAAGTTTGCCTACTACCCGGTCCGGTGGCAGCTCACCTTCAATCGGATCTCCTGGATCGGCAGCGAACCCGAGTTGTCGGTCACCAATCTCACCGGCGTCTTCGGCCGCGGACCGCGCGGCTGGTTCTTCGAGCAACTCTCCGTTCACACGCCGCGGTCGCTGTTCACGCTCGACGGCGGCGTCAACACCGAGGTCAAGCCGACCGTCATCGATCTGGCCGTCAAGGCGGACCGCTTCGCGTTTCAGGAATGGTCCGGCGTCATCCGCGGCCTGAGGAACATCGCGATCGAAGCGGCTTTCGAGACCTCGTTGAAAGGTTCGCCCGCGAAGCTCGACACCGATCTGCGATTCGCGGGCACGGGCGGCGCCATCACCGGAACGTTCACCCTCGACACGACCGTCCCTGGATGGCACGGTGCCGGCGCCGTGGACGTGGATCGGCTGAACCTCGCACGTTGGATGAATCGGCCGGATCGCCCGTCGGACGTCTCCGGGCACGTCACCTTCAACCTTGCGCTGGAGCTCGGGCGCCATTTCCCGCGCGGCGTGTACACGTTTGACGGACGCCACGCAATGTACATGGACTACGAGGCCGACGACGTCCACGCGCGCGGTCAGATCACGGCGACGCAGGTGCTCGTCGCCAACGCCAGGGCCCGCGCGTACGGCGCGCAGGTGACGGCGGCGGATGGATCGATCGGCATCGACGATCCGTTTCCGTTTCACTTTCGAGGCAGGACGACTCAAATCGATCTGCGAAACGTGCCGAAGACCGTGCCGGTCCCGCGCGTCGAGAGTCTTCTGACCTTCGACTACGATGTCTCCGGCCGATTCAGCCAGCCGTTCATCATCGGGCACGCCACCTTCGCGCGATCGGAGTTCCTCGGCGCGACGATCGGCGACGGGACCGTCGGTTCGATCGACACGTCACAGACGCCGCTGCATTTTGCTGGTGAAGGCGACCTCGAGGGCTTGAGTCTTCACCGCTTCGGCGAAGGACTCGAAGTCGGCTGGATGCAGGATCCGCGATACGCCGGCACCGTCTCAGGCCATTTTCACGCCGACGGCTCGGGCACCGACCGCGCGACGCTGGCGATCGTCGGCGGCGGACGGCTGACGCACGCGGAGTTGTTTCACGGCACGCTGTCGGACGCCGACGTCTCGATGGCCATCGAGCACGGCACCCTGCGCGCGTCGTACGACGGACGGCTGGCGGGCATCAATCCCGCGATTCCGTTCGACGATCCGCGACTCGAATCCTCGCTGACCGGATCGGGCAAGGTCAACGCGACCGTGCGCGATCTGCTCACCGCCGAGCGAACGACGATCGCCGACTATGACGTCGGCGGCAGCCTCACGCTGGAGCGATCCACTGTCCGAGGAATCCAGATCGATCGTGCACAGCTCGACGCGACGCTGCGCGACTCGATCCTGACCGTCGCGCATGTGGACGCGAGCGGTCCCGCCATCGAAGGACGCGCGTCCGGTGCGGTGGCGCTCAGCGACGGCGGGGCCACCGACGTCGAGTACGACATCGCTCGCGCCGACCTCTCGGCGCTGACGCCACTCACAGGTCAGGACGCCGCGGGGATGCTCTCGACGAAGGGACGTCTCACGGGTCCATCGAACGCGCTGCACGCGGTGGGCGACGCGACCATCAATCAACTCGACGCCTTCAGCGTGACGGCGCTGACGTTCACCGGTCACTACGATGCGACGGTGCCCTCCGGCGATTTCGCGCGCGCGACCGCGCAAGTCACCGGCCATGGGACGTTTCTCACCGTGTTCGGGCAGTCGATTCGCGACGCGACAGGGACCGTCACGCTCGACGCGCAGCGCCTCGGCTTCGACGTCAAGCTGGCGCAGGCCGGCCGCGCGAACGGCGCGCTGGCCGGCCACGTCATGCTGCGGCCGGATCGCCACGAGATTGAGCTCGACGATCTGACCATCACGCTCGGCCCTTCGCCGTGGCGCCTCGTCCAGCGGACTCCAGCTCCAGTCGTGACGTGGACCGATACCGGATTCACGGTGACGCCGATGGAGCTCGTCGGCGGCAACGGCGACGAACGCTTCGCGATCTCCGGCACCTGGCGATCCGACGGCGGCGGCGCGCTGCGCGTGACGGCGACTCACGTCTTCCTCGAGACGCTGCAGGGCGCGTTCGAGCGGCCGACGCGCTACGGTGGCGTCCTCGACGCCGACGCCATCATTCGTGGCACCCGCGACATTCCGATCGTCACCGGGACAATCACGGTCACCAGTGGCCGCGTCGAGCGCGTCACCTACGAGAAGCTCGCCGGCCGCGTCGACTACACCAATCGCGTGTTCACCGTCGACATGCGCCTCGACCAGGCGCCGGGCATCTGGATCGCGGCGAAAGGCACTGTGCCGCTCGCGACCTTCACTCAGGACCTGCCGGCGGAGCCGATGAATCTGGCTATCACGTCGAGCGCTGTTAACCTCGGGCTGTTGGAAGGCGTCACCGACGTCGTCCGCGACGTGACCGGCAGCCTTCAGATCAACGTGACCGTCATCGGCACGAGCGCCGACCCGCACTTCGACGGATCGGTCCAGATTGCCAACGGCAGCTTCCTGGTGACCGACACGGGATCGCGCTACAAGAACGCGCGCGCCTCGCTGACGCTCGCGCTGGATCGCGTCACCGTCGAGTCGCTGCACGTCGAGGACAACAACGGCCGGCCCCTCGACGTGAAAGGCAGTCTCGGCACGCACGAGCTCCGCGTCGGCGACGTCGAGATCGACGCGACGGCGCGGCGATTCGAGATCCTGCGCAACCAGCTCGGGCACGTCGAGGTCGATGTCACATTGCAGATTCGCGGCCGCTTCGAGTCGCCGCGCGTGACCGGCGACATCACGTTCGGACAGAGCGAGCTGAAGGTTGACGAGATTCTCGATCGCACGCTGTTTCAGCCCTACGCCACCGAACAAACCGCGACCACCGCGGTCGATGCCGTCGCGGCGCTCAACCCGTGGGAGCGGCTGGGACTCGACATCGCACTTCACGTCCCCGATTCGCTGAAGCTGACCGGCACCGACGTGCAGATTTCGCCCGGCACGCCCATCGGGATCGGCGACATCAACCTTCGCGTCGCGGGCGACATCTATCTGTACAAGGATCCGGCGCAGCCGTTGTACGTCACCGGGTCGTTTGATTCGATCAGCGGGACGTATGTGTTTCAGGGAAAACGGTTCGAGGTCGTCCCGACGAGCTCGATCAACTTCCGTGGCGATTTGAATCCAGAGATTTACGTGACCGTGCGCCGGGAGATTTCCGGCGTGGAGGCGCGCGTCAGCATTTTCGGTCCTATGCAACAGCCGGAGCTGCGCCTGGCGAGCAATCCGTCCCTCGACCAGTCGGACATCCTGTCGCTCATCGTCTTCGGCACGCCCGCCAACCAGCTCACGGCTGCGCAGCAGCAGAACCTGCTCGTCCGGGCCGGCGTGCTTGCCGCGGGGTTCCTCGCCACGCCCATCGTCTCCGCGCTCGAGAGCACGCTGGGACTCGACATCCTGGAGATCGAGCCGTCCGCCGATCCGCGGCTCGGTCTGGCTCCGCGCGTCACGATTGGCGAAGAGATCGCGCCGGGTCTCGTCGCGCGCTTCAGCCGCCAGTTCGGGCTGGAGCCGTACGACGAGGCGACCATCGAGTACTACCTCTCGCGCCTCCTGCGCCTGCGCGCGACGTTCTCCGACGCGCAATCGCTGAACGCGCGCTCGCCGTTCCGGCGCGTCGAGCGTGCGGGGATCGATCTGTTATTCTTCTTCAGCTTCTAGATCGGTCTCGCTTCGGTGTCGCCGCGCTGAATCAACACAAAGGACACAAAGGACACTAAGACAAGACTAGAAGCCATCTCACAAATGGCGTTCCCACAAGAACACGAAACCACGAAAACACGAAAACGCGAAACAACCCTAAAGGTTTTCTTTTTCGTGGTTTCGTGCTTTCGTGGTTTCGTGATTGTTCGGGTTTATGAGACACGTTCTAGTCTCTGGCTTCCCTTTGTGTCCTCTGTGTCCATTGTGTTTGATCAGCCTAGCTGACCGAGTGCGCGCCGACGAGAAAAAAGGCTCTAATGCTACTAGACATCCGGTTTGCCTGGCGTCGTCTGATTCACAGTCCCGGCTTCGCCGCGGCGGCGATCCTGACGCTGGCGCTCGGCATCGGCGCCAACGCGATCGTCTTCGGCTTCCTGAACGCGCTCATCCTGCAACCGCTGCCGGTCTCGCATCCCGAGGAGCTCGTCTTCCTCAACTCGGGCGCGAATGGCAGCGGCCCCAACTTCTCGCACCCGAACTACCGCGACCTGCGCGATCGCAACGACGTCTTCAGCGCGCTCATCGCCTACCGCCTCACCGTCATGTCGCTCGCGGCCGACGGCCGCACCGACAGGTTGTGGGGCTATCTCGTCACCGGGAACTACTTCGACGCACTGGGCGTGCAGGCCATTCGCGGCCGTACGTTCACGCCCGACGACGACCGAGTGCCCGGCGGTCATCCCATCGTCGTGATCAGTCATGGCTGCTGGCAGCGACGATTCGGCGGCGCTGCAGATGTCGCCGGCAAAACGGTGTCGATCAATCAACAACCGTTCACGATCGTCGGCGTCGCACCGGCGGGCTTCCGAGGCACCGAGTCGTTCCTGGCGCCGGACGTGTTCATCCCGCTGATGATGCAGGCGCAGATCGAGATCGGCAACGCGTGGCTCGAGAGCCGGCAGACGCACAACATGTGGCTGCTGGGCCGGCTGCGGCCGGGCGTCGCGCGTGCGCGTGCGGAGGCGTCGCTGAACGCCATCGCCGCGCAGCTCGCGCGCGAGTATCCGCGGATCAACGAGGGCATGCGGATTCGACTCGCGCCGCCGGGCGTGCTCGGCAACGCGCTGCGCGGTGCGATTCTCGGCTTCGGGACGATGCTGCTCGCGTCTGCGGGACTGGCGCTGCTCATCGCCTGCGTGAACCTGGCCAACCTGATGCTCGCGCGCGGCTCGGATCGCCGTCGCGAGATCGCGATGTATGTCGCACTCGGCGCCAGCGCGGGCCAGGTCGTTCGCCAGCTCGTCGTCGAGGCGATGCTGCTCGCCGCGGCCGGCGGCGCGGTGGCGCTGCTCCTCGCGTTCTGGGTCGCGCGCGCGCTGACCGCGTGGCATCCACCGCTCGACGTGCCGATTGCCGTCGCCGTCGGCATCGACGCGCGCGTGATTGGCTTCGCGCTGGCGCTGACCATCGCGACGACGATCGCGACCGGACTCCTGCCGGCATGGCGCGCCTCGCGAATCGATCTCGTGCCGGCGCTGAAGAACGAACGGCCATTCGCGACGCTGCGGCGCTGGGAGCTTCGCGATCTCCTGGTCCTGTCGCAGATCGCGCTGTCAACGATCGTCCTCGTCGTGGCCGTGCTGATGACGCGCGGTCTCCAATCCGCGCTGCGGCTCCCGATCGGGTACAACCCTGACGGCGCGGTGTCGGCGTCGTTCGACCTTCGCTTCCACGGCTACGATCGCGCGCGCGGCGGCGAGTTTCAGCGGCGCCTCCTCGAGCGCCTGCGCGCCACGCCCGGCCTCGACGCCGTCGCGCTGACCAACGCCGTCCCGCTCAGCATCGACGTGTCGACCAACGACATCTATATCGAAGGCGAGCCGGCGCCGCCGGCGTCGCAGGTGCCGCATGCGATCATCTATCGCCCTTCGGCCGGGTATTTCCGCACGATGCAGACGGCCGTCGTGCAGGGGCGCGAGTTCACCGACGCCGACCGCACAGACTCACCGCCGGTCGTCGTCGTCAATCAGACGTTCGTGAAGCAGATTCTGCGAGGACGCGATGCGATCGGGGCGCGAGTCCGCTTCGGACCAACGGGCGATCCGATGGCAATCGTCGGCGTGGCCGAAGACGGCAAGTACGGGTCGCTCGGCGAGAACCCGACGCCGGTGATCTTCCGCCCGCTCGCCCAGGCCTACAACGCCACGACGATCGTCGTGGCACGCTCGGCAATGTCGACAGGGCCGGCGGGCGACGCGCTGCACACCGTCCGGCGCGTAATCCTCGATCTCGATCCGAGCATCGGCATCTACGACGCCGGCAGCCTCTCCGATCAGCTCCGGCTGCCGCTGCTTCCCGCGCGCATTGCCGCGGCCGGTATCGGCATGCTCGGCGTGTTGACGCTGATCCTGGCGGCAACGGGATTGTACGGCGTATTGAGCTACGCCGTCGCGCGAAGACAACGCGAGATTGGGATCCGCATCGCCATCGGCGCCACGCCTGCACAAGTGTTTCGGACGGTGCTCGGGAGAACGGCGGGCGTGCTCGCCATCGGCGGCGCGGTCGGCCTCGCCTCGTCTTTGCTGGTGAGCCGTCTGTTGACGCCGTATCTGTACGGCGCCAGCGATCGCGACCCGTGGGCGCTCGCGACGGTCGCCGCCGCGATGACCTGCACCGCGGCGCTCGCGTTGTGGATGCCGGCCCGCCGCGCGATCGCCGTCAATCCGACGATCGCGCTGCGAGCGGAATGAGCAAGAACTTCGAACTCAGAACTCAGAACTAAGAACTGAGAACTCGGCGCTCGGAACTGAGGTTCGGAGTTCTCAGTTCCAAGTTCCAAGTTCTAAGTTCGGACTGCGTCAGACCGCCGCCGCCTGGAAGGGTGACTCGTCCGCGCTCGGTCCGTAGATCGAAGGAACGGCCACGTCGAGCAAGCGCAGATACACCGACAGCTGTCCGCGGTGATGGTACGTGTGGTTGAGCACGATCGACCGCACCAGCGCGCTCTTCGGCATGTTGAAGACGGTCGCGCCGTTCATCGTGGCTGTCCACGGCTGACGCAGCCCCTCGTCGCCGATCTTCTGCAGCGCGCTCTTCGTCTTGTTGACGCCCTCGTCGTGCGCCGCGAGAATCTCCTGCGTCGACGCCGGCTCCGGCGTTTTCCCGCCGCCTTTGCCGAAGTCGATCGTGTCCTGACAACACCAGCCTTCGGCGATGTAGCCTGGGCTCATCGCGACGTGCAACGCAAGCTCGCCGAGCGACATCGACTTGGGATGCGGTTTCCACGACAGCTTGTCAGTGGGCACGCGCTCGAGGACGCGCCGGGTCGTTGCGTTTTCCACTTCCAGCTCACCTAGGATCGCAGCAATTGACATGGGACCTCCCTCCCTGCGGAGGCGGGCATCTTATCACTCGCCTTTGTGACGCGGACTTCCCTTCAGGAGAAAAGCATTTCCGCGGGCGCCCGGTGCTTCCACGCAGAAACCATCGGAACGGAAGCGATTTATCTCGTGTAATGCCAATGATTTCACCTCGTCAGCGATCACCTCGTGCGTTTGGCAACGCCTCGGCAGTCCCCCTGCGAGGAGTACGCTCAAGTGGCACGTTCACACCGCACCGCACGTTGGGTCGGCCTCACGGCCTTCATGGTCTTCGCCGCCGCTGTCGCATTTGGCGCGAAGCTCTGGCACAAAGCGCCGACTGACTTCTTTCTCCCGCCCACGACCGAAGCCGACGCGTCAGTTGAGCCGGCGCCACTCGGACCGTCGCCATCCGAGGCGTCGGCTGCAGGCGTCACGGCGGGAACGTC
>MNEX01000018.1:19752-21510 GCA_001917905.1 Acidobacteria bacterium 13_1_40CM_65_14
ATTTCGGTGGTGTCCGGATTGAGCCGGACCTCGGTCGTGGTGCAGGCGTTCAGGCGTGCCTCGTCGTAGCGCGAAGGCTTTAGAGGATGTGAAGAAATCACGTGAACGCAAAGGCCGCTAAGGCCGCAAAGAAGAATCTTTTCGAAAAAGATGCTTTGCGCGCTTTGCGATCTTTGCGTTCAGCGTGCTTCTTTCACAAGCTCCTTAGCGTCCCACGCGATCGAATCGCGACTCGTCCGAGCAGAAACAGGCCGGAAAACGCGCTGTTTCTTAGGAGCCGAGCGAACCGATGGCGGCGGGTGGTGCCGCTCGCCGTCTTCCGCTTCGCGCGCCGGGAACTCGGGCTTCGCTCGATGCTCTGTCGCTGCTCGCGGCGCCTATGGGTTCCTCGGTTTGCTTAACGGTCGATCGCGCAAGCATGGTCGTTGCTGGTTCGCCGCATCACGGATCGCGCAGACCGAAGTCGCCGCGAAACACTCGCTACGCCCGAGTTCCTGCTTCGCTGACGTCGGCGCGCTCAGAGTCGACGGCGATCGGCACCACCCGCCGCCATGATCGTGAAAAGAGGGCGTCCCGCGAACGTCATTCGCACGTGTCTTGAAGAGAACGAGCAACCCGTAGTCGCCGCGGCAGCGCAAGCGTACCGAGCGGCGGCCGACTTCCCGGCGCGCGAAGCGGAGAAGAGGAGACGGGCACTATCCGCCGCTGTCAACTTCACAGTAGAAGTGTTTCCACCCGGTGAGCGTGAACAGACTCCTCGCACGGTGACCACGCGAACACCGTGAAGCGGCCGTCCTGTGACGCGACCAGGGCGATCGCGTCGCGTTGATCGTGGACGAACTGCGCGGCGGAGAGATGACGGGTGCCGCCGAGCGTCGAGGGATGGACCTGCTGCGGCACGTCACCTTCGATCGGCTCGGTCAGCGTGACCTGCTCCACCTGCGGCGATCCTTTGCGCCGCGCGATCTTCGCGCCGAACGCCAGCAGCTGGTAGTCGTTCGTCAGGATCGTGGCGCCGTCGACGGCGGTGAGGCCGGCGACCGCTTCCACGGCTCGCTCGACCGCGTCCTGCCAGACCCGCCGGTGCTCACGATCGACTCGCGCCACGCGTCGCTCGACTCGGGCACGACGAGCAGCGAGCCGCCGCGCCCGTGCGCGCGCATCGAGACCGCGAGCTGCACGAGCACGTTGACCGAATCGAGCCACGATCCCGGCGAGTCGAACCCGAGCAGCGACGTCAGCAGCGCGGGACAATCCGGCAGACTCGACGCGCGCTCGTCCACAATCTTCACTTGATCGCCTTCGAGTACCGCGACGTTGACGAACTTCCCCGCCTCTTCGCCCCGGTGATGCTTGACGACGAGCAGCCCCGGCGCGGCGACTTCGACGACGATGCAGAAGGTCGGGATCGCGCGGGTCGTGCCCCAGACGCACAGCTCATCGCGCTCGCGCCACACACCGAGGTGAATGCCCGCACGCTCGACCGCCGGCGCGACTTTCGCGAGCCGCCCGGGATCGAGCGACAGCCCTTTCTCGAACATCATCGGATGCGCCGACTGATCGGGCGACAGGAACGCGAGCGAAATCCGCGGGACGTAATTCTCTTCGCGGCGCAGGCTCGCCCAGAAGACCGCTTCGATGATCGCCTCGATGGTGCCGGCGTCGGGCACCGTCGCGAGGTGCGTCTCGCCCCGCTGCTCGGCCTCGGCCACGTGGCGGGTGAAGTGCGCCCGCACCCTCGAGGCGACGGCGCGGGCG
>MNEX01000001.1 GCA_001917905.1 Acidobacteria bacterium 13_1_40CM_65_14
GCTGACGGCGTCATCGCGCTCACGGTGTCGAGGGATTGCAACGTGACGAGAGATGTGGACAAATGCGGGAGGAGGCCCAGGCCTCCGGCGAGCGATATGAGCGCGGCGTCAGCGTGACCGCACGTGCTACGCATCACGCATTTGGGTTCGCCTTCTTTCGTGTGATGCATCGGGCAGACTTGACCGGGTCCGACGCCAGGACAGCATTTGGTCTGCTGGTGGTGATCCGACGGCGGACAGCAGGCCGCCACCGTCACGACGGACACGGCGGCGAGCTGGCACGCAAGCCAGACGATGGCGACAGACCGCAGCAGACTTGCCGAACGCATGGACACCGGTATTTTACCGAATCCGCAACGTCTTACGCCCGCCGTAATCATGCGCTGGGCCGTTTCCGCGCTATCGGCGCGGTTGCGCTCGATTGTTCGCGGATCGTCCGGCAGGCGGCTTGCCTTCTCGCAAGAAAGCGCCTGCGGCCATGCCAGCGGGCGCAAGCGCGAAGCGCGTCGCGCACGCGAGGCATCAGCGAGCGGGGGGTGGGGCCCCGCGAGAACATAAAAAAATGCTCCGGACCCTGACCCTCGCGCTCGCGTTGGTTTGTGCGTTCGACGCCGCCGCGCAGGCACAGGATCCCGATCAGCCACCTGCGGACCACCAGCGTCAGCATGACGCGGGTGTGAACGACGCCACGTGGTCGTGGTCCACTGACGCCAACGTCTTTTACGGCTACAACCGTCAGCAGCGACGGAAGCAGTTCACGCAGTTCAGCGCATGGGAATCGCAGAACTGGTTCATGCTCGTCGGCGCGCGCCAGGTTGGCAGCGGCCGCTTGATGCTCCACACCATGGCATCACTCGAGACGTTCACGATGGATCCGCTCGGCTCGCCGCAGCTCTATCAAACTGGCGAGAGCTACAACCAGACGCCGCTGGTCAACTATCAGCATCCGCACGATCTGATCATGGCCCTGGGCGCGACGTACCGCATCGAGCGGCCGCGCATCGCGTACGTGTTCGGCGCGCATCTGGTCGGCGAGCCGGCACTCGGTCCGACGACGTTCATGCATCGCGAATCGGCGCGCGACAATCCGCAGGTGCCGCTCGGCCACCACGCGCTCGATTCCACACACATCACACCGGGCGTCCTCACCGCCGGCGTCGAAATCGGTCAGCTGACCGTGGAAGGATCGGCGTTCCGGGGAGAGGAGCCGGACGAAAACCGAAAGAATCTCGAGCGTCCGCGCTTGAACTCGTGGTCCACGCGCATCGGCTGGCGGCGCGGACCGTGGCAGGCGCAGGTGTCCGGCGGCCTCCTCCATGAGCCCGAGTGGTTCGAGCCGTACAACCAGACGCGGCTCACTGCGTCGATCGCCTTCAACGGCGACGTGCGGTCGCGACGCCTCGACACGACGCTGGCCTGGGGTAAGCAGATCGAATACAACGGCTTCAACAACAAGGCCGATTCGTATCTGCTCGAGTGGGATCTGCACGCGACCGGCACGATGTCGCTCTACGGCCGCGCGGAAGTCGTCCGCAAGGAAATCTTCGGCCTCGGCCTGCACCCCAAGGGCTTCAATCATCCGCATTTCTATTCGGACATCGACGCGCTGACGGTGGGCGTCATCCGCGACGTCGTCTTCGATCGCTGGGGCCGCTTCGGCCTCGGCGCCGACGCGACCGCGTATCGCACGTCGCCGGAGCTGACGGACTATTACGCCACCTCTCATTCGTACCATGTGTTTCTTCGGTGGCGTCCGAACCGCACTTCGGTAGATCATGTTCATTAGTGGAGCGTCTTCTCGAATTTCTTGACCGGGCCGCTCCGTTGTCGCGGCCCGAGACTCACGGCCGAAGGCTTGTTGTGAATAGTACCGACTCAGTCCGGACGGTCCGTTAGGTGTCTGTCGTCGCGTTGTCCGAGCTCCTCGGCGCAGCCGTGCGCGATGCGAGCGGCACCGTGCGCGGACGCGTGCGCGAAATCGCGGTCGCGCCCCAGGATCACCCAACGCGCATCGCGTATCTCATCGTCAAGACCAGCGACGGTGAGCGTGTCGTCCCGCCGGATGCCTTGAGGTCGGCCGGCGCGTCGGTCCGCGCCGCCACCGAGATGTCGCAGTGGGCGCGCTACACGCCGTCCGACGGCGTGCTGCTGCTCAAGCGCGACCTGCTCGATCAACAGATCATCGACGTCCACGGCCGCAAGGTCGTCCGCGTCAACGACGTCGAGCTCGAGTCGACGCCGATCAACAGCCATCTGCTGCTGAACATCGTGTCAGTCGACGTCGGCGCCCGCGGCGCAATTCGCCGCCTGTCGAAAGGGCTCGTGCCGTCGTTCACGCTGCGGGCGCTCCTCGAGCGCATCCCGCCGCGCGTCATCCCGTGGGAGTACGTCGACCTGCTCGAGACCGATCCGGCGCGCCGGGTCAAACTGAAGATCGCCTACGAAGGCCTCGCCAAGCTCCATCCCGCGGACATCGCGGACATCGTCGAAGATCTGCCGCCGGCCGAGCGCGAAGCCGTCTTCGAGACGATCGACGAGGAGGTCGCCGCCGAGACCCTTGAAGAGATCGATCCCGACATCCAGGTGTCGATCGTCGAGTCGCTGGACAAGGATCGCGCCGCCGACATCGTCGAGGAGATGGATCCCGACGCCGCCGCCGACCTGCTGGGCGAGCTGCCGGAGGAACGCTCGGGCGAGATTCTCAAGGAGATGCAGCCACAGGAGCGGCAGGAAGTCACGCAGCTCCTCGAGTTCGGCGAACACACAGCCGCGGGGCGCATGACGACCGAGTTCGTCGCGGTGCCCGACACCGCGGTCGTCGACGATGCGATCGAGGCGCTGAAGACGTTCGAAGGCAGCCGTGAAGCGCTGGCGACGATCTATCTGACGGGTTCCGGTCAGAAACTGCTCGGCTCGGTGCCGCTCGTCAAGATCGCGATTTCTTCTCCAGCGGTCCAGCTCTCGGAGTTGAGCGAACCGTACGTCGCGTGCGCGCCAGACACGCCGCAGGCCGAGGTCGCGGCGCTCTTCGACAAATACAATCTGATCACGCTCGCCGTCGTCGATGAGCATGGCCGTTTGGCCGGCATCATCACGGCTGACGACGTGATCACGATGCTGCGGCACAGCCACTAGAACGTGTCTCATAAACCCGAACAATCACGAAACCACGAAAGCACGAAACCACGAAAAAGAAAACCTTTAGGTTGTTTCGAGTTTTCGCGTTTTCGTGTTTTCGTGTTCTTGTGGGAACGCCATTTGTGAGATGGCTTCTAGTGGTCTATTTGTGCCAAATCACTATCGGGCCGCTCCGCTCGCACCCCACCGCGCACGCGTGCGCGGCGGGGACCCCGCGCTCGCACCCCACCGCGCACGCGTGCGCGGCGGGGACCCCGCGTTGTCGCGGGCCGAAGACCGCGGTTGAAGGCTCGTTGGGATTAGTACCCATTCAGCTCATACGGTCCGCTAAAGCGGCGCGATGACCTGGCTCAAGGAGTGGCGCCTGCGTCTCGCTCTCGTTGTGGCCGTCGTCGGGCCGGGATTCATCACCGCCAACGTTGACAACGATGCCGGCGGCATCGCGACCTACTCGGTCGCCGGCGCGCAGTTCGGCTACACGCTGCTCTGGACGATGATCCCGATCACCGTCGCGCTGGTGATCATCCAGGAGATGTCGTCGCGGATGGGCGCGGTCACCGGCAAAGGGCTGAGCGATCTCATTCGCGAGGAGTTTGGGCTCCGCGCGACATTCCTGCTGATGCTGGCGCTCGTCGCCACGAATTTCGGCAACGTCGTGAGCGAATTCGCGGGCATTGCGAGCAGCTTCGAGCTGTTCGGCGTCTCGAAGTACATCGTGGTCCCGCTCGCCGCCTTCGTCGTGTGGGGCATCGTGGTGCACGGCACCTACAACAGCATCGAGAAAGTCTTCCTGTCGGCGTCGGCGTTTTACGTCTGCTACATCGTGTCGGGCGTGCTCGCGCATCCGGACTGGAAGGCGGCGGCGCTGTCCACGGTCACGCGCCCGGAGAGCGCCGGCTTTCGCAACTACGGCTACCTGTCGATGATCATCGGCCTTGCCGGGACGACCATTGCGCCGTGGATGCAGTTTTACCTGCAGGCGTCGATCGTGGAAAAGGGCGTCACCGCGCGGCAGTACAAGGCGTCGCGCCTCGACGTCATCATCGGTTGCATCTTCGCGGCTGTTGTCGCGTGGTTCATCGTCGTCGCGTGCGCGGCGACGTTGCATACGGCCGGCACATACGACATCAAGACCGGCGCCGACGCGGCGGAGGCGCTGCGACCGCTCGCCGGGGAGTACGCCTATCTGCTGTTCGCCGCCGGCCTGTTCAACGCGTCGCTCTTCGCCGCCTGCATTCTTCCCATCTCGACGGCGTACGCAGTATGCGAAGGTCTCGGGCTCGAGTCGGGACTCGACAAGCGGTTCGAGGAGGCTCCGGCGTTCTACTGGCTCTACACCGCGCTGATTGTCTTCGGCGCGGGCGTCGTGCTCGTTCCTCGATTTCCACTCTTCCGCGTGATGGTGCTGTCGCAGGTCGTCAACGGCATCCTGCTGCCATTCGTGCTCGTCTTCGTGATCCTGCTCATCAACGATCGCGAGCTGATGGGCAGTTACATCAACTCGAAGTGGTACAACGTCGTCTCGTGGTTCACCGTCGCGATCATGATCGCGCTGACGATCGCGATGGTCATCGCGCAGGGGCGGGGTTAGGCGGGACGCGCGACCGGAGAGGTCTCCGGCACGTTGCCGTGGAGATCGGGATTCTTCGCGGGCATCACCGATCCCTGTCAGCAATCGGCTCGCCGTGCACGTGAATTCCGTTCGTCGCGGCGTCAGAACGTCGTCGTCAACCCGATCCGAATCACTCGGGGCCAACCTGGCGAGATGTTGGTGTTGTTGTCCGCGTTCACGTCATAGCGTGCGTCGAACAGATTCTCGACGTTCGCCTGAAGGCGGAGACGCCCGTTGACCGTGAAAAACGCGGCGGCATCCGCGCGCGTGTACCCCGGCAGTGTGACCGTGTTGTCGATCGCCGCGAACATGTCGTCGCGACGGATGAGACCGAGAGCCGCGGCCGCCCGCGGATGGAACTGATAGTTGTTCCAGACCGAGAACGTGTGATGCGGCACCTGCCCGACCTGCGCGCCCGCCGCCGCGGCGGTCGTCGCGCTGGTGACGAAGGCGTCCTGATAGGCGTAACCGCCGGCAACGCGCCACGTCGATGTGAGCCGTCCATTCACGCCGAGCTCGTAACCGTTGGTTCGCTGGCTGCCCGTCTGCACGATCCGCGACGGGTCGTTGGGATCGGTGGACCGGGTGTTCGTCCGGTCCAGACGGTAGACCGCGGTCGTGAGGGACAGGTCGGGATACACGTCCCACTTCGCGCCGACTTCGTAGTTGCTGAACTGCTCCGGCTTGACCTGCTGCGTGATGACGCTGAGCGCAGAAAACTGATCGCCGGAGCTGGGCAGATACGACACGCTGTAGCTCCCGTACAGCGAGAGCGGCGCGATCGGCCTGACGACCAGCCCGGCACGTGGCGACACCAGATTGTCCGGACGCGTGAGCGTGTCCCCGTTGCGATTGTTGTGATACTGCAGGTCGAACCGATCGAACCGGAGCCCGCCGATCACCTGCACGTGGCGGGACAGCTCGATCTGATCCTGCGCGTACGCCGCGGCAACCCTCGTGCGGAGGTGATTGTCGGCATCAGTGGCGTTCTGCCGAAACGTGACCGGCGCGGTCGTGGTCGGATTCGCGTACGGCACGAGGACGGATGTCGTCGTGTTGTTGAAGAATCCGGTGTTTCGGAAATTGTCCGTTACCTGACGCCCGACTTCTCCGCCCGCGAGCAGCGTGTGCCGGACGCGGCCGGTCGAGACGCTATAGATGACATCGGTTTGGTTGAAGACGTTCCGCCGGTGGGTGGCGTTGTTGTACACGCTCAATGCGACCTGGGTCTTCGCGGCGTTCACCGCACCGGGCACGAAGTTCTGGTAGAAGCGGTCGTAGTCGCCGAGGAGCGTGTGATTGCGAATCACCACACCGCCTGCACGGTGCTCGACGTTGGCCGAGGCGAGATTGACCCGCGCCCTCACGTCACTCAGGTTTGGATCGCCGAAGAAGGTCGCGATATCCACGTCGGCGGGGCGTCCTTGGTACGACGGAATGCCGCGGTCGGCGACGCGCGTGTCGTGCAGGTGTTCGTAGCCTAGCTTGATCGTCGTGCGGGAGCCGGCCGCGATGGTCGCTGTCGGGTTCACGCCATATCGCTCGAGACCCACCCTGCGCCGGAAGCTGTCGGAGCTCTCGTACATCCCGTTGAGTCGAACGGCGACGCTGCCGGTCAAAGGTTGATCGACGTCAGCGGTGAACCGGCGAGCCGCGTACTGGCCGCCCTGCAGCGTAAATTGATGCAGCGGCTCGAACTGTGCTTCCTTGACGACTCGATTGAGGACGCCACCGCCGCCGCCGCGGCCGAAGATCATCGCATTGGGACCCTTCAGCGCCTCGACGCGATCGAGGTTGTAGAGATCCCGGAAATACTGGACGTCGTCTCGCACGCCATCGACGAAGAAGTCGGCCGACGAGCGGTTGCCGCGGATGACGAGGTCGTCGCGATTGTTCTCGCCCTGGTGCGCCGTGATGCCGGGCACGTACCGCACCACGTCGGCGACACTCGTCATCAGTTGGTCCTTGATCAGTTCTTGTGTAACGACCGAAACCGACTGCGGCACATCCCGCAGCGGCGTGGCTGTTCGCGTGGCCGTGCTGATGACCGGGGCGACATACCCGTGCGGTGCAGTCACCGTGACGGAGTCACGGAATCCGGCGACCTCGAGAACGAATTCCGGTGAGGGCGCGTCCGTCCGCGAAACGGTGAGATGTTTCGACGCGTCCTGAAATCCCGGTGCGGCGACGTTCACCGTATAACGGCCCGGCTCGATCGCCAGCGTGAACTCGCCGCGCTCGTCGGTTACCGTCGACGGCCCCGACGTGCTGCCGTCGCGAACGGCTTCGACGCGAGCCCCGGCGACCGGCGCGCGCATCGAGTCGAGAACCTTGCCCTGCAGCATGGGTGGCGTCAGACCAGCTTGCGCGCGGGCAGGCGCGGCCGGGGCGAGCACGAGGAGGAACAATGTGAGCGTGAGAACGAGGCGGCGCATGACGCACTCCGTGTTGCGCCGCGCGCTCCGCTCCCCTAGAATCTGGACCGGAACGCCGGCGCGCAAGCGTGAAACGGTTCTGCCAGGAACCCGACGGGCGTTTCGAGGCCGTCCGGTGTTGACGCACCGGGCGGCTTTTTTTGTCCTTCGTCTAAGTTGAGATCCATTCTCAACTTCAACACAAGATAATCCGCCAAATCCGACCTGTCAAGTCGGGATTAGCTCGGCTATGCGGTGACGGGATGTTTCTTGAGCCAGGCGATGACTTCTTCCGCGTGCTTGTCTGGCGGGAACACCGGGTAAAAGACGTGTTCGATGCGGTGGTTGCGGACGACGAGCGTCAGTCGCTTCAGCAGCCTCATGCCCTCGACCGTGAACGTCGGAAGACGCAACGCGTTGGTCAACGCGAACCGTTCATCGCTCAGCACCTCGAACGGCACCTCGAGCCGCTTCACCATTTCCTGCTGATACGCCGTGGACTGCGTGCTGATGCCGAAGACCTCGGCGTGCAGCTTCGCGAGATCCTTGTGGTGATCGCGGAAGCCGCACGTCTCCGGCGTGCAGCCGCGCGCGCCGGGAATGTCGTCCCAACCCGCAGGCGACGGTTTTCCGGGCTCGCCCGTCCGCGGATACGCGTACACGATGATGCGCGGCGATGAGACCTTCGAGAGATTGACGCGACGATTCGACGTCGACGGCAGCTCGAGATCCGGCATCGCCATGCCTTTGAGATGACGAGCGCCGCCGTCGTCTTTCGGCACCGGCAGATTCGGCGGCAACTCGTTCAAGTTCGGGATCTGCTTGATCGCCAACGCCAGGGGAATGCCGAGAAACGAGCGCCGGGTTATTGATTCAGATCGACCCATACGCTTTTCACCTGTGTGTAGTGTTCCAGCGCGTGCATGCTCATCTCGCGGCCGAAGCCGCTTTGCTTGTAGCCGCCGAACGGCGCGGCCGTGTCGTAGATGTTGTACGTGTTGATCCAGACCGTGCCGGCCTGCAGCTTGCGCGCGACATAGTGCGCCTTCTTGATGTCCTTCGTCCAGACCGCCGCCGCGAGGCCGTAATTCGAATCGTTGGCACGCGCGATCGCTTCGTCGACATCGGCGAACTCGATCGTCGCCAGCACGGGTCCGAAGATCTCTTCGCGCGCGATCGTCATCTCCGGCGTGACGCCGTCGAACACCGTTGGCTGCAGGAAATAGCCTTTGCCGGTGCCGATGTCGGCGCGGCCGCCGCCGGCGACGACCTGCGCCCCTTCCTTTTTGCCAATCTCGATGTAGCGCAGATTGTTTTCGAGCTGCTTCTTCGAGGAGATCGCGCCAAGCCGCGTCTTCGGATCGAGTGGATCGCCGGGCATCATCTTCCTCGCCCGCGCCGCAACCTTGTCGACGAACTCGCTCTTGATCGACGTGTCGACGAGCAGTCGCGATCCGGCCGCGCAGACTTCGCCCTTGCCGTAGAAGATGCCGGTGGTCGCGCCGCGAATCGCCGCGTCGAGATCGGCGTCCGGGAACACAATGTTCGGTGACTTGCCGCCGAGCTCCAGCGTGATGCGCTTCAGCGTATCCGCGGAGCCCTTCATGATCCCCTTGCCGGTCGACGTGTCGCCGGTGAACGCAATCTTGTCGATGCCGGGATGCTCGACGAGCATCTGTCCGACTTTCGATCCCGGACCGGTGACGACGTTGATGACGCCGGCGGGGAGGCCGACCTCGTGCGCAATCTCGGCGAGCGCCAGCGCGGTGAGCGGCGTCTGGCTCGCCGGCTTGATGATCACCGTGTTGCCGCACGCGAGCGCCGGCGCAACCTTCCACGACGTCAGCAGCAGCGGAAAATTCCACGGCACGATCGCCGCGACGACCCCGACCGGCTCACGCAGCGTGTAGGTGAGGTAGTTGCCCTTCACCGGCACCGTCTCGCCGTGAATCTTGTCGGCCCATCCGGCGTAGTACTGGAAGCACTCGGCGGATGCGGGCACCTCGATCTGCCGCGACTCGAAGATCGGCTTGCCGTTGTGCAGCGTCTCGAGCCGCGCGATCTCGTCCGCCTTCTCCAGCAGCTTCTCGCCGATCTTCCAAATCAGCTTGCCGCGCTCGCGCGCCGACAGCTTGCCCCACGGGCCGTCGAGCGCCGCGCGTGCCGCGGCGACCGCGGCGTCGACGTCGCTCTTGTCCGCGGACGCGACTTCCGCAATGACCTCCTCGGTCGCCGGGTTGACGACCTCAATCGTCTTGCCGCCGGTCGCATCCCGCCATTCGCCGTTGATGAAGAGCTGCTTGCGCATCACTGCTGTCGTTGTCATCTGAGCCTCTCATCAGCACGAAACCACGAAAGCGCGAAAACACGAAAAAGAATTTCCTCTTTCGTGTTTTCGTGTTTTCGTGGTTTCGTGGTTAACGGCCTGTGAACTCCGGTTTACGTTTCTCCACGTTCGCGCTGATCCCCTCGCGCGCGTCGCTCGACTCGAACAGGAGCTGCTGCAGCTCGCGCTCGAGCGCAAGGCCATCGCCGAAGCTCATCTCGAGCCCCGATTGCACGGCGCGCTTGATGCGTCCGACCGCGCGGCTCGCTTTGTTCGGCGGCGTGAACTGTTTCGCGTACGCGTGAATCGCGGCAGTGAAATCGGCCTCGTCCCACACGTCGTTGACCAGACCGATCGTTTTCGCCTCGTCGAACGACATCAGCCGTCCCAACGCCATCAACTCGATCGCGCGCGCCTTGCCCACGAGCCGCGAGAGCCGCTGCGTCCCGCCGGTGCCCGGCAGCACGCCGAGTGCGACCTCCGGCAATCCGATCTTGCCGGCGTCCTTCTTCGCGATTCGAATATCCGCCGCCATCGCGACCTCGAGTCCGCCACCAACCGTGTGGCCGTTCAGCGCCGCAATCACCAGCTTCGGGGTCTGTTCGAGACGATTCAGCGTCTCGTTGGCATGTAGGCAGAAATAGTACTTGAACTCGGGGTCCGCCTCCTTCAGCATCCCGATGTTCGCGCCGGCACAGAAGAACTTCTCGCCCGCGCCGCGCAGCACGATGACGTGAACCGCGCGGTCCATCCGCGCGTCGAGGACCGCCCCGTCGATCTCGCGCATCATCTCGTACGAGTACGTGTTCGCCGGCGGATCGTTCAGCTCGATCGTCGCGACGCCGTCGCCGGAAGTGTAACGAATCTTCGTATGGGTCATATCACCGCTCAACACAAAAGACACAGAGGACACAAAAGGTAAACCTTATTTCACTTTGTGTCCTTCGTGTCCTTTGTGTTCGATCGGCGCATCGAGTTAGCTCGCGGTTTCTCCGGGTTTCATCTCGAGCACCTGCACGCCTCGCGGTTCGACGAGCTGACGCAGTTTGGCCGGCGTGCCGGTGAGCGCCGGGAACGTCCCATAGTGCATCGGTACCACCTGCTTGATGGCGAGCAGCTCGCAGGCTTTGGCCGCCTGCTCCGGTCCCATCGTGTAGAGATCGCCGATGGGCAGAAAGGCGACGGTCGGCTGATACAGCTCGGCGATCAACCGCATGTCGCCGAACACGCACGTGTCGCCCGCGAAGTACACCGTCAGGCCGTTCTCGAATTTGATCACGTAGCCCGTGGCGACGCCGAGGTACAGCATCTTGCCGTCTTCCTCGATCGAGCTGCTGTGGATGGCGGGCACCATCGTGATCGACAGGCCGAGCACCTGCAGCGTGCCGCCGGGATTCATGCCCGTCACGTTCTTCAAGCCCTTGCCCTGCAGCCACACCGAGACTTCGTACGGCGCGACGACGTGCGCGCCGCTCGAACGGGCGAGCGGCACCGCGTCGCCCACATGATCGCTGTGCCCGTGCGTGACGAGGATCAGATCGAGGTCGCCGAGTTTCTTCGCCGACTCGGGACTCGACGGGTTTCCGGTCATCCAGGGATCGAGCACGATTCGCTTGCCGCCGGGTGACTGGAAGAGAAACGTGGCATGGCCGAGCCAGGTGAAGGAGAACGACGCCATGAGATGCCTCTAGTGGACCGTATCAGCTGAAGGAGATCTAGTCACAACCAGCCTTCGACCGCGATTTTCGGGCCGCGACAACGCGGGGTCCCCAACGCGGCAGCCGCGTTGGGGTGCCGTCGCGGGGTCCCCGCCGCGCACGCCTGCGCGGTGGGGTGCGAGCGGAGCGGCCCAGCACGGATTCGAGAACACACTCCCCACACGCGATCCTTGAAATTGAACGAACGTTCAAGTTAGTGTAGGACCGGGTCGTACGTCAACCGCTGAAAATCCGCGATGCCCCACGTCGTCTTCATCCAGCCCACCGGCGAATCGCAAACCGTCGACGTCGCGTCCGGCACCAGCCTGATGACCGCCGCCGTCAAGCACGGTGTCGAGGGGATCATCGGCGAGTGCGGCGGCGTGTGCATGTGCGCCACCTGCCACATTTACGTGCGCGAAGACTTCCTCGACAAGCTGCCGCCGATCATGGACACGGAAGAAGCGGTCCTCGACGTCACCAACGCCGAGCGTCTGTCCAACAGCCGCCTGAGCTGTCAGATCAAGATGACCGATGCGCTCGACGGCCTCACGGTGACCATTCCCTCGTCTCAACGCTGATGGCTATGTCGCGTCTCCGAAGTTCGTTGTCGCACCGAGGGCGGCGAGGCGCCCCGATGGCAAGGCGCGACGACCGAGAATATCGGGAATA
>MNEX01000090.1 GCA_001917905.1 Acidobacteria bacterium 13_1_40CM_65_14
GGCGTGGCTTCGATCGCATACAAGGATGCCCTCGACGAGGCGCTGTGCTTTGGTTGGGTAGACAGTCTGGTGAGGCGCCTGGACGACCGGCGCTATGCGCTCAAGTTTACGCCGCGGAGAGCAGATAGTCGATGGTCGACCAAGAACCGGAAACGTTACGCAGCACTCAAAGCCAGTGGGAGGTTGAAGCCGGCTGGGATCACTCGAGCGCCCACCGACCGCAGCTATGGTCCGCGACCACCACGGTTCCAAATGCCATCGAAGCTTCCACCGTACATACGGACAGCATTAAGGAAGCGGCCGGCGGCGTTGCGGTACTTCGAAACGCTTGCGCCCTCACACCGCCGACGGTATATCGGCTGGATTGAGTCAGCCAAGCACGAGGAAACGAAGGCGCGGCGACTGAAGGAGGCGATTCGCCTCATGGCCGCTGGCAAGGCATTGGGACTGAAATAGAGAGAGGCGCCCAACATCGGCTTGGAGACGTCGCGCCAACCGCGCGCGCTGATCTGTCGCCGGGCGCGCGGCTCAAGCCGCACGTTGGGCGGGCATGTGAATCGGAGATCCATGGGCCTCCTTACTGCTGACATGAAGCGAGTCGTGGAGGAGCAACATCTTGGCTTTGTCGCCACGGTCTGTCCCGACGGTACTCCGAATCTCTCGCCGAAGGGCACTACCGCCGTTTGGGACGACGACCACCTGGTGTCGCCAACATCCGGTCACCGGGCACCCTCGCGAATCTCCGACAGAACGCCAGTGTGGAAGTCAACGTCGTTGATCCATTGCTCCGCAAGGGCTATAGCTTCAAGGGCGTCGCCTCCGTTCTCGAATCCGGAGCGCTCTACGACAAGGCGATTGCGTTCTACAAGGAGCGAGGGTCCATGGTGAGCGCCATCCGAGAGGTTGTGCTGGTGCGAGTTCAACGGGCGCAGCCGATTGATTCACCCGCATACGACAGCGGCCTCACCGAAGACGACGTTCGCGGCCGGTGGGAACGCTACTTCCAATCACTTCGCGCCGGGAAGACGACTTCACCAGCAGGCGAATAGGTGCGCAGAGGACTGCGTTCGTTCATGCCGCCGAACCGGCGCTTGCAGCCGTCGGCGCTTGGCGCGATCATGAAGCGCCGCGGCTGAAGCGCAACGTTAGCCGGACTTGGAAGATCGTTGAGAGCCTGAAATGATGTGGCGTGTGGTTGAGCTGAATGCCGAAGATCCAGGCATTCCGCAACCGTGCTGGTTCTGCGTCCCTCTTGTATGGTCCTGGCGCCTTTCCGAGGCGACCCCGGCCCAACGGGGGAACTGGAAGTTGATTGGTGATGGGCACGGAGTTCATTGGCCGGACATCGACGAAGATTTGAGTGCAGAAGGCATGCTCACTGGCGTACCGGCCCGTCGTCTCGAAAAGGCCACGCGGCGCCATTCAGCGCCGGCGAACCAGACACAGCAGCCGACGCGCCGCGCCCGACGGAAAGCCAAAGCGCGAAAGCGATCAAGCGCCGCTCGCGGCTGAACGGCCTCATCACCGCGTTCGTCGGCTCCGGCGCACGGACGGGGACGATGTCCGCGCCGACGGAGACGATGCGAGCGACGCTGGCCGAGGCAAAGACTGACCTCGCTGCCATCGAGAAGGAGATCACGCAGCGCCGAATTTGGTAATTGGATGATCTGGTAATCGGGTAATTTGATTGGCGGATTGATACGCGCAAGAGGACGTGAGTCATGCCGAACGGAAAGATCTGCTATCTGGAAATCCCGGCCATCGACGTCGAGGCCTCGGCGGGATTTTATGCGAACGTCTTTGGCTGGCACGTCAGGGTCCGCGGGGATGGCGAACGCTCGTTCGACGACACGACGGGCGGTGTGAGCGGATCGTGGGTGCTTGGACGGCAACCATCTCGCGAGCCCGGTGTGTTGACGCACGTGATGGTCGATAGCATCGCGGACACGCTGCAGAGAATAGCCGCGGCTGGAGGCCAGGCGGTCACGCCGCTGACGCCGATCAGCGCAGGCGGCGAGGCATACGCCACGTTTCGGGATCCCGCCGGCAACCTGTTCGGGCTCTACCAGGAACGCGGATCCGTCACACCCTGAGCTTGATCACGTCCTCCAAGTACTTATTGGTGATGGCGGAGCCCTCTTTTACGCCCCTGGCGGTAGCACAGGAACGGCCAGCCACCGGCACGGATTTTCTGTGGCACAATCCCGCGTCATGAAGAAACTCATGCTCGGCTTCGCACTTCTATCCGCGTCATGCACCACACAGCCGACCGCGCAGACAGAAACCGCGGGCTGGGAGCGGCAGGCCCAGAACATCACGATCATCAGAGACAACTGGGGCATCGCGCATGTCTACGGGAAGACCGACGCCGACGCCGTCTTCGGCGTGATGTACGCCCAGGCCGAAGACGACTTCAACCGCGTGGAGACGAACTACCTGAACGCCATGGGCCGGCTGGCGGAGGCCGAGGGCGAGGCCGAGGTGTACCGCGACCTGCGCATGAAGATCTTCATCGATCCGGCGGACATGAAAGCGAAGTACGAATCGAGCCCGGCGTGGTTGAAGACACTGATGAACGCGTACGCGGACGGTCTGAACTACTACCTCGCGAAGCATCCGCAGGTGAAGCCCCGGGTCATCAAGCGATTCGAGCCGTGGATGGCGCTCACCTTCAGCGAGGGCAGCATCGGCGGCGACATCGAGCGCGTCAACCTCACGCAGCTCGAGGCGTTCTACGGAAGCGGACCCAGGAGGCAGGGGACGCAGGCGTTGTTCGAGCCCGTGTCGCCGTACGTGGAGCCCACTGGATCGAACGGCATTGCGATCGCGCCGTCGAACACGACCGGTCGCCACTCGCTGCTGCTGATCAATCCCCACACATCGTTCTTCTTCCGATCGGAAGCGCAGATGGTCAGCGAAGAAGGATTGAATGCCTACGGCGCGCTGACGTGGGGCCAGTTCTTCATCTACCAGGGATTCAACGAGCGCGCGGGGTGGATGCACACCTCGAGCGGCGTGGACAACATCGACGAGTACCTGGAAACGGTGGTCAAGAAGGGTGACGGCTTCGCCTACAAGTTCGGCAGCGAAGAGCGGCCGGTGACGACGACGAAGATCAGCGTGCCGTACAAGAGCGGCAATACGATGGCGCAGAAGGAATTCACCATCTACCGGACGCATCACGGGCCGATCGTCCGTGAAGCCCCTGGGGACAATGCCAAGTGGGTGAGCGTCAGGCTGATGCAGGAGCCGGTCAAAGCGCTCACGCAGTCGTACACGCGGACGAAGGCGAAGAGCTACAAGGCGTTCCGCGACTCGATGGAGCTGCACACCAACTCGTCGAACAACACGATCTATGCCGACGCCGACGGGACCATCGCGTACTTCCACTCGAATTTCATTCCGAAGCGTGACACGAAGTTCGACTGGACCAAGCCGGTCGACGGCAGCGATCCGGTGACGGAGTGGAACGGTGTGCTGTCGATCGACGAGACGCCGGGCTTGCGCAACCCTGCCAGCGGCTGGCTCTACAACACGAACAACTGGCCGTGGTCGGCGGCCGGCCCGAACAGTCCGAAGAAGGCAGACTATCCTGTCTACGTCGAGCGCAACGGTGAGAACCCGCGCGGCATTCACGCGATCAGAGTTCTGGAGAACAAGAAGGACTTCACGCAGGATTCGCTCATCGCGGCGGCCTACGACAGCTACCTTCCGGCGTTCGAGGATCAGATCCCCGCGCTCGTCAAGGCGTACGACAAGATGCCAGCCGCCAATCCGCTGAAGAAGAAATTATCCGAGCAGATCGCGCTCCTGAAAGCGTGGGACCGCCGGTGGTCGGTGACGTCGGTGCCGACCTCGCTCGCGGTGTACTGGGGCGAAGAGCTTGGACGGCGCGTGGCAGACGCTGCGCGACAGGCCGGCATGTCAGCCGACACCTACATCGTCAACAAGGCGGACGCGGAGGAGCTGCTGCAGGCGTTGTCCGCGGCGTCCGACAAACTCGCGAGCGACTTCGGGAGCTGGAAAACTCAGTGGGGCGAGATCAATCGGTTCCAGCGTCTCACCGGCGACATCGTCCAGCCCTTCAACGACGCAGGACCGAGCATTCCTGTTGGGTTCACCTCGGCGCGATGGGGCTCGCTGGCGTCATTCGGTGCGCGCACGTATAAAGGGACGAAGAAGATGTACGGCACCAGCGGGAACAGCTTCGTGGCGGTCGTCGAGTTCGGCGATCGCGTGCGGGCGAAGGCGATCACGGCCGGGGGAGAGAGCGGCTATCCCAACTCTCCTCACTTCAACGATCAAGCTGCGCGGTACGCCACCGGCTATCTGCGGGAGGTGTACTTCTACCGCCCGGAGGTGGAGGCCCACGTCGAGCGGCAATTCCATCCCGGTCAGTGATACGCCGCTGGATCGAGGCAGAAACTGCCAGCGCCACGGTCTGTTAAGATGCCGCGATGATCCGCAAGCTCGCGTCGGGCAAGTACCGGCTCTACTCCCGCAAGAAGGATCCCAAGACAGGTACGCGCCGCAATCTCGGCACGTTCGCCTCGAGGGCGGCCGCGGAGCGTCACGAGCGCGCGGTGCAGTTCTTCAAGCGGCGATAATGGCACGGTGCGGATTGACGACTGGATCTTTCACATGTCGGTCGCGTACTGCGCGTCGCTGAGCGCCTCCGCGTGGGCCGACGTGATGCGGTTCGTCGAGACCGTCGGCGTGCCGGCCGCCCAATGCAGCGTCCGCGACGTCGAGATCGTCGCGTTCGACCATGGCCGGGAGCATTCCGGTGGCGTGTTCGCGCTCTCGCCGAACGGCGGCGAACGTTACGAATGACGATGGGCGTCGGGCATGCCGAGACGGCGGATGGTGTCGCCCTCGAAGTCGAATTCGATCAGCACGACCGGCGCCTTGCCGACGACCCACCCGTCGTGGCCCGGCTCGATCGCGACGATCTGCGGCGCCCGGTGTTCGACGACACAGCCGTCGGCATACTCGATGTGGATCTCGCCGCGCGCGAGGAACCCGACGTGGGCGTGCATGCAGAGGTCGGTGCCGACGACCGGCTTCATGTCGCGCGACCAGCGAAACCCGGCCGGATAGATCATGCGCTTGACGCGCGCCGCGCCGGCGCGTCCCACCTCGAGCTTCACGCGGCCGATTTCGCGTCGCTCGGCGCCTTTCACGTTCGCGAGCAGCGGATCCGGTGCCGTTGGTCGCGGCTTCGCACTCTTGCGCCGTGTCGTCGACTTCGCGACCTTTTTTCGTGCGACCCTTTTTTTCGCCATGTAACCTCACTGTCGTCAGCAGAACGGCCGATGCTACCGCGGTTTCGATTCGGTGTAGCGGCGCTCCATTGTGTTTGATCAGCGTAGCGGATCAAGCACGCCGCCGACGAGAAAAGGGCGTTAGCACGCCGACCGGAAAGCGATTGACGCCATGCGCGCGAAGAACACGCGAGGGAACGATGAGCGAGTTCAACACGAAGCGATTGCCCGCGGCGCGCGATGCGGTGGCGCCGGATGGATCCGATGTGCGGATCCTGCTGGGGCTCGGCGGCGGTGGGATGGCGCATTTCGAGCTTCGACCGGGTCACACGTCGATAGCCGTCACCCATCGAACCGTCGAAGAAATATGGTTCTTCCTTTCAGGCTCTGGCGAGATGTGGCGGAAGCAGGGCGATCGCGAAGAGATCGTGGCGGTGGAATCCGGCGTGTGCCTCACGATTCCGCTCGGCACCCATTTCCAATTTCGTGCAACCGGATCGGAACCGCTTGCGGCGCTCGGCGTGACGATGCCGCCCTGGCCCGGCGAAGGCGAGGCCGTGCCGGTTCAGGGGAGATGGGAACGCACTGATTAAGCATTCGTGGGTTTCATCAGATCAATCCGGCGGCCGTTCGCCGAATCGTCGATCAGCCTGGCCAGCCGTTTCAGTCGCGTCGGTTCCTGCTTGGCGCTGATCACCCACCACGTCGTCGTCCGCTGATACCACGGCGCCTGCGCCGTGAAGAAGCGCCACGCGGCGGCGTTCGCCTTGAACTGTTTCATGTAGGCCGGCGGCAGACGCGCCGTCTTTCGCTGCTCGAAGCTGTAGATGGCGGTTTTCGCAGCTGACCGGGCTTTGAACGCGCGCACACCGGCAGCTCGCATCCGCCGGCGCTTGGTGAGCTCGGCGACGCGCCGCACGTTCACCGCGCTCCAGATGCTGCCGGTACGCCGCGGCGTGAACCGAATCATGTAGCGCTCGGCGTCGACGCTCTTGCGCAGGCCGTCAATCCACCCGAAGCAGAGCGCCTCGTCGACCGACTCGGGCCACGTCAGGCTCGGTTTGCCTGTCGATCGCTTGTGGAAACCGACCCAGAGCTCGTCCTTGCGGGCGTGATGCGCGACGAGCCAGCGGCGCCACTCCGCGGGCGAGGCGAAGAACAAGGGCTTCACGCGCGTATCCTACAATCGAACCGCCGGACGAAGAACGCAAAGGCCGCGAAGGCCGCAAAGAAAACAACAACAGCGGAAGGGAGGCCGTCGTGACGCGACGACTGATCAGTTCGGGCTCGACCTTCGAGAAGGAAGTCGGCTACTCGCGTGCGGTCGCGGACGGCGACTGGGTCTTCGTCTCCGGCACCACCGGATTCGACTACGCGTCGATGACGATCTCGGACGACATCGTCGAGCAGGCCGAGCAGTGCCTGCGCAACATCGAGTCGGCGCTCGCGCAGGCGGGCGCGAGCCTGCGCGACGTCGTGCGCGTCATCTACGTGCTCCCGAAGGCCGACGATTTTCCGCAGTGCTGGCCAGCGCTGCGCAAGCACTTCGGCGAGGTTCGGCCTGCAGCGATGATGATTTCCGCAGGACTGGCCGATCCGCGCATCCGGATTGAGATCGAAGTCACCGCCCTGCGGACTCGGCCTGTGGCGACTTAGCGATGGGCAACGCGCGTAGGACAAGTGGGTGCGCGCCGAGGTTGTTCGCGCGAGGAGGTCTCACGCGCCGCGAAACGGCTGAGGTTTCAACTGAACATCCGCACCGCTCATGTGTAAAGGATTCCTACTTCGTGAGTAGTCTGTGTTATCCTTTAATCCTCCTCACGACAACAGAGTCAATCGTCCGTGGTGCACAGGCAGGGGCTGACGGCTCCGGGTGTGCCTGGTTTCTGTGGAGAATCGCGTACATGGCGTGCCGGGAGGCTTGTTGCTGCCTCCCGTCCGTGGTGTAGGAGCGTTCCGGGGATGTTGTCGGCCTGCCAGTGCGGCGGCCGAGCGCAGTGTTGCTCCTCTTCAGAGCAACGCTGATGCCACCTACTGAATCCGTTCGTACACCGCTGTGGTCGTCCTCGTCGGTTTTCCCTCCGCGTCGAAATTCTTGTAGGTGTTGTTGATCGTCTTGCCGTCTTCCGAGATCACGTTCGTGATGATCTGAATCACCTTGCCTGCCTTCTTGTTGACGATCTCGGTGGTGCGGTCGTCGATCTTTTTCACCGACGTCGTATCGGCGCTCGGATGTCCCAACACCGGCTCGTCCTTCCCGTCGAACATCGTCGTATAGGTCCACTTCGTCTCGCGCCCTTCGCCGTTCTTCGATTCGACGGTGACCCTCATGCCGCCCTTGCCGAACGGCTCGTAGGTCATGATGTTGATGGCCGGCGGCGGCGCCTCTGATTTCAGCTTCCACTTCCCGATTCGCGGATTCTTGTCTTGCGCCGACGCCACTCCCGCAACACCCACCGCAACGGCCAACAGCGCGACGAGCGTTCGTGCATATCGTTTCAGCATCTGTGATCTCCGGAGGGAAGGATACAATCAACCGCCATGCGCCGAACAGTCCTGGTTCTTCTCTCGCTGCTGGCGTTGCCTTCGTCCGCATTCGCCACGTGGTCGGTGATTGCCGTTGATCGCAGCACGAACCGCGTCGTGATCGCTTCGGCTACATGCGTCGATCAGAATGACGAGTTCCTGAAGGGCGTGCAGGCCGTCGTCGTGCCCGGCAAAGGCGTCGCCGCGTGTCAGGCCGCGGTGGATGGTACGCACGCGAACCAGATGCTCGTGTATCAGGAGCTGCAGAAGGGCACCGATCCCAAAGCGATCGTCGAGCTGCTGAGCAAAGATCCGGCGTTTCAGAGCCGACAGTTCGGCATCCTCGATCTGCAGGGCCGCCGCGCGGGACACTCGGGGCTCACCAACGGTTACGTCTCCCAGGACATTCAGGGACAAGTGCCCGGCACCGAGATCTTCTATTCGATCCAGGGCAACATTCTGCGGCCCGGTCAGGTCGTGCCGAACGCGGTGCAGGCGTTCTTGAACACGAACGGCGCGATCACGGATCGCGTGATGGCCGCGATGGAAGCGGCCGACGGATCCGGCGGCGACAGCCGCTGCACGTGTCCGCCGTGGCCAAGCGACGGATCGAAGCCGAAGATTCCGTGCGACGGCAAGACGGCGCACGTCGCGTACATCCTGATGGCCGAGAAGAATGACACCAACGGCGACTCGCACAACAACGGCAAGTACGCGATGTACATCAATGTGTCGCAGCCCGCACCGGATCATGGACCCAACGTGATCAAGGAAGGCGAGAACCTGAATCCCGTGAAAACGCTTCGCATGCGCTACGACGAGTGGCGGAAGAAACAGCCCGCGAGTTTCAAGTAGCGGGCATCTATGAGCGCGCTGCAGAGTTCAGCTCGTCACCACGGCTTTGAACCTCCTGTCCTCCGTGTCCCGTGTGGTGGAGATGGTGCGGCGGTCTCGCGACTCGTGCGACTGAGCCTGCTTCTGATCGCGATGAGCTGCGCGTTCGCCGTCGACGCGCAGACGCCGCAGCGCGGCGCGCCGCCGCCCGGCGGACAACCCGGCGCGCCCGGCGCCAGGGGAGGACGCGGCGGACGTGGCGCCGTGCCGGTGATGACGCTGACATCGAGCGCGTGGGCCGACGGTGGTCAGATGCCTGTGAAGTACACGCAAGCCGGCGAAGAAGCGTCGCCGCCGCTCGCATGGAGCAACGTGCCAGAGGGCGCGGCGAGCTTCGTGTTGATTTTCCACGACGTCGATGCGGCCATCGGCAACGGCACCGACGATCTCCTTCATTGGATGCTCTGGAACATTCCGGGAACCGCGACCGGCCTGCCCGAGCGCGTGCCGCCAGGTTCGCAGCTTCCGGACGGTACGCGTCAGATCAGCGCGACCGGTGCAAGCTACAGAGGGCCTGGCGCGTTGGCATCAGGCCCGGCGCATCATTATGTGTTCGAGTTGTTCGCGCTCGACGCGACGCTCGACGTGCCCGCGGTCGGCGCGTTGCCACCGCAAACCCGCGCCGCGGTCGTGACCGGAATGGCAGGGCACGTACGTGGAAAGGCGGCATACGTTGGTCTCTTCAAACGTCAGCCGTAAACGATCGATCCTGCGCTCGCTGCTCGTGGTCGCGTGCTTGCCGTTCATCGCGAACGCGCAACCGCGGACCGGCACTTCGTCTGCTGGTCTCTACTATGAAGTCTCCGGCGCCGGCGATCCGGTCGTCCTGATTCACGGGTTCAGCATCGATCGCCGCATGTGGGATCCGCAGATGCCGGCGCTTCAAGGGCGCTTCACGGTGATTCGCTACGATCTGCGCGGGCACGGCAAGTCCGATCCGCCCTCATCGCCGTACTCGACCAGCGACGATCTTCGCAGCGTGCTGGACGCGGTCGACGTGCGGCGCGCGGCGCTCGTCGGGTTGTCTGCCGGGGCACAGGTCGCCACCGACTTCGCGCTCGCGTATCCGGATCGTGTGACGCGGCTCGTGCTGACCGCGCCGGGTGTCGGCGGCATGGCGATGCCGCCGCTCCCCTGGATGCAGCCCGTCCTTCAGGCCGCCACTGCGGGCGAGCCGGAACGGGCCGCCTCGCTCTGGGCGGAGACACCGATCATGACGCTGCGCAGCGACACCAGCGCGGCCGCGACGCTGCGGGAGCTCGTGATGAGCAATAGCCGGGTGTGGACGTTTCGCACGAATCCCGTGCAGCCGCTGACACCGCCCGCCATCAAACGGCTGTCCGAGATCAAGGTGCCGGCGCTCGTGATCGTCGGCGATCGCGATCTCCCTCACATCGTCGAAGCGGCCAATGTCCTTGCGACCGGCATCGCCGGCGCGAAGCTCGTGACGATGCCCGGCGCGGGACACATCGTGAACATCGATGCACGCGAGCGGTTCACCGAGCAAGTCGTGCGATTTCTGGCGGGACGATGACAGCGACCTGTCGGGGTCCGGCTGAAGCCGGACGCCACCTGAGCGCGATTTCTTCAAGGGCTGCGCTACGAGTTGACTTCACGTTGAAGTGTTGGACCGTGCCGCGACCATGACTGTCTCGTGACCACGTTCCTCAAAACATTCGCTGATAGACGACAGCTTCACACGGAGGTCGAGGCGCTGCGCGCGTTTGGAGAGGAGCGCGCCGTCAGAGTGCTCGAAGTCAGACTCGAAGAACGCGCGATCATTCTCGAGCGAGTGCGGCCCGGAATGACGCTCGCGTCTATTGCCTCCGAAGACGAGGCGATGAGGATCGTCGCCGAGCTCCTCTCGGCGGGATGGCCTCCTGTTCCCGCGGATTCTGTCGCCACGCCGCTCGCCGACGTCGCGAGCGCGCTCAACGGCGCCGAATTCGCGCGCGCGAAGGCGCTGCGTTCGGAGCTGCTCGCCGATTCAGTCCAACCGGTTCTGCTGCACGGGGACCTTCACTACGACAACATCCTGACGTCGGATCGCGCCGGTCATCTGCTGATCGATCCGAAAGGCTTCATCGGCGATCCCGCGTTCGACATCGGCTACCTGGTCGGCCGTCCGATGCCCTCTGCGCGTGACGCGTTGCCGCTGTCGGAAGCGATCGAGCGGCGTCTGGCGTTTCTGCCGGATGCCACCCGCCTCGACGCGCAACGCGTGGCGTCGTTCGCGTACGTCGCCGCGGCGCTCTCCGTCGCGTGGGCGCGCGAGGATCACGATCCGGCTGTCGACGAGTTTCTGGAATCGATGCGCGTGCTGGAACGGCGACTCTCGCTCGGCTCCTAAGAGCGTGTGAAAGAATCACGTTGAACGCAAAGATCGCAAAGCGCGCAAAGCATCTTTTCGAAAGATTCTTCCTTTGCGGTCTTCGCGGCCTTTGCGTTGACGTGATTTCTTCACATCCTCTTTAGCCGAGCGTCCTGTCTCACGCGTTCATGGTCGTGCCGATGGGACCACGCGTGACCGCCGTCACCTCGGGCATGATGTCGGACGCGCGCATCGTGACGTTCTTCAGCGCCGGATGCGTCGCGATCGTTTTCGCGAGATCGCTCGACGCGAACGCGTCGAGCGCGCGCTGATCGTCGAAGAGGTAAATGCCGCCCGCTTCGCGTTTTCGCTCGTCGATGAACCACACCTTCCACCGAAGGCCCGGCACTTTCGCAAAGCTCTCGGCGACGGCCACGCAGATCTGCGTGTATTCCGCCGGTGCGACGTTCAACCCGAAGTTCACCTGCAGCAGCTTCTCGGCCATGACGCCTCCTTATCTGCTCGCGCCTTTCGCCATATACGCCCTGGTCTGCTGACCAACGATGTCGACGAGATTCCCCATCACGAGATTGACGTCGATGAGGTGCAGGCCCCAGTTCGCCAGCGGACTTCCGGGCCGGCCGATGTCGCCGACGATGTCGTCGACGCGCGGGTCGTCGGGGTTTCCGTTGACCGTCACCTCCAGATAGCCGCTCGCGTTGTCGTTCGACGTGCATCTGGCCGTCAGCAATCCGGGGACGCTGACCCACGGCGTGTCGATCGGCTGCTCGGGCGTCACCCACGGCTTGGGCGCGATGGTGCTCGTGATCGTCTTGCCGGTCTTGTCGAGATACGCGTGGAGCTCGCCGCTGCCGCCGCCGAGCGCCGCGGGGTTCGTGCACGCGGCGGCCATGTTCGGATCGGGCACTCGTCCGAAGAGCGTGTTGGCTGGCGGCGGAATCGTCGATCGGTACGACGCGAACGTGATGACGCACCCGAGCTGCGTGGCCGAGTGGCAGAGCGGCACGTGCTGGAACGAGCCGCCGACGTCTTTGCCCTTCGGCACGGCAATCACGGTCCCCAGCAGCATCGCCGACAGCATCTTCGATTGAATCGGCTTGCCGTCGATCTCTTCGCGGATCAGTCGATTCAGGATGAAGGATCCCTGCGAGTGCGCGACGAGGACGAAGCCGCGGCCGTTGTTGTCGTTCTTCAGGTAGGAGCTCCACGCGTCGCGGACATCGTCGTACTGCACGCCGCGCTCGAGCGAACCACCGCCGCCGCCGCCTGCGAGCAGGCGCTGGAGGCCGGCGAGCGTCACCTGACGATAGAGCGGCGCGTACGGACGGCATTTCGATCCGAGGCGCGCGAACTGCTGTTTGATGACGTTGAGCTCCGCCGGATCGGCGGTCATGTCGCTGTTCGGCGTCGGATCGGTGGAGATCGTCGGGTAGACGTAGAAGCAATCGACCGGCGCGTTCGGATCGACCTTCCACGTTTCGCGCGTCAGCTTGCCGTCGGCGGCGACAATCGTCGTCGTGTGATCGATCGCGCAGGCGTCGTCGGCGCGGCCCGGACGGCAGAGCCAGGCTTTGCCGTCGCTGTAGTCATTCGGTTTCGGGGCCTCGGTTGTCGTGGTCGCCTGGGCGGGCTGGGTCGTCGTGGCGGGCGGCTGCGCCGACGCCGCGCCCGCATAGAGAACACTCGCGGCAAGCACCGCGCCGGTGACGAATTGTTTCAACACTCAGCCCTCCTGTGCACGGCGGATGCTAGGTCCGGGCGGGCCACCTGTCAACAACGACGGTAGAATCGCTCACTCGGGATTCATTCACACGACGCCGAGAGGAGGTTGGTGTGCTGGGAGACAAAGACGCCGCTGCCACGATTGCCGTCAAGGATGTGAACGTGGCCAAGAAATTCTACGAAGGCACGCTCGGCCTGAAGCCGGCGACGACCGGTGCTCAGGAACCCGGAGTGCTCGTCTACAAGAGCGGAAACTCGATGGTCCTGGTTTATCGGTCGCAATACGCCGGAACGAACAAGGCGACGGCAGCGACGTGGTCGGTTGGTGACAACATCGAAGGGGTGGTGCAAGCGCTGAAGGCGAAGGGCGTCGTGTTCGAGCACTACGACTTCCCGGGTGCAAAACGCGAGGGCGATGTGCATCTGACGGGAAAAACAAAGGCCGCGTGGTTCAAAGACCCTGACGGCAACATTCTCAGCCTGATCAGTCAATAGAACCATACGCGCGGGTCATGCGTCGTAAGGCAGAGGCATGGAGGACGTCATGCGCGCTCGACGCGTCTCGATGCGGCGGGACTCTCGATGTGGTTTCGCAAGTCCGAATCACGCGTGTCGTGCATTCAAGAGCTGCCAGCCGGAGCGATTCTTCTCTGTGAACCCGACGGGCACCGCGTCGTCATCGTCGACGCGGATGGTCGTCCGGTGTGGGAGTGGCCAAACCTCGACTATCCCTGGCGCGCGATTTACCTGAAGTAAGCTCGCACGATGAAGCCTCCGCCGGAGGTCCTCGCCTATTACGAGCGCTTCGCCGAGGAGACGCGCCTCCAGTCGGGCGCGTCGCGTCTGGAGCTGGAGCGCACGAAAGAGATTCTGTCGCGCGTGCTGCCGAAGCCGCCGGCGCGCGTCGTCGATGTCGGCGGTGCGGCGGGTGTGTACTCGACATGGCTCGCCGCGCAAGGCTACGACGTGCAGCTCGTCGACGCGTCGCAACGTCTCATTGACGAAGCTCGAAAGCAAAACGCGGCGCTGGAGAAACCGATCGCGTCGCTCACGGTCGGTGATGCGCGATCGCTGCCGCAGCCGGACACGTCGGCTGCCGCCGTGCTCGTCATGGGGCCGCTCTACCATCTGACGTCCGCGGACGATCGCCACACCGCGCTGCGGGAAGCCTTTCGCGTGCTTGCCGCGTCCGGTGTCGTCGCCGTCGCCGCGGTGTCGCGATACGCCTCCGCGCTCGACGGCCTGACGCGCAAGCTGACGCTCGATCCCGCGTTCGTGCAGATTCGCGATCGCGACCTGATTGACGGTCAGCATCGCAACGACTCGAGTCATCCGCTGTACTTCACGACCGCCTATTTCCATCGACCCGAGGATCTGCACGCCGAGCTCGAACGCGCAGGATTCGAGGAGGTGCGCGTGGTCGGCGTCGAAGGGCCCGGTTGGATGCTCTCAGACTTCGAGGCGCGGTGGGAGGACGAGGCGCTACGGAAGGACATCCTCGAGACCGCGCGCGCGCTCGAATCGGAGCGATCGGTTCTCGGTGTCAGCGCCCATTTGCTAGGCATCGGACGTAAGCTGGTGTGAGCGCCTGCGGCCACGCTGAGCCGCGGCCAAGCGACGCCGCGGCGAAGCGTCAGCGTTAGTTCGCGCCGGGGGTGGGGCCCCGGCGCCAGTAAAAGAAAGACCACTATGAAGACACTCTTCTCGCTCCTCTTCGCGCTCTTCGTCGTGACGGCGACCGCGCAGCATCCGCCAGCCAATGGCAGCGCGTTTTCCGCCGAGCGGCTCGCCCGCCTCGACACGGTGCTGCAGCAGTACGTCGACGAGAACCGGCTCGCCGGTGCGGTGGCGCTCGTCCTGCGCGACGGACAGCCGGTGTACGAGCGCGCCGTCGGGTGGAGCGACAAAGAAGCCGGCCGGAAGATGGCGACCGACACGATCTTCCGCATCGCCTCGCAGACCAAAGCGATCACGAGCGTGGCGGTTCTCTCGCTCGTCGAGGAAGGAAAGATCGGCATCGGTGATCCGGTCAGCCGCTTCATCCCCGCGTTCGCGACGACCACGGTCGCCGTGCGCAAAGACGGCGGCGGCCCTGGCAGCCCTGGCAACCCTGGCAACATTGACATCGTGCCCGCGAAGCGGCCGATCACGATCCGCGATCTGCTGACACACAGCGCCGGCATCTCGTACGGCACCGAGCGCGACGTCGCGTCGCTGTACGAAGCGAAAGGACTGGGCCCGGCCGCCGGCATGGGCTGGTACACCGCCGACAAGAACGAACCGATCTGCGACACGATGGCGCGGCTCGCGACGCTGCCGTTCGTCGCGCAGCCCGGTGAGGCGTGGGGGTACGGCTACAACACGGACATCCTCGGCTGCGTGGTCGAGCGCGCGTCGGGCACGCCGCTCGACGAATTCATCCGCACGCGGATCACCGGTCCGCTGGGCATGAAGGACACGCAGTTCTATCTGCCGGCGAATCAGCGCGAGCGGCTCGCGGCTGTGTACGCCAGCGGCCGCGACGGGAAGATCGTGCGCGCACCGGATGGCCCGAAGGGACAGGGCAACTACGTCGACGGTCCGCGTCGCAGTTTCGCCGGCGGCGCGGGACTGCTGTCCACGGCGCGCGACTACGCGCGCTTTCTCGAGATGATTCGCAACGGCGGCGCGCTCGGCGGCGTGCGCATTCTCGCGCCGCGGACCGTGCAGTTGATGACGACCAATCAGGTCGGCGCGCTGCATTCGACGACGGGACTCGGATACGGGCTCGGGTTCGAGACGACCGATCGCTACGGCGCGAACGGCATGGATCCGCAGGGCGCGTTTGGATGGGCGGGCGCGTACAGCACCACCTATCGCGTCGACCCGGACGCGCGGTTGGTGCTCGTGTTCATGGTGCAGATGCTGCCGAACGCGACCGACACGCGCACGAAGTTCCCGACGATGGTGTATCAGGCGCTCGTGGACCCGAAATGAGCCGGATCATCGGCGCACACGTTCTCCTTTACAGTACCAACGCTGACGCGGATCGCGCATTCGTCCGCAACGTCCTCGGGTTCCGATACGTCGACGTCGGCCACGGATGGTTGATCTTCGGGATGTCGCCCGCCGAGCTCGCCGTGCATCCGGCTGAGCGCGACGAGGGCCGCGTGCACGCCGGTCACAAAATGCTCGGCGCGCATCTGTACTTGATGTGCGACGACCTTCAAGCGTTCGTGAAGTCGCTCGAAGCGAAGAAGGTCGCGTGCACGGAAGTGGAAAAAGAGGACTGGGGGATCAGGACGACGATCAAGCTGCCGAGCGGCGGCGAGCTCGGTCTGTATCAACCCACGCATCCGACCGCGCTCGATCTCGAGTGAGCTTTCGCTCGGCGAATGCCTTCGCGCTACGAAGTCGAGAGACATCGTCAACAGCGTGTGGGTGACGTCGGCGCATGTGCTGCTGTTCCATCAGTACATCGCGAACCACCCGCAGGAAGCGGCGATGATGACGTCGATGCCGCTGCCGAACAGGCCGAGAGTGAGGATCAACCACATCGCAGTGCCGCGCGACGCGCCGAGCGCGACCCTGATGCCGATCTCCCGCGTTCGGCGTGAGACGACGAACGACGTGACGCCGTACACGCCGACGAGCGCCAGCAAGATTGCGAGTTCAAGCAACCGAGGAGCCGGACGAGCGTGGTCGCTGCGAGCAGGACGACCTGTGGCCGCTCGAGTCGACCTCGCAAATCGGATCGTCCACGGGATGCTGGAAGGACCTGAAGAGACGACGCCACTTTGCCGGAGCGCTGGCTCCGGCCTCGAAAATCGTCAGCAAGTGCCCGCCATTCGGGTGATCGCGAAGCCCGGGCTTCGCCTGAGACCGCGCCCCGTGGACGCTGAAACCTTTTTGTGTGGACGGTGTCTCTTTCGTCTGAGGGAGAGTGTCATTTGCCGTGCGCTCGACGCGTGCGATCGTTCCAGGGAAGATGACGTACATCGATTCAGCCATATTGAATCTGACTGAACGGTCGTGTCGTCAGTTTCAGCGGCTGACAGGCAGGACGAACGTGTGGCTTGCTGTCCAGCTCACGAATCTCAGCATCGTCGTGTACTTCGTATGGGTCGGCATGTATTTCTGGAGCGGCGACGTCGCGTCACGGATATTGGTTGCGCTCTTCTGCAGCGCACTCCTGTACGTGCTGACGCAAACCATCTTCAAAGTGCCCATCGAGGTCTATGAGACCGACGCCTATCGTCGCGTCGCGAAAGGCTTCAGGAATCCGAGACGAGTTCGCGATGCGCTCCTTCGCATCTCGTTTCTGACGCTCTCCTTCGTGCTCTGCTATCCAACTCTGTTTGTTTACATCAACCTCCACTTGCCCGTGGTCCTCCTGAGTTACTCGCTCATCGTCTTGACGACGGTTGTGTTGTACCTGCTGGCGTGCGATCCGCTTCCCCCGTGCGCTGGGAAAGTGAGAGAGTGGCTTCGGGGATTCGCGCCGTCACGGCTCGCCGCTTCAGAATCGAACACGCCATGACATAGACCCCGGCGAAGAAGAAATGGTCTGAGCCGCGAGAGTCGCGCAACGTGCGCGGCCTCCAGAGACAACTCAGGCCACGCTGCGCTCGTCTAAGTGCTCTGCATGGAGAACGCTGCAGGTGCCATCCGCTACGCCCTCCGACAGTTCTGGTTCTCGCGCGTGTTCACCGCGGCGGCCGTCCTCACGCTCGCGCTGGGCATCGGCGGCACCACCGCCATCTTCACGTTGATCCACGCGGTGATGCTGCGCTCGCTGCCGGTCGCCGATCCGGCGAGTCTGTACCGCATCGGCGATGGCGACAACTGCTGCGTGCAGGGAGGGCCGCAGGATCGCTGGGGCATGTTTTCGTTCCCGCTCTACGAGCGGTTGAAGGCCGAAACACCGGAGTTCGAGGAAGTGGCGGCGTTCCAGGCCGGCGGTCCGCGCTTGAGCGTGCGGCGCCAGGACGCGGACGTGGCGGCCAGACCGTTGCGATCCGAGTACGTCACCGGCAACTACTTCTCGACGCTCGGTATCGGCGCGTTTGGCGGACGAGTATTCACGCCAGACGACGACAAGCCGTCGGCTCCGCCGGTCGCTGTGCTCAGCCATCACGTCTGGCAGGGCACGTACGGCGGAGACGCGTCGGTCGTCGGGTCCACGTTGGTCATCGAAGGCCATCCGTTCACGGCCATCGGGGTCGCGCCGCCGGGATTCTTCGGCGAAACCCTCCGGGGCAATCCTCCCGACCTCTGGATTCCGCTGCAGCAGGAGCCGCTGATTAGTGGTGACGGCACGATGCTGCGCCAGCCGGTCGCGGCGTGGCTGCGCGTGATTGGCCGGCTGCGGCCGGGCGCTTCGACTGAAGTGATGGGGCCGCGCCTGACAGGCATTCTTCGGCAGTGGATGCAGCACGACTCGGGATACCCGTCCAACTGGATGCCCGATGTGGTCCGCATGCTGCCCAAGCAGGTGATCAATGTCGTGCCTGCCGGCGCCGGCGTCGGCGTGATGAAAGAGGAGTACGGACGCAGCCTGCAGATTCTGATGGCCGTATGCGGGCTCGTGCTGCTCATTGCGTGCGCGAACGTTGCGAACCTGCTGCTCGCGCGCGCGGTCGCGCGGCGCGGACAAACGGCCGTGCGTCTCGCCGTCGGCGCCTCGCGGCTGCAGATCGTCACGCAGGCGCTCGTCGAAAGCGTGTTGCTCGCGGTGGCCGGCGGGATTGCAGGACTACTCGTCGCCATGGGCGCCGCGCGACTGCTCCTCGCGCTGGCGTTCACGAACGTCCAGTTCCTGCCCATCAGCACGCGGCCTTCGCCCCTCGTGCTCGCGTTCGCGTTCGGGCTGGCGCTCGTGACCGGCATCGTCTTCGGCGCGGCGCCTGCGTGGTTTGCGACGCGCACCGACCCGATCGACGCGTTGCGTGGGTCGGGCCGCAGCACCGGCGATCATTCGTCGCTGGCGCGGAAAGCGCTTTTGATCGTTCAGGCGACGCTGTCTGTCGTGCTCGTGGCCGGCGCGACGATGCTGGCGCGAAGCTTGAGCAAGCTCGAACGTCAGGACTTCGGTTATGAGGTGCAGGGACGCGTACTCGTGTCCCTGAACCGGCCGCCGGCGAGCTACACGCAGCCGAAGTTGGCCGCGCTCTACCGCGAGCTCGAGGATCGCCTCAATCGCCTGCCCGGCGTGCAGGGATCGGGCCTGGCGCTGTACAACCCGCTCACCGACAACTGGGGCGAGCTGATCCTGGTGGCGGGGCATCCCCCGCCGAAGATGGCCGAGCAGGCGGGCGCGTCTTGGGATCGTGTCAGTGCCAGCTACCTTCAGAACTTCGGCATGACGATGCTGCGCGGCCGTGCGTTCACCGCGGCGGACAACGAAACCACCGCACCGGTCGCGATCGTCAACGAGGCGTTCGTCAAGCGCTTTTTCAAGAGCGACGAAGATCCGCTCGCCCAACAGTTCGGACTGGACCTGCCCGAAAACGCCGGTACGTTTCGCATCGTCGGCGTCGTGCGCGACGCGAAGTTTGCAGGCGGGGGCCTGAACAGACCGGCGCGTCCGATGTTCTATGTGCCGCTGGCGCAGCACGTCGATTACAAGGACGAGATGATGAAGCGCCTCGAGCTGCGGTCGCACTTCATCGGCGGCATCATGCTCGTGACCAACGCATCGCCCGGCGCGATCGAGCCGCTCGTCACCAGGACGCTGTCTGAAGTCGATCCCAACCTCACGATTACCAGCGTGCGGACGATGCGGCAGCAGGTGGAGTTGTCGTTCAATCAGGAACGCGCCGTGGCGAGCCTCGCCGGACTGTTCGGGATCGTCGCGCTGCTGCTGGCCGCCGTCGGTTTGTACGGCGTGACGGCTTACACCGTTGCGCAGCGGACGAACGAGATCGGCATTCGTATGGCGCTTGGCGCCGATCGCGCCAAGGTGATCGACCTGGTCCTGCGCGGCGCCTTCAACCGCGTCGTGATTGGATTGATCCTGGGCTTGCCTCTGGCCGTCGGCGCCGGACGTCTGATCGCGGCTCAGCTCTACGGTGTGTCGTTCTGGGATCCGCTCGCGCTCGCCGTCGCCGCTGTCTCGCTCAGCACCTGCGCGTTTTTCGCCGCGCTCATTCCCGCCAGCCGCGCAGCGTCGATTTCGCCAATGCGCGCGCTCCGGACCGAGTAGCTATCACACGAGTCGATTGACGCTCGCCGATCCTGCCCCTGACGATTTGGCAAGGCACTGAGCCTCGGACTGCGATGCTGAGATGCGCAGCGCGTCCGACTGCGCTTGCTCAGCTCAGATGCCACGCGAGTTTGGTTTTGGGGTCGAGTCAGTTCACGGCAGGCTTGTCGTTCGGTCTTGCGGCCAACTGATACACCCCCGGGGCGGGCATCGTCGCGTAGCCTTCGGCGACCAGCGCACGATTGCCACGTCCAGCTGCGTAGGGCAGTTTCTCGACTCACGCGCCGGAGCAGCGCTTTGGGAAACCGTCCGACGCCAAGCGTCCAGATGTAGGTGAACTTCGGTTGATAGAAGACCTCGCTCGGCACCACGATCATGGCGGCTTGGAGTTCATCGACGCCTCTGGTGAACGCCTTGCGGTCTTTCACGCCGGATTCATCGCGCAGGTCCGCCGTGCTCATCTCCCATTGCCTGCGAAGCACGCGCAAGATCGCTTGGGCGTTCCGGCTCAGTCGCCGTTGCTCCTCCGATCGGCGCACCCCCCAGACGGCGTGAAAGTAGGGGATCATGCGCGGGGCGAGGAACATGGTTTTGCCGCGGGCGAGTTTGGCATAGTAGACCCTGCCGCGCCGCACGAGCTCGTCCTTCAACCCCCACGTGAGCGAGGCCTCGGGGTCTTTCTGTACGTTGCGTGGCATCACGGCGTCGCGGCGCCCACAGACTGCCACGTAGAGCGACGGGCCTGGTCGCCCGGAATCGGTCAGGCAGGCGGCGAAGCCGATCTGCTCGATGAAGCGTTCCGCGTCGAAGGCGGTCTCGACCTGCCGCGTCCCTTCGCGGCGCCAGCGTTCATCGCGGTACTCTTCAATCTCCGCTGGAATCTGTGGCTTGGCGAAAGTTTGTCGATGACGCAACAGGTCCGCTCCACGAGTAATGGCCGATTCGATCCAACCCTCCGTGCGCAGGGAGATTGAGTTGTAGCGAGCATCGCGCGGGCGCATGCTGAGGAGCTCGGCGAGTCAAGTCCCTACAAGCCATCATTCG
>MNEX01000220.1 GCA_001917905.1 Acidobacteria bacterium 13_1_40CM_65_14
GTACGGCTCGAGGCGTATCGTCGTATTTCCGTTCTGCGCGATCGCGAGACCGCCGTCCGGATCGACCTGCCGGAAAATATACGTCCTCTGTCCCTTCACACCGTTCTTGCTCTGAAGAAATCCGGAGATCGTCACGTCTCCGGGCATCCGATAGCTGCCCGTGACGTTGCCGGCCCACGACCAGGTTTCATCGAGCGGGAAGAACTGATCGTTGGGGCTGCTGAAAACCGACGAGATCCACCGGTGATTCTTCACGGTGAAATACGACACCTGCCCCGTCCATCTCGAGGAAAAGCGCTTCGTCATCGTGAACTCGACCGAGTGGTACCGGTCCGTATTCGGAGCGTTGACGATCTGGGAGTTCACGAACGCCGCGCCGCGGTACGCCGAGCTGTAATCGGCAAACGTGACTTTCCCCGCGTCATCAGCGTTGCCAAGCACGCCGTCGGGACCTGGATCGCGGCGTGTGATCGGCACGCTCCAGGCGCCGAAGGGACGCAGCGTGTTGATCGTGACGGAGTTGTTCGTGGAATTGACGATGGAGTCGGAGACTGATTTGTAGACGTACATCACGCGGAGGCCGAGGTTCGCCGCCATCTCGCGCTCGAAGCTCGCCGTGGTTTCCCAGATGTTCGGCGACGTCAGGTTCGGATTCAGGATCCGGTTGCTGGCCGCCGTGATGCTCCGGAAGTCCGTACTGTTCAGATCGAGGTTCACTTCGCCCGGCTGATACAGCTTGTCGCCGTTCAGGTCGTGCCAGTTGAATGTGGCGTTCGCCGTGGCGTTCCTGTTGAACGCGTCGGCATACGTATCGCCGAGCATGTAGTTGTAGAGTCCAAAGGTCGCTTTCACGACCGATTTGCCGCCGACGTCCCAGGCGACGCCGGTGCGAGGCACCGCGCGGGTCAGCTTCTGCACTTCGATTTGCTTGAAGTCGCCGGCCGGAAACACCGTCGGCCAATCACGCGCGCCCGGATATGACTGCGCGGGCAGGAACGAGTGCTGCCGCTCCCAGCGGATACCGAGATTGACGGTGACCTTGCTCGTGGGCCGCCAGCTGTCTTTGAAGTACCACGCGTAGATGTTGTCGTGGTCGGCTGGAACGACCGGTGTGTTGTAAAGCCTGATTTGCGACGGCGTATTCGGCACGCCGCCGATCGTGTCGGTGAACAGGATGCAGTTGCAGGCCAGGTTATTCGAATAACCGTCGGAGCTCTTGTCGAGATAAATACTGATGCCGGTCTTGAATTCGTGCTTACCGGCAAAGGAGCGCTCCGGAAAAAAGCTGATGCTGTCGTCGGTTTGAAAGCGATCGCGGGTCTTGTTCTGATGCAGCGGCGCCGAGCCCGTGTTCAACGTCGTCGCGAGGTCCGTCCGCGGCGGCGCATCCGCACGTGCGTACGAGCGGGCCGCGTCGTAATCGGTCACGTACCCGCTGTAGCCGCCGACGGCGTTCACGAGCACACGCGGACTGATCATGCTTTGAAGCTCGACCTTTTGAATCGCCGTCGGATTCTTGTAGTCCCTCGTCGACTCGAGCGGCGTGAAGCGGTCGGCGTTGTTCTGCGGCTGCGCCTTGGTGCCGCGCTGCCATGCGTAGACCAGCCGGTTGTTTTTCGTGAGCTGGTAGGAGATCTTGAAGGAGAGCTGCTCGAGCGAGGTCTCGAAGTCGGCGAGCGGATCGTCGGCGGTCAGGTACTTGCCGTCGGCGCCCGGACCGGACGCGAAGCCGAGCACGCCTTCCTTCTTCCCCTGCCGCCCGTACGCGCCGTAGAACCACAACTTGTCGCGGACGATCCGGCCGCCGAGATCCGCGGAGACATCGTAGAAGTTCTTCAGCGGTGAAGTGGCGGTGAGCCCCTGCGCCTGCAGCGCGCTGTCCAAGTTGTCGGCCTGGAATTTCGGCGATTCCGTGGAGCCTTGGTACGTGCCGTGGAACGTATTGCCGCCCGACTTCATGATCGCGACCATCGAGATACCCGGCACCGACACTTCCGCGTCGTTGCCCGAGCTCTTGATCTGCACCTCTTCGAGCGTGCTGTCGTTGAAGTAGATCGCGGTGTTCTGGTCCGCGCCCATCGTGATGTTCATGCCTTCGACCTGGAGCTTCGGCTGGGACAACACACCATAGCTGGACAGGTTCTGGCGCTGAGCCATCGTGCTGCCGCCGACATCGGCGACCGCCTGCGTGACGCCGGGCGCCATGGCAAATATGTTCTGCAAGTCGCGACCGCGCGGAATCGAATCGAGAACTTCCTTCGTGAAGGCGACGCTGGCCGCGGTGCTCGTGACGTCGACGACCGGACTCTGCCCGCTGACCGTGACCGACTCTTCCATGGCACCGAGCTTCAGCGTGAGATCGACGCGCGCGTTGAAGCCGACGGTCAGCCGCAGGTCTTCGCGAACTGATGTCGAGAATCCGGGAAGCTCGGCCTTCAGGCGATAGGTGCCGGCCGGCAGGTCGACGAACTTATAGTTTCCGGCTGTATCAGACACTTGAACGAGCTGCCCGACCTGCAGCTGAGGACTGGTCACTGTGACCGTCACGCCGGGCAGGACGCCGCTCGACTCGTCCTTAACCGTGCCTTCGATGGTGCCCGATGACACGCTCTGAGCGAATGCCGCATTGACGCCGATCATCGACATCAACACGACCACGCCGAGGATCAACCACTGTCGCGCCCACACGCCTTGACCGGACTTGGGGATCGTCGTCATTACCAGACTCCTCTTCATCGAGATGACCGCCGCTCAAACAAGACCGAACGCCGAAGAGACCGTCCAAGCACGCGGTGCGCAGAGCGTCTGCCGCGGGCGTTTCGCACATGAGCAAATATAAAGTGGCTTCTGAAACGCGGCGCGGCGACGAGGCTGACAGTTTTACGAAGATTGTGAACGTGGTCGATCGAGGGCAACTATAGGGGCAGATCGCCGTTGAGTTGTCACAAACTGTCGCGCGCCCGGACTCCAGTCACATGGCGAAATCGCGCGCCTCCGAAACCGTCAGCGGCAACGGCACGGCTCGCCGCTCCGCCGATGAACGGACAGCAGTTTCAACCACGGCCGTCACCGCGAGCGCCTGCGACGGCGGGACCGGATTGGGGCCCGCGCCGTTGAGCGCATCCCGAAGCTGCGAGTAGAACTGACCGTAGTCTCCGTGCCGGATCGGCGTCTCGTTCTGACTGTCGGTCACGGCGTCGATGTACATGGCATGCTCGCGCTCGCCACCGCTGTCATCGCCGCGCCGCAACGCCGCGACGAGCTGCCGCTCCTGAGGGTCGAATCCGTATTTCACCCAACTGGCGATCTGTCCATGCACGATGAAACGCGGCAGTCGCGCCGCGACGAGCAGTGAGACGTGAAGAATCACCTGCAAACGACCGTAATCGAGGAGCACGTGCGCCCAGTCATCGGTTTGCGCCCCGGGACGTTGCGCGGCAAGGCTTGCCAGCACGCAATTGGGAAGCCCGAACAGCTGCAGGCTCTGGTCGACGAGGTGTGGACCGAGATCGTACCAGAGGCCGGATCCTGCGCCAGGTTGCTCGCGCCATCGGACGCGGACCTGCGGTCGATACCGATCGAAATGAGACTCGAAATGTGTGACGTCGCCGAGCACTGAGCGGGAGATCAAGTCTCTGAGCGCGAGAAAGTCGCCGTCCCAGCGCCGATTGTGAAACACGGCGAGCACCCGGCCGGTTCTGTGCGCCAGCGCCATGAGGTCGCGCGCCTCGCCGAGCGTCGGTGCGAAAGGCTTCTCGACGACGACGTGTTTTCCGGCGCGGATTGCCGCGGTGGCGATCGCGACGTGTGTGTCGTTGGGCGTCGCGATCACGACGAGATCAACCGATGGGTTGACGTACACGTCGGTTGCGGATGACACGACGGCGACGTCCGGAAGATCCGCGTGCACCTGTTGCGCGTTGCGCGAATTGACCAAGACGAGCTCGAGCCCGTGCGTCGCGCGGATGAGCGGCGCATGGAAGGTTCGTCCAGCGTAACCGTATCCAATCAGGGCGACGCGAATCACGTGGCAGCGCAGGGTACCACGCGTGTAGAGGTAACGGAGCTTACGGAGCGAACGGGGGTTCACAAACGGAGAAACGGAGAAAACGGAGAAACGAACGGAGAAGAACGACCATCCGATGTCGCGGCATCGCGCGTCGAACCGTATTCTCCGTTCGTCCTCTGTTCCTCTGTTCCTCCGTTTGTGAATCCGTTGCCTCCGTCTGCTCCGTTTCCTGACTGCCGTCACACGAGCTGCGATCGCATGGCCGCGGCGTATTCGTCGGCATGCGGTCCGACGATGACGTGCATGGCCGAATCGCCAACGTGCATCAATCCCTGGGCGCCCGCCGCCGCAAGCGCCTCCTCATCGACGGCGTTCGCGTTTCGCACAGTGACGCGCAGCCGCGTCACGGCGCAGGCGGCTACCTGCTCGATGTTCTCGCGGCCGCCGAGCGCGTCGATGTAACCCGTCGCCTTCGCGGCCGCGGCCGGGTCGCGAGCGGCCACGAGTTCTGCGGCCGCCACTGTCTGGACGACCGCCGATACTGCGGGCGACGCCGCATCGTCCTCCACCGCTGCCGGCGTTTTGAGATACGCCTCCATGTCTGTCTTCAGGTTCTCCGACCGCGTCCCAAACACGGCCTGGAGGCTGCGGCCGACGTTCATCACACCGGCCGCCCCGAGTGCTCTGAGCCGGTCGGGGCTGGCTTTCGACACATCGTGCAGCTCCACGCGCAGGCGTGTGATGCACGCGTCGAGGCTCTTGATGTTGCGACGTCCGCCGAAGCCGAGCACGAGCTCACGCGCGAAGTCGTCCGGTCCCCCAGCCGCGGCGGTCACGGCCGCCGCCTCTTCACGCTCGCGACCCGGCGTCATGAGATCGAGCCGCTCGATGACGAAGCGGAACACTCCGTAATAGATCAGCGCGTACACCGGACCGAACACGAGCACCAGCCATGGGCGCGTGTCCATCCCGTAGTAAAGCGCATAGTCGATGAAGCCCTGCGAGAAGGTGAAGCCGAGATGTGCGCCGAGCATGCTGAACAGGAACTGCGCGCTGCCGGCGAGCATGGCGTGTATCAGGTACAGCACCGGCGCGACGAAGAGAAACGAGAACTCGATCGGTTCGGTGATGCCGGTGAGGAACGAGGTGAAGGCCGCCGACACCATGATGCTGCCGACGCGCGCGCGGTTCTCCGGCCGCGCGCTCCGCCAAATCGCGATCGCGGCCGCGGGAAGACCCCACATCTTGAACAGATACGCACCGCCGAGAATGCCTGCCGTCGGATCGCGAGCGAAGAAGCGCGCGATGTCTCCCGTGACGGTTTTACCGGACGGGTCCACGAATGAACCGATTTGAAAGAAGAACGGCACATTCCAGATATGGTGCAGCCCGAACGGAATCAGCAGACGCTCGACGAAGCCGTACATGAACACCGCCAGCTGTGGATTGCCATACGCGGCGTAGCGTGAAAAGGCGTCAATCCCACGCTGGACGGGCGGCCACACCAGACTCATGATCACGCCGAGGCCGATCGCCCAGAACGCGGTGACGATCGGCACGAACCGTTTGCCCGCGAAGAACCCCAGATACGGCGGCAACTGGATGCGGTAGTACCGCTTGAACAGATAACCCGCGATCCCGCCGATGAGAATCCCGCCGAAGACGCCGGTGTCCATCGAGTCGATGCCCATCAGCGGCTTCGGTGGCAGGCCGAAGTACGCCGCCATGACGCCCAGCGTCGCCAGGAGCACCATGAACCCGACGGTGGCCGCCAGCGCGGAGACGCCGTCGTTTTCGGTCAGCCCCAGCGCGACACCGACGGCGAAGATGAGCGGCAGCGCGCCGAAAATGGCGCCGCCCGACTGCGCCATCACGTTCGAGAGCACCGCGGGCAGCGCGGCGAAGTGCGCGCTCCCAACGCCAAGCAGCAGGCCGGCCACGGGCAGTACCGACACCGGCAGCATCAACGCCTTACCGATTTTCTGAAGGACCGTAAAGCCGCCGCTCAGCGGGCCCACTGCTTCACCTCCGGACGCGACGATTTGACTATCTCACATCAATCGAGAAATGCCGGGCTCATCGCACGGACATCGAGCTCGGTGTCGGCGTCGACGGCCCGCGACGCGAGATCGCGGCACTGCTCGAACGTCAGCGTCCGGATCTGCGATTTCACCGCCGCAATCGCGGGCACGCTGACGCTGAGCTCGTCGACGCCGAGGCCGACGAGGATTGGAACCGCCTGAGCATCGCCGGCCATGCCACCGCACACGCCGACCCATTTGCCGCGCTCGTGAGCCGCGCGAACCGTGAGATCGATCAGCCGCAGCACCGCAGGGTTCAGCGCGTCGACGCGCGCGGCGAGCTTCGGATGTCCACGATCCATCGCGAGCGTGTACTGCGTGAGATCGTTGCTGCCGATGGAGAAGAAATCGACCTCGCGCGCGAATGCCGGCGCGAGCAGCGCGACCGACGGCACTTCCACCATGATGCCGACTGGAATCGGCGCCGTTCCCAGAGCGCGGCACTCTTCGTCAAGCATCGCTCGAGCATCGCGCAGTTCGATGAGCGTCGCGACCATCGGGAACATCACGCGCACGGGACCGGCCGCAGATGCGCGAAGGATCGCGCGGAGCTGGGTCCGCAGCACGTCCGGACGATCGAGGCCGACGCGCAGGCCGCGCAGGCCGAGAAACGGATTGTCTTCTTTTGGCAGCGGCAGATACGGCAGCGGCTTGTCGCCGCCGACGTCCAGCGTGCGGATGATGGTCGTGCGCTCCGGTCCAAGAGCCTGGACGATGGCGCGATAGGCGTCGGCCTGTTCGTCTTCGGACGGCGGGGTCACGCGGTCCATGAACAGCAGCTCGGTCCGCAGCAATCCAATCCCGTCGGCGCCGACGGTCACCGCGCGGATCGCCTCGGCGACGTCGCTCGCGTTGGCGGCGACTTCGATCCGCCGGCCGTCGAGCGTCACGGCGGGGACGTGCGCCTGCGCAAGCTCGAGGCGCTGCCGCTCGGTGCGCGCCGCGGTACGGCGGCGAATCTGCGCGATCACTTCGCTGGTCGGCGACAGCGTGAGCACGCCTCGCGTCCCGTCGAGGATGACGAGAGTCCCTTCGGGAACAGTCAGCGCGCTCGGATCGACGCCGGCCACAGCCGGCAGTTCGAACGAACGCGCAAGAATGGCGACGTGAGACGAAGCGCCGCCTGTCGTCGTGCCGAACCCGAGAACCCTCGTGCGATCGAACCCGGCGACGTCCGACGGCGTGAGCTCCTCGGCGATCAAAATCGTGTCGGCCGGGTACTCGCGCGCGTCGTGATGACCGACGATGCCGTGAAGTACGCGCCGGCCCACATCGCGCACGTCCTGGGCCCGCGCGGCCAGCAGCTCGTTCTTGAGTCCGGCCAGCAGCGCCGCATGGGTCTCCGCGGCGGCCCGCCACGCAAACGCCGCGGATTGTCCGCGCGCGATCCCCTGCGTCGCGGCGTCGACGAGCTCGGGGTCGGAGAGCATCTCCTCCTGCGCCGCGAAGATGGCGGCCTTGCCGTAGTCCGCTTCGCCGCGCAGACGCAGGCGCATCTCTTCGAGCTGGCGCTTCGCTGCGGCAAGCGCCGACTCGAGGCGGCGGCGCTCCGCGTCGGCCGACCCGCCTCGCGAAGGAACGCTGACCTCGGACCGGTGGAACTGCACCAGGCGGCCGATCGCCACTCCGCCCGATGCCGCCACGCCAACGAGCACGTTCGGATTCACCGGCGCGGGACGTACGCTTCTGGCGACGTCCGGCGAGGTTGATGGCTCCACCGGCGGTGACGTGACGACGCCTTGTTCGCCGAGCCCGCTCGCGAGCGCAGACGCGACGGTTTTCACGGCGATATCGGCCTCCGGGCCTTCGGCCACGACCTCCACTTCGTCGCCGTGACCCACATCGAGGCTCATGACCGCGACGACACTTTTGGCGTTCGCTTCGCGGCCGCGAAGGCGCAGGCGCACGTCCGCCTGGAACGGACGCGCGAGCGTCGCCAGAACCGCCGCCGGCCGCGCGTGCAGGCCCGTCGGGTTCGGCACGCGCACCGGCTTCGACACGACGCCGCGTCCTGTGTGATCGATTTGATCGAGGCTCCCAGCGGCAGGCTCGGCGCGTACACGAAGGATCACGTCCTCGCCGGCCCGCACGCGTCCACGCGCCGGGTCGAGTCGCACGACGGCGTCGCGAGCCGTCACGATAATCTGCGTCAGCAGGCTCTTCGCGTGTGTCGCGACGAAATCGGCATCGAAGTCGATCAGGGGGTCGCCGGCGCGCACCTGGTCCCCAACCGCCACGCGCGGCGTGAAGCCCTGGCCTTTCAGCGACACGGTGTCGAGCCCGATGTGCGTGAGGACTTCGATCCCCGTGTCGGTGGTGATCGTGATCGCGTGACCGGAGCGATGGAGCTGTTGGACGTGACCGTCGCACGGCGCGAGCAGCTGCTCGGTGACGGGATCGATCGAGATCCCATCGCCGACGACCTTCTGCGCAAAGACCGGATCCGGAACGTCTTCGAGCGCAACGAGGATTCCCGACAGCGGGGCTTTGATCATCGTGACCGCCGGACGCGCGTCAGATCGGCTGGTCATGGGCGGCCAGTATAATCGCGCGGCTGTTTTTCCGGAGGTGGCACGTGCACCGAATGGCGCGGCAGACATGGCCTCTCGCGGTGATCTTCGTTCTTCTCGCCAGCTCCGGCCAGGCGCAGTGGTCAACCGTCGGCGCGATGCAGCCCGCCGGCCGCTCGCCCTCGTCGATGACCTTTCGCGACGCGCGGTCAATCGTTTCCGTGACGGCGATCACACCCGACATCATCCGAGTGCGCTTCTCGCCGACCCGCGAGCTCGGCCGCGATCACTCGTACGCCGTTCTGCCGGTTCCGGCGACGG